>NC_009922.1:1561779-1874134 GCF_000018325.1 Alkaliphilus oremlandii OhILAs | reverse complement strand
TTCATTCGCTGCAGATGAATTAAAAAAAATGTTAGATCATCAAGAGAAAAATATCAAGGCCTCTTTAGAAATGACTACTACAGATCTGGATCTATATAAATTGCATAACAATTTTTTAGATACAATCTTTAGAACCATTGAAATATTTAAGATATAAGCCACAAGAATGTTGTCGATTTATGATGCAAAATAGAAAATTACATAAAGAATATACAAAAGATACAGTATTAAGGCTTGTTAAATCTTAAATTTTATACTAATATAGTAATGTAGAATAATTATTCCATAATAATAAATTAAGTGATTATAGATTAAATAACGTAAAACTAAGTAAATCAAATAATCTTATTGTTTATTTGATTTATTTAAAGTTTAAGGGGTTTAGCTATAATCAAATAATATTTAAGGGGTGAAATATGTAATGAGTTTTTTAACCTTTAGAGGTGGTATCCATCCTCCAGGCTATAAGGAAGCTACAGCTCATCTTAAAATAGAGAAAGCTGTTGACCCAAGTGTTGTATACATTCCACTACAACAACATATTGGAGCACCATGTCAGCCAATTGTAAAGGTGGGAGATCGTGTTACTGTAGGTGAAAGAATAGGAGAGCCTCAAGGCTTTGTTTCATCTCCAGTGCATTCAAGTGTATCAGGTACTGTTAAAGAAATTACGATGATACCAAACGTAATTGGTGGGGAAGTTCAAGCAATTGTGATTGAATCTGACGGGCTAGATGAAGTACATTCTTCTATTAAGCCAATCGGAACTGTAGACTCATTAAAACCTGAAGAAATTCTTGCAGCGATTAAAGATGCTGGAATTGTTGGTATGGGTGGTGCTACATTCCCAACACATGTAAAATTATCCGTACCGCCAGATAAGAAAGTTGATAACTTTATTTTAAATGGTGCTGAGTGTGAACCGTTTTTAACAGCAGATCACCGTCTAATGTTAGAGCATTCAGACGAGATTGTTGAAGGATTACTAGCAATGATGAAGGTTGTAAATGTACAGAATGGTTTTATCGGTATAGAAGATAATAAGCCAGATGCCATTGCAGCTATGAAAAAAGCAGCAGAAAAGTATCCAAATATTAAAGTTGTAGGATTGCACACAAAGTATCCTCAAGGTGCTGAGAAGCAATTAATCTATGCATGTACAAAGAGGGAAGTTCCTTCAGGAGGGCTACCAGCGGATGCCGGCGCTATTGTAAATAACGTTGCGACAGCTGCACAAGTTGCAAAGACATTAAGAACAGGAATGCCATTAATTGATAGAATTACTACGGTTACAGGAAGTGCAATTGCAAATCCTAAGAATCTACTAATGAAAATCGGTGTTCCAATCAAAGAAGTAATCGAGCAATGCGGCGGTTATTCTAAAACGCCTGGAAAAATTATTATGGGTGGACCTATGATGGGATTTGCTCAACATTCAGTTGATGTAGTGATTACAAAGGGTGGTTCTGGAGTACTAGTATTCGACGAAAATGAAGCGAGAATACCAGATCCTCAGCAATGTATCCGCTGTGGTAAATGTGTTGACATTTGTCCAGTTTCTATTCAACCGGTACAAATCAGTGCTTATTCTTTAAATAACATGATGGAGCATGCTGAGAAATATAGAGCGTTAGACTGTATTGAATGTGGATCTTGCTCATTCATTTGTCCATCAAAAAGACCGTTATTGCAGTCCATTAGAGTAGCAAAAAGAGAAATTGTTGCAAAGAAAAGAAAACAAAGTAATTAGTTGATGGGAGGGAAGATTTGATGGAAGGAAAATTAATTGTATCTTCTTCACCCCACATTCGGGTTGAGAATACGATACAAAAAGTAATGCTAGATGTAATTATTGCTCTGTTACCAGCAACGGTAGGTGCATTATATTACTTTAGGTTAAATGGAGCAAAAATTATATTATTATCTGTATTAACAGCTATTATTTCAGAAATGATTTTTCAAAAAATTAGAAAACAGCCTGTGACTATTAACGATTTAAGTGCAGTAGTAACAGGACTTTTATTGGCATTTAATATTCCTGCTTCTGCACCATGGTGGATACCTGTTTTAGGTTCGATGATAGCAATCATCGTTGTAAAGCAATTTTTCGGAGGTGTTGGGCATAACTTTATGAATCCTGCTTTAGCAGCGAGAATTATGTTAATGATTTCTTATACTGGAAGAATGACAAGTTGGGTAAAGCCAGGAGTAGATGCTAGAACAACAGCGACTCCTTTAAGTTTTGTAAAGGGAATGACTGAAATACCAAGTAATGCACCTAAAATAATGGATATGTTATTTGGTAACATCGGAGGTTCTTTAGGTGAAACATCTGCAATATTACTTATATTAGGTGGAATTTATTTAGTTTATAGAGGGATAATTTCAATACAAATACCTGCCGTATATATTGGTACAGTAGCAGTTGCATCTTTACTATATGGTCAATTCAACTTTGAATTTATGATTTATCATCTTTTAGCAGGAGGATTGATGTTAGGAGCGATTTATATGGCTACTGACTATGCATCTGCTCCAGTAACACCTAAAGGAAGAATCATATTTGCGCTTGGATGTGGTATTTTAACTTCGGTAATTAGATTCTATGGTAATTATCCAGAGGGTGTAGGCTTCTCTATTCTACTTATGAATATTGCAGCGCCTTTAATTGAAAAGTATACAAGCCCTAGAGTATTTGGGGAGGTGAAGTAATCCATGAAACAAATCGTTAAATTGAGTATCATACTACTAGTGATAACTGCAGTTTCAGCTGGTTTACTGAGTGTTGTAAATGATGTTACAAAAGTTGTTATACAAGAGAAGGCTATGGAAGCAAACCTTGTATATATGAAAGAACTATTACCAGATGCAGACGAATTTAAGGTAGTGGAGAATACTTCTATTACTGAAATAGAAGGTGTTCAAGAAGCTTATGAAGGACTAAAAGGCGGAAGCACCATTGGATATGCTGTTAAAACAGTAACCAAAGGATATGGTGGGGACGTAGTAATCATAACTGGTGTTAATAGTGATGGAACTATAGCAGGTATTAAAGTAGCATCACAGAGTGAGACACCTGGTCTAGGATCTAAAATTACTGAAGATGGATTTTCAGGTCAATTTGCAGGAAAATCTGCTGAAGGTGAGTTAAGTGTAGGAACAGATGTTGAAGCGATATCAGGAGCTACAGTTTCCTCAAGAGCTGCAACAGCAGGTGTTAATGCAGCAATAAAATTATTTGAAGGTGTACTAAAATAATATATTCCTTAGTTTTGGAGGTGAGTTTGTGAGTATAAAAAAAGTATTTAATGATGGATTAATTTTTAATAACCCAACTTTTGTGCAAGTATTAGGAATGTGTCCTACACTTGCAGTTACTACTTCTGCAACAAATGGTCTTGGTATGGGTCTTGCCACAACCGCAGTATTAATAGGCTCTAACATGGTAATTTCTATGCTTAGAAAGGTTATACCAGATCAAATAAGAATTCCAGCATTTGTTGTTGTTATCGCAACATTTGTAACTATAATAGAAATGCTTATGCAGGCTTATGTAACTCCATTATATGAAGCGTTAGGCATATTCTTACCGCTAATTGTTGTGAACTGTATTATACTAGCAAGAGCAGAGGCTTTTGCATTTAAAAATTCTATTTTCGTGTCAGCAGTAGATGGTATAGGAAATGGACTAGGTTTTGCACTTGCGCTTACAATTCTAGGCTCTATTAGAGAACTGATCGGTGCTGGTTCTATATTTGGTAAACAAATCATGTGGAGTAGCTATGAGCCTTTTGCTATTATGACTCAAGCTCCTGGTGCTTTCTTGGTTCTAGGCTTACTTCTAGCTTTATTTGGAAGTCTTGCAGCTAAACAAAAAAATGCGTAATTGGGAGGTGTAATTAGTGACATTAGAATCTATCTTTGTAATATTAGTTGGCG
Organism: Alkaliphilus oremlandii OhILAs; assembly: GCF_000018325.1. Taxonomy (GTDB): domain Bacteria; phylum Bacillota; class Clostridia; order Peptostreptococcales; family Natronincolaceae; genus Alkaliphilus_B; species Alkaliphilus_B oremlandii. The sequence continues at coordinate 1,870,195 of NC_009922.1, read as the reverse complement.
GAATATTAGTGAATAACTATGTTTTGTCTAGAAATCTAGGTATCTGTCCATTTCTAGGAGTTTCTAAACAAGTAGAAACAGCTTTTGGTATGGGAATGGCCGTTACTTTCGTTATGACTCTAGCTGGTTTAATAACTTATTTAGTACAAACGTTTATTCTAAATCCACTTGGGCTAGGATATATGCAAACGGTTACATTTATTCTTGTAATAGCGGCTTTAGTTCAATTTGTAGAAATGGTTATTCAAAAAAGTAGTCCTACTTTATATCAGTCATTAGGAGTATATCTACCGCTTATTACTACAAACTGTGCAGTATTAGGGGTTGCAATTTTAAATATCAAAGAAAATTATAATTTAATCGAAACGATAGTGAATTCAGCTGCTTCGGCTATAGGATTCTCTTTAGCAATCGTTTTATTTGCTGGAATTAGAGAGCGTTTAGAGTTATCTAATATCCCTGAAGCATTCAAAGGATTTCCAATTGCATTATTTACTGCAAGTTTAATGTCGATGGCTTTCCTAGGCTTTTCTGGATTGGTGTAAAGGAGTGATAATATGAATCTTCAAACAATAATTTATCCCATAGTTAGCCTTGGAGGACTAGGCTTGCTATTTGGAGCAGGCTTAGCGTATGCTTCACAAAAGTTAGCGATACCTGTTGACGAGAAAACAGTTGCTATTAGAGATGTACTACCAGGAGCAAACTGTGGTGGCTGTGGTTTCCCTGGATGTGACAGTTTTGCAAAGGCTGTTGCGGCTAGTCAGGCACCTGTAAACGGTTGCCCTGTTGGCGGTGCGGATGTTGCTGCTAAAGTGGCGGATATTATGGGTGTAGCTGCTACAGGTGAAGAAAAAAGAGTTGCTAGAGTAATTTGTAATGGAGATACTACAAAATGTGGCGAGAAATTTGAGTATGATGGTATTCAAGATTGTGTTGCTGCATCTATGGTTCAAGGTGGAAGCAAATCTTGTCAGTACGGTTGTCTAGGATTGGGAACATGTGTAAAAGCATGTGCCTTCGATGCAATTGAAATTGTAGATGGAAGAATTGCAAAGATTAATCCAGAAAAATGTACTGCTTGTGGTAAATGCTTAGAGGTATGTCCAAAGAGTGTCATCGCTTGGGCGCCATACAAGCAAAGTGTTGTTATTACATGTAACAATAAAGAACCAGGTAAAGTAGTTCGACAAAAATGTACAGTTGGCTGTATTGGATGTCAAATCTGTGTTAAAAATTGTCCGACACAAACAATTGAATTTAAAAATAACTTAGCATTTATAAACTATGAAAATTGTACAAATTGCTTCGTATGTGTGGAAAAATGCCCTACGAAAGCGATTGAGGGACAATTAGAAAGAAAACAAAAATTTAATTTATAAGCTTCATAAAAATAGAAGAATCCTAAAGGATTCTTCTATTTTTATGAAGGCTATATTTCTATATGCGAATATGAGCAGGAATATCAATTATTTACACTTGTATATTAAAACTGTAAATGATAAACTTTTATTATGCTAAATTTCTTATATTCCGAAATAGACCACGATTATCGTTGTTAAAATATTAATCGTTCTAAAATCAAAACAAAAAATTGAAAGTGTGGTAATTCAATGGATACTAAAAAAATGGTACGATTGGCAATGTTAACTTCAGTAGGATTAGCTCTTCATATTATTGAGTCGATAATTCCCAATCCTTTTACAGCTTTTGCTCCTGGAGCAAAGCTAGGATTGGCTAATATAATAGGTTTAATCACCTTGGCGATGTATGGTATCAAATATGCGTTGGCTGTCAATCTATTAAGGAGTTTTATTGGGGGATTGGCATCTGGAGCGATGATTTCTATGATTTATAGCATGGCAGGTGCATTCGTCAGCACTATTGTTATGTGGGTCATCTATAGATTCTTTAGAAAATACTTCAATTTAGTGGGTGTTAGTGTTTTTGGTGCTATGGGGCATAATATCGCACAATTAGCTGTTGCAGGTATTATTATTAAAAACCCTAAAATATTTGCGTATTTGCCAATATTGATGCTGACCAGTATTTTTACTGGAATATTTATAGGAATTACTGCAAATTATACCTTGAACAATACTCGTGCCAATATTAGATATGTGACAAAATCATAATTGAAAATGGGGGATTCATTATGAAAAAACTTAGAAGTTCTTGGATGCTTGTACTTTTTATAGCAACCGGAGTCGTGCTAGGAAGCTTAATCGGAAATTTTTTTGCTTCAGCAGTTCCATTCTTAAACTACGGGCCTGCGCCCCTGGGGCTGAATAATATCGAAATTAATTTAGGGGTTATTTACTTCCAAATCACCTTGCTTTTAAAAATAAATGTAGCAAGCCTAATTGGACTTTTATTATCTGTAGTAATATTCAATCGATTGTAGGTGGAATTATGAAACAAATGATCTTAGCCTCTGCTTCTCCACGGAGAAGGGAGCTTCTTCAAGGACTTGGTGTTCCCTTTGAAGTAATGAGCAGTGATATTGAAGAAAAAATCAATACAGAACTTTCAGCACCAGAAATTGCTAAAGAATTGGCTTACCAAAAAGCAAAGGATGTTTCGAATAAATTAGATGGAGATTATATTGTTATTGGTGCTGATACTATAGTAGAATATAATAGGATATTAGGGAAACCCAAAGATGCGGATGAAGCTTACCAGATGCTAAAACTTCTTTCAGGAAAAATCCATAGAGTAATCACTGGTTTTGCAGTGATTGACTGTCGCACGAAAAAAGAAATAGTAGATTTTGAAGTTACAAATGTGTATTTTAATCATCTTTCTGATGAGGAAATCAATCGATATATAGAAACGAAAGAGCCTATGGATAAGGCCGGTGCCTATGGAATTCAAGGAAAAGCATCTTTGTTTGTATCTAAAATAGAAGGGGATTATTTTAATGTTGTGGGTCTACCAATATTTAAATTGGGAGTAGTTCTTCGGAATCATTTTGACATCAACCTCCTTTAAAATATAATTTTACGGAGGCTTTTATATGGAAGATCACTATGGATATATGAGTATTAAAAATATGCCAATGAGTGAAAGACCGCGTGAGAAATTACTGTCCTTTGGTAGTCAAAGCTTATCCAATGCAGAACTGTTGGCAATCATCCTGTCTACTGGAACAAAGGACAGAACTGCAATTGATCTGGCAAGGAGCATATTGAATACAAGTACGGAAGGACTACGAGGTCTTAAGGATTGCACCATTGAAGAGCTGAGCCAAGTAAAAGGCGTTGGACTGGCAAAGGCATCTCAAATTATCGCTGCAGTAGAGCTAGGAAAACGAATATCTTTAACAACAAAGGTAAATAATTATAAAATAAAGGGTCCTGATGATGTCAGCAATTTGTTAATGGAGGAAATGCGCTATTTAAATAAGGAAATATTTAATATATTATTATTGACAACGAAGCATGATATAATTGCTATTGAGAATATTTCTGTAGGCAGCTTAAATGCTTCGATCGTCCATCCAAGGGAAGTTTTTAACAGGGCAATTAAGCGGAGTAGCTCTGCTATTATATTGGCACATAACCATCCAAGTGGCGATCCAAATCCAAGTGGAGAGGATATAAACATTACCAAGAGATTGATAGAGGCAGGGAATATTATTGGAATAAGCGTATTGGATCATATAATTATTGGAGATGGCGTTTATTTCAGCATGAAAGAGCATAAGTTGATATAATCGTTGTGTATAGGAAGGAGCATTAAATATGAGTATATTCAAATCTTTTTCACGTGATATGGGAATCGATTTAGGAACAGCAAATACATTAGTTTATGTAAGACGAAAAGGGATTGTGTTGAATGAGCCTTCAGTAGTAGCAATTCAAAACGATACAAAAACAGTTTTATCCGTAGGAGAAGATGCTAAAAAAATGATTGGTAGAACGCCTGGTAATATTGTAGCGATAAGGCCTATGAAGGATGGAGTCATCGCAGATTTCGATGTAACACAAAGCATGTTAAAATACTTTATTAGAAAAGCCAGTGCTAAAAAAAGTATTATACAACCAAGGGTGGTTGTCTGTGTTCCGTCGGGAGTGACTGAAGTGGAAAAAAGGGCTGTAGAAGAGGCTGCACTTCAGGCAGGTGCGAGAGAGGCCTATTTAATAGAAGAGCCTATGGCTGCTGCAATTGGTGCAGGTTTACCTGTTGAAGAGCCTACAGGGAGCATGGTTGTAGACATTGGTGGCGGCACTACGGAAGTTGCTATTATTTCTTTAGGTGGGATTGTTACTGCCAAATCCATACGAGTAGGTGGCGATGAGCTAGATGAATCCATCGTTCAATATATCAAGCGGGAATATAGTCTAATGATTGGAGAAAGAACAGCAGAAGAGGTAAAAATGACTATAGGCTCTGCTTTCCCTAAAAACAAGGAAGAAAAGATGCTCGTTAGGGGTAGGGACCTTGTTTCTGGATTACCAAAAACATTAGAGATTACCTCTACGGAAATCTTGGATGCTTTGAGAGAGCCAGTGTATCAAATTATAGAAGCAATCAAATATACTTTAGAAAAAACACCGCCAGAGTTGGCTGCAGACATTATGGAGATCGGTATTATGCTTACTGGTGGTGGCGCTATGTTGGAGGGATTAGATCTTCTAGTAAAAAAAGAGACAGGAATGCCCGTCAGAATTGCTGAAAACCCATTGGATTGTGTTGCAATTGGTACTGGTAAAACCATTGAAGAAATAGATACTTTAAGAAGAGTCTTAATCGCTCCGAAGAAATTAGGATAGACTGGGTGATAGATATGGCTAGGAAAAAGAAGTCAATGAATCGATCTGCAATGATAGTGACAATTGTCGCTATCATTCTCATTATTATAGTTGGGATTACTTCAGAGCAAAGGGAAAACATTACTTTTGTAGAAAAATGGGTGGGGAACATCTTAAGTCCGATTCAAAACACATTTAATAGAGTGATGAATACCATTGGAAGCAATGTTACTTCTCTTGCAAACTTAACGAGGTTGAAAGAGGAAAATGCAGAGCTCAAAGAAACTGTGGAAGCTTTGGAAAAAGAGGTGCTGAATTTATCCATATCAAGAAGTGAACTAGAAGAGTTAAAAAATCTCAAATATGCTTTAAACTATATCGATGAAGTTGAAAACAAGAATCTGATCACGGCAGATATCACAGGAAAAAGCCCTGGAAACTGGTTTAATCTGTTTACGATTAATGTTGGGGAAAATCAGGGGGTAAAAAAAGATAATGTGGTGCTAGATTCCAACGGATTGGTTGGTAAGGTATATGAAGTTGGTGGCAACTGGTCCAAGGTTATTTCTATTATAGATAACAACAGTTCTGTTAGCTTCCAGTTGATGCGAGACAGTTCCTTACAAGGGATCGTTACTGGGAGTATTTCAAATGAGATCACAGGATATTTATTTGATCCCTTGGCAGATGTAATTGTAGGGGATAAAATCATTACTTCAGGTCTTGGCATCTATCCAGCGGGAATACAGATTGGAGAGGTTGTCGGTGTAGATAAAACTGGGGATCATTTATTAAAAACAATTAAAGTAGAGCCATCCGTAAACTTTAAAAGGTTGACGAAGGTAATAATCGTGACCCAGGATCAGACTGATTATTAGAAAAAGGGGAAGCAACTCGTGAAATTTATTATAATTAGTATCATTGTTGTACTGAATTTAATATTGCAATCTACAACCTTACAATGGTTCAATATATTAGGGACTTTACCAAACACAGCAATTATATTGGTCATATCCTTTGCCGTACATAGTGGAAAAAAGCAAGGGGCTATTATCGGATTTTTTGTGGGGTTATTGCAAGATATTACCTTTGGTCGAATCATCGGCATGAATGCCTTAGCCTATATGCTGATCGGGTATACGGTAGGGTTGACAGAGCAAAAGATTTTCAAAGGCAATATTTTAATTCCAATTATATTAACCGGACTAGCAACGATATTTTACGAATTAATGAATCTACTATTGATATTTTTATTAGGATATAGAATTGAACTACTGAACATATTTAAAAAAATGCTGATTGTAGAACTGATATATAACTGTATTCTTTCTCCTATTCTTTATTTTTATGTATCGAAACTGTTTAAATTAGATGTAATGAAAAAAAGACAATAACTAAAGGTGATGCTCATGTTTTTGAAAAAATTAAATGATCGATATAATGTTATAATTTTAGGTTTTGCTATAATTATCATCGTTATAATTCTAAGACTAGCGAACCTCATGATCGTAGAAGGACAGGACTACAGAGAACAGTCAGAGAACAGAATCTTTAAAAACATACCAATCAGTGCTCCCAGAGGAGAAATAAGGGATCGATATGGAAAATTGTTAGCTGGTAATCGCCCAAGCTTCACTGTCCAAATTATGAGAAATGAAATCGATAGTAATAAGATTAACGAAGTCTCTCTGAAATTGCTTAATATTCTAGAGGAAAATGGCGATAAATATACAGATGAATTTCCAATTGTACAAACTGAAAATGGTGAATACGCATTTACCTATGATATCAATTTAGATAAATGGAAAGAAACCTATGGCTTTATAGGGATTGATGGAAAGGAAGCATTCAATAGCTTAAAGGAGCGGTATGGCATTAAGGAAGAGGATCCCTACGAGGCTCAGATCAAGCTGATTGAAATCCCAGATATAACGGTTCCCATATCCATAAAGGAAAGTACGAGATGGCGATATACGGATGAATTGAAGAAAGAAGACTGGCTACAGAGTCATGGCTTTAAAACGGAAGAATTCAATATAAAGGCCATCGATGCTTTTCATAAACTTAGAACCAAATACGATATTCCAGATAGCTATTCCTTTGAAGAAGCTAGAAAGATTATGGTTGTAAGAGAACAAATAAGGAGCAGCAGTTACCTACAATACAATCCAGTGAAATTAGCACAGGATATTTCTCCGCGGGCAGTGGCTCAAATAGAGGAAAATATTTCGGATTTACCAGGAATCAGTGTCAATATTGAATCCATTCGATATTATCCTGAAGGAGAATTGGCTGCGCACTTACTAGGTTATCTAGGAAAAATTGCACAGCAGCATGAAATCGATAAGTATATTAAAGAGCTCAAATATTTACCGGGAGATATTATCGGCAAAACGGGATTGGAGCATAAATTTGAAGAAGTATTAAAGGGGACAGATGGTTATCAAAAAGTTTTGGTCGACTCTAAGGGAAGATTAATGGAAGTATTGGAGAAACAAGAAGCAATCCCTGGAGAGACATTATATTTAAGCATTGATAATGATTTGCAGAAAAAAACAGAGGAAGTTCTCAAAGACGTTTTACATGCAATTCAAACAGGCGGTACTTACGAAACTCGGTGGGGTAAAAATACATTTACAGGCACCAGTGGTATCCGAAAAAATGCTAAATCGGGGGCTGTGGTTGTTTTAGATATCAAAACAGGGAAGGTGCTGTCCTTGGCTAGCTATCCTACTTACGATCCAAACCTATTTGCTACAGGGATTAGTGGGGCCGATTGGCAAAGTTTAATGCCTGAAAATGAAAGAGATTTATTGGCACCGCGACCACTTTTAAATATAGCGCTCAGTACCGCGGTACAGCCAGGATCTACCTTTAAGATGCTGGTTGGATTAGTAGGCTTAGAACAGGGGCTGAGTCCAAATTATAAAATTTTAGATAAAGGCTACATTAAAGTTGGGGGCCACTCCTTTGGTAACTGGCTATGGAACCAACGTGGCTCAACTATGGGGTATCAAAACTTATCCGATGCAATTCGGGACTCAAATAACTATTATTTTTATTCATTAGCCACAGGCTATGATTACGGTGCAGGAAAACCCTTACCTATTAAAATGAGTCCGGAAATATTGATTGACTATACGAAAAGATTTGGTCTAAATGATCGTACGGGTATAGAAATCGACATACCGAGAGAAAAGTCAGGAGGCGTTCCAAGCATCGAACGAAAGATGGATACGGTTAAGGCTATGCTAAGAAACTACTTAAACAGACAGCTGAAAATCGAAGATTTAAATCCAGCGAAGATAGGACAGACAGAAGAAAATGTAAATGAGATTATCAACCAAATTTTAAGTTGGGCAGATGAGAACCCATCAAGGGGAACTCTAGTCAATCGAATGAAGGAAATTGGGATTCGAGAAGAAAAGGTAGATCTCTATTCTGATGTTATCAAATATAATTATTTTAACCAAGCAAAGTGGAGCATAGCAGACACTATGAACTTCTCCATCGGTCAAGGGGAACACTCCTATACGCCGATTCAAATGGCGAATTTCATGGCAATCTTAGCAAATGACGGATATAAATATAAGGTTAGTGTAGTGGATAAAACGAAATCCATTGAAGATGGAACGGTTACAAATTTTCCCGTAGAGTTGATTGAAAGAATTGAGTTGAAAAACTATGCTCATTTAGATGAGATAACAAAAGGTATGTATGAAGTTACAGCAACTGGATCCACCAGAATGTATTTTAATAAGTTACCGATTCCTGTGGCAGCAAAAACAGGAACAGCACAAAAATCTGGTAAAATTCCGCCTTTAGATGAAGTTGAATATCTAAAAGGAAACTTATCCAGATATGGTGTTTCTTTACATGCAGTAGAAGAAAAAATGCAGGAATTAAAAGAGAGCAATAAGAACAATACAAAATACAGAGATGATGCATTTGTAATGCGAGAGGCGATAAAAAAGGTGAATCCAAACATTAAAGATCGGGATATTGACCAATATAAGGAAAACTATGATAACTTTACATGGTTTACTGGTTTTGCACCTTATGACGATCCACAAATCGCAATTGCTGTTCTTCTTCCGCAAGGAGGAACTGGGGGATATGGAGGACCGATTTTTAGAGAGATTGTAGCAGAATATATGGGACTCAATGCGACGAATGAAAATGAGAATCTTACAATTGAAAGCAGGCTACTTCCATAAAGTGGCCTGCTGCCATATAAATAGTGCAAAAGGCTTGAAATCTCCATTTTTAAGTTTTTTTTACATATTAAAGAAGGATTTATATTGTTTATGGAGAATTTAATAATCTGAAGCAATACGTTTGTGGAGGTAATACAGGTGGTTGAAGAAAATATAATAGAATTTAAAGGCAGTAAAAAAGGGATTTTAATTTATGTGAAGCCTCAATACGATTTTGAATTTGTAAAGCAACAGCTTGACGATAAAATCGAAAAAACACAGTCTTTTTATAAGGGAGCTAAAATTTTCGATATCCATTGTGACACGCTGAGCATCGAACAAAAAGAAGAATTAGGCGTTTTGCTTAAAACAAAATATAAAATGTATGTTTTAACATCAGAGGAAAGAGAGGCTTTAGAAAAAGAAGAGCTAACAGAATCAATTTTCTCTGGTATAGATGAAGGACAGACCAAGTTTATTCAAGGGACATTAAGATCAGGTCAAAACATTAATTTTGATGGAAATGTAGTGGTTCTAGGTGATGTTAATCCAGGTGCCCAAGTAACAGCATATGGAAACATTGTTGTCATGGGAAGCCTAAGAGGGGTTGCCCATGCTGGAGCCAATGGCAATATAAAATCCTGCGTCGCAGCCTTTTATTTAGATCCGACGCAGCTTCGAATTGCAGATTTTATAACGAGAGCGCCAGATGGTGACTATGAAAAACCGAAAGTTCCAGAGTTGGCTAGAGTTAAGGATCATATGATTTATATTGAGCCTTATTTAAATAAAAAATAATAGATTTCTTTGAAGCATAATAGGATAGGGGGAAGTTTTGTATGGGCGAAGTTATTGTTATTACCTCTGGAAAAGGAGGCGTCGGTAAAACAACTACGACAGCTAATATAGGTACTGGTCTAACACAGTTGGGCTATAAGGTAGTGGTGGTAGATGCGGATATTGGATTGAGAAACTTAGATGTAGTAATGGGGTTAGAAAACAGAATCGTCTATGATATTGTTGATGTTGTAGATGGTGTCTGCAGATTGAAGCAGGCACTGATTAAAGATAAACGATATGAGGGCTTATATTTACTACCAGCAGCACAAACGAAAGATAAAAATTCGATTACAACAGCACAGATGCAAAAACTGACATCTGAATTAAAACAGGAATTTGACTATGTTTTAATCGATTGTCCCGCTGGGATAGAGCAAGGCTTTAAGAATGCCATTGTAGGAGCTGATAGGGCTATCGTTGTAACAACGCCAGAGATATCCGCTGTAAGAGATGCGGATAGAATCATAGGACTTTTAGAAGCCGCTGAAATAAGAGATCCAGAGCTCATTGTGAATCGTATTCGAATTGACATGGTTAAAAGAGGAGATATGATGAATATCGATGACATGATTGATATTCTAGCCATTCGTCTCATAGGTGTAGTTCCTGATGACCAAGCTATTGTTATTTCAACGAATAGAGGGGAACCAGCAGTTACTGATTCGAATTCACTAGCGGGACAAGCATACAAAAACGTATCTAGAAGAATCGCTGGGGAAGAAGTACCTTTTATGAGTATGGAAAATGATGAGGGTTTTATGACTAAGCTAAAGAAAATATTTGGATTAGCTAAATAAATTTCGAGGGGAGGATACGAACATGGATTTGTGGAAATTTTTTAGCAAAGAATCTTCAACGAGTAAGAATGTAGCAAAAGAGAGATTAAAACTCGTATTAGTTCACGATAGAGCAAACTGTTCTCCTGACTTTTTAGAAATGGTTAAAGGAGATATTATCAAGGTTATTTCAGATTACATGGAAATTGATGAGGATGGATTAGATATTAGATTAACTAAAACTAAAAGAGAATATGATGATGCAAGTATACCTGCCTTAGTAGCGAATATACCGATAAAAAAAATGAAGGATCGGGGTAGGTAATAATTTTCCAATTGAATATGTTGGGTGTAAAGGCTATTTAATCTAATTAAATGGTCTTTACTTATTGGAAGCTTCTTTCTAGGAGCTTTTTTTATATGGAAGGATTCCATAAAGTAATAAATACGATGCGCAATCAATATATTATACTAAAGCAAAGGAGTGGTATATATGATTGTGCGTAAAAATAAAGGAAAATATTTTAATAATATATGGGGCAACGGAAAAGTTTTATTTATGAATTATGAAGATTGGCTGAATAAGACGTGGATTCGGCTCATAACAGTGCTCCTTATAACTGCCAGTATTTTTATGATAAAAGCACTTAAATTTGATGCACCTAAAAATGCAATCAACTTTTTAAAAGAAAAACTAGATTATAGCTATAGTATGGAAGATTATATTGGGAATCTTAAAGGGATTCCTAAGTATATCCAACACCTTGGTAATAAAACCATTGAGGCAATGAAAAGTGAAGATAAGCTGGCAGAGCGATTTATCATGCCAATTGATGGCGAAATAATTACGTATTTTAATGAGCCCATTGGTTCTACTGAATATAAAGCAAATGGTATGATTTTTAAAAGTGAAACAGGAACAAATATTTATTCCGTTGATGATGGGGTTGTTATTGAAGTAGGCTCTAATAAAGCCATAGGGAACTATATTATCATTAAACATAAAGGGGAACTACTTTCTGTATATAAATACTTAGGCGAAAATAATGTCAATATGAACCAAAGTGTAGATCGGGGTCAAAAGATTGGAACTTCAACAGAAAAATTTTTGTTGGAAGTATGGTATCGGAATGAGGCGATTGATCCGATTCAATATATGAATCTAAGCACAAAACAATTATAGTATGGAGCTAAAAATAAAATGACATTATTTAAAATATATAATATAGAAGTAAAGACCAGTTATTCAATAATTTTCATACTGATTTTCAGTATGATTTTTAATTATTTTTACAAGCTTCTGATATTGATTGCAGTTGTGTTCCTTCACGAATTATCTCATTGTTTCATGTGTATTTACTATGGAATTCAGGTAAAAGAAATTAAATTGTTTGTTTTTGGTGGCGTTGCAAAATTCTTAGGTGATATTGAAGGGAATTCAAAGCAGGAGATAGCCATTGCTTTAGCTGGACCGCTTTTAAATTTTATCCTGATATTGATTTCATTTGCTGTTTTAAGACTAGGAAATAAACCATGGCAGGAAAATATGGAATTTTTTATTACAGTCAATTTAAGCATAGGGCTGTTCAATTTGATGCCAATGCTTCCTTTAGATGGCGGAAGAGTGTTTAGAGGGCTGTTGGCTCCCTATCTAGGGATTAAAAAAGCCACCTATATGGTTATCAGGCTGGGATATATCCTATGCATCTTATTGTTTTCTATTGGAATATACTTAACATTCGTTTATAATATAGAGTATGCTTTTTTAAGTGCATTGGCTGTTTATATTGGGCTATCTAATGCAAAGGAGAAATCTAGAGTTAATCTGATATTTGCTAAAAATCTAGTGTTAAATAAAAAATCCTTATTTTATGAGGGAACCATGGAAGCCAAAAATATCATCGCCATGGAATTTATTGAGATAAGAAAAATACTGGAAGAGTTTACATTAGAAAAATATTATATTATAACAATTGTAGATACGAAAGGCAAAGTAATTGGAAGTATATCTGAAAGTGAAGTGATTGATGCTATTTTTAAGTATGAAAATACCACTACATTAGGCGAACTGCTAAGAATGTAGAAATATGGGACGGTATGATGGGATCTTTGAAGTAAATAAATAATTTTAGATAGTTTATGTTATGATATAACTAAAGATGATCTTGAAGGGAGAAAAATAATGAACCAGTTACAAATAGAGGAATTACTGTATAAAGTAGAAAAGCCTGCCAGATACCTAGGAAATGAAATTAATAGTATACATAAAGATGTAAAAGAGGACACGTTGCGTTTTGCTTTTTGTTTTCCAGACGTTTATGAAGTTGGCATGAGCCATTTAGGGATGCAGATCTTATATAATTTATTGAACAGCAAAGAAAATATTTTTTGTGAAAGGGTTTTTGCACCTGCAATGGATATGGAAGAAGAAATGAAGCGAAATCATATCCCCTTATTTGCTTTAGAAAGCAGACAGCCGATTCAACATTTTGACTTTGTAGGATTTACCCTTCAATATGAAATGAGCTATACCAATATATTAAATATGCTGAAATTAGCCAATATCCCCCTTTATAGTAAGGATAGAAAGGTTGAAGACCCAATTGTTATCGTGGGGGGACCCTGCGTATATAATTGTGAACCCATTGCAGATTTTATAGATATTGCAGTATTGGGAGAAGCGGAGGAAGTTCTGTTAGAAATTACAGATTTATACGCGGAACATAAAAAAGCAAAGTATGATCGGCAGGAGTTTCTAAGAAGGGCTGCATTGATCCAAGGCGTATATGTTCCTTCCCTATATGAAGTCCATTACAATGTGGATGGCACCATTCGATCTGTTGAGCCCAGGTATGAAGAAATACCGAGAACCATACAAAAAAGAGTTATTGAAAATTTAGATGAAGTATTTTATCCAGAAGAGATTATTGTCCCTTATTTGAATATTGTCCATGATCGAGTGATGATGGAGGTTTTTAGAGGTTGTATCCGAGGTTGTCGCTTCTGTCAGGCTGGGATTATCTACAGACCTGTTCGAGAAAAATCCTTCGATAGACTACAGGAAATAACCAAGGCTTTAGTAAATAGTACGGGGTATGATGAAATTTCTTTAGCTTCCTTAAGTACCAGCGATTATTCGCAGCTAGAGGAATTGGTCAGACATTTAATCGATGAATATGGCAGCAAAAAAATTGGCATTTCATTGCCTTCTCTGAGATTGGACAATTTTTCATTAGAATTGATTGAAGAGATCCAAAAAGTCCGAAAGACGGGGTTAACCTTCGCACCAGAGGCTGGAAGTCAGAGACTCCGAGATGTTATTAATAAAGGAATTACAGAGGACGACTTAGTCCATGCTGCTGAAAATGCCTTTAATTCTGGCTGGAGCAGTGTAAAGCTTTACTTTATGATTGGATTACCAACGGAAACAAACGAAGATCTATTGGGAATAAAGGATCTTGCTTTTAAGGTGGTCGATGCTTACTATAATGTACCAAAGGAGAAACGAGGAAAGGGATTAAATGTTACAGTAAGTGCTTCTACCTTTGTACCGAAGCCTTTCACGCCTTTCCAATGGGAGCCACAGGATGAGCTGAACAAAATTTATGAAAAACAAAAATTACTGGTGTCAGCGCTGAAGCATAAAAATATTACATTCAACTACCATGACTCTAAAACCAGTCTATTAGAAGCTGTATTTGCCAAAGGAGATCGAAGGCTTTCTAAGGTACTGGAAATTGCCGTAGAGGAAGGCTGTAAGTTTGATGGATGGATAGAACATTTTGACTTCGAAAAATGGATGGCAGTATTTGATAAAGCAGAAATAGATCCAGCATTCTATGCCAATCGTCATCGATCCTACGATGAGGTGTTACCTTGGGATCATATAGATGTAGGTGTGAGCAAAGAGTTTTTAATTAGAGAACATAAAAATGCTCAAGCAGAAAAAGTTACTGCGAACTGTAGGACAAGCTGTTCAGGCTGTGGCGTTAATCAGATATTTACGGGAGGTATATGCTAATGGTAACCATACGTTCTAGATTTTATAAAAAAGGAGATATGGTTTTTATCTCTCACTTAGATCTTGTAAGGGTTTTTGAAAGGGCCATTCGGAGAGCAAATATCCCTGTCGATTATACACAAGGCTTTAACCCAAGACCAATCATGGCATTTGCTACGGCCCTAGGGGTAGGTGTGGCCAGCGATGGAGAATATATTGATGTTCAGTTGATGGAAGAAATGGATGCAGAATCCTTTAAAGATAGTCTAAATCATGTATTGCCTGAGGGGTTAGGTATAATCAAAAGTCTTGAAATAAGCTCTAAAGAACAATCATTGATGTCGGTCGTTGCCAGCTCCACTTACTTAGTACAATTTAGAACGACAGAATTATTGGAAGAAGACGCCATCAATCATCAAATCAAAGAATTTTTAGCCGAAGAATCCATCATAGAAATCAAGGAAAAAAAGGATAAGAAGAATAAAGGAAATCATCGGAATAAAAAACCTGTATTTTCAGAAACCAATATTAGACCATGGATTCACAGCATTACATTATTTTCACTAGATCAGCATACCATAGTATTAAAAATGGATTTAGCAGCAGGAAGCCAAGGAAATTTAAAACCAGAAGTGGTAGTTCAAAAGATGGATGAGCTTGAGAAAATTTCTATTATTTTAGATAGCGTAAGAATTCATCGTTTGGATTTATTTAAAGAAGAAAATGGAGAAAACAAAACACCATTGGACGGACTGGATACTCTTAAATAGGAGGCGAAAGGATTCTATGAACCAAATTATAGTAGATGTGGGCATCAGTGAAAATAGATTAGCGATCCTGGAAGATGAAGAACTGGTTGAGCTATACATCGAAAGACGGAACAATAAACGTATCGTGGGAAATATTTATAAAGGTAGGGTAGTGAATGTACTTCCTGGAATGCAAGCTGCCTTTGTAGACATCGGTTTAGAAAAAAACTGTTTTCTTTACGTGAAAGATGCTTTAGGGCAAGAATATTTTAATAAAAAGGATTTCGTGGATCGGGAAATATCCATTAAAGATGTGGTAAAACAAGGTCAGGAGATTATTGTTCAAGTGATCAAAGAACCCATTGCAGATAAAGGTGCAAGGGTAACGACTAATATAACACTGCCAGGAAGATACCTTGTGTTAATGCCAGATACACAGTATATCGGTGTATCTAGAAAGATCGGCAGTGCAGAGGAAAGGGAACGTTTGAAGGCTGAAATCGAAGCGTTGAAGCCGGAAAATATGGGCGTGATCCTAAGGACTGTAGCCGAAGGAAAGAGTAAGGACGATTTTCGAGAGGATATAAAATTTCTGCTGAAATTATGGCAGAAGATTGAAAAAGAAAAAAAATTAGGTTTTGCACCAAGGCTCATCTACAAGGATTTTGACTTGATCGATAAAACCATTCGAGATACCTTTAGTAAAAATATCCATGAATTTATCATTAATGATGAGAATGAATATAAAAGTGCCATGGACTTAGTAGAATTACTGTCACCAAATTTGAAGGACCGACTTTCTTATTTTGAGGAGAGCCATGATATATTTAGACATTATAAGATCGAATCACAAATTCATAAAGCCTTGGAAAGAAAAATATGGCTAAAGAGCGGTGGCTATATTGTTATAGATAGCACGGAGGCCCTGACGGTTGTAGATGTAAACACAGGGAAATACGTCGGTATAACGGATTTAGAGGATACTGTTTTAAAAACAAATTTAGAGGCAGCTGTAGAAATTGCAAAGCAGTTAAGGTTGAGGGATATCGGTGGAATTATTATCATCGACTTTATCGATATGTCCAATGAAGAAGATGAGCAGAAGGTATTGAATTTACTAGAAAAATCCTTAAACAAAGATCGAACTAAAAGTAAAATCTTAGGAATGACAGAACTGGGCTTAGTTGAAATGACAAGAAAAAAGGTAAGACAGAAGCTAGAGTCCGTAATGCAAAAAAAATGCCATTGCTGTGATGGATCTGGAAAGCTGCTCAACGAATATACATTGCTTCAAAGGTTTGAAAAAGAAATGCGGCGCATTGCGCTACATACCAGTTGCGAGGCAGTTATATTCGAAGTTCATCCAACGGCATTCAAAATATTTGAAGAAGAGTTTATTACTCGCAAGGAGATCGAGGGTCTAACAAAGGTTCAATCCTTTATTGTGCCCAATCCTTCTCTAAATTTTGATGATCTAAAGACTAAGGCCATGGGCAGTCTGGAAAATGTCAAAAAAGTATTGAATGATTTGTCTACCAAATAGTTGACACCATAGGGTTGCTATGGTATTATATATATCTGTAGGTAGCCGCACAAATCGGGTTTAAAACGCAAGTACCTAGCATTTGGCGAGTTTGGGTCAGGGAGGTGTAATGAATGTACGCAATTATTGAAACAGGTGGAAAACAATACAGAGTTCAAGAAGGAGATACTTTATTCGTTGAAAAATTAGATGCGAATCAAGGAGATATCGTTACAATTGACAGTGTATTAGCAGTTTCAAAAGATGGTAACTTAACTGTTGGAGCGCCAATGGTTGCAGGAGCTAAAGTTGAAGCTAAAGTTCTTGAACAAGGAAAAGCTAAGAAAATCATCATTTTCAAATATAAGCCGAAAAAGGATTATAGAAGAAAGCAAGGACATCGTCAACCGTACACAAAATTAGTTATTGAGAAGATTAATGCTTAGGAATTAGTCTATGATATCAATTTCTATTTATCGTAATCGGAAGAAAGGCATTGAACAATTTATTGTAACAGGTCATGCCTATGCGGCAGAACCTGGACAGGATATCGTATGTGCTGCGGTTTCTGTTTTAACACAGACCACAGTCTTAGGGCTCTATGAAGTAGCGCAGGTTGCTATCGAACATGAAATAAAGAGCGGATATCTAAAATGTAGATTGCCAATGAATTTAACGGAAAAAGAGCTATATGACATAAAGCTTTTAATGGATACGATGCTCCTTGGACTAAAAAATATTCAAGAGAGTTATCCACAATATATTGAGATTCATGACAAGGAGGTGTAAGTCATGTTATTTAGAATAGATCTTCAATTATTCGCCAGCAAAAAAGGGGTAGGTAGCTCCAAAAACGGTCGTGACAGTATTTCCAAAAGACTAGGCGTAAAAAGAGCAGATGGACAGTTTGTTACAGCTGGTAATATTCTAGTAAGACAAAGAGGAACAAAAATCCATCCTGGTGTTAACGTAGGAAAGGGATCTGACGATACTCTTTTTGCAACAGCAGATGGAATTGTTAAGTTCGAAAGAAAAGGTAAAGATAAAAAGCAAGTTAGTATTTATCCAAGAGAAAATACAGTAGCTGCTAACTAAAAAACCGCCCAAGGCGGTTTTTTTAATGTGAAAGTTGTATTTTAGTATGGGATCAGAATTTATATGTTTTCTTTGCAACATGTATGGTTATACTAAATTTAGTTGACATCAGACTGATTATTGATATAATAAAATGGTAAAATAGTGAAGAGTGTGTATAATTATATATTGCTATAATTATGGTACTTACAAAGCTAGATTATAGTAATAGTTGAGGTGATTATATGTTTATAGATAAAGCAAAAATATATTTAAAGGCTGGAAAAGGCGGCGATGGTGCCGTTGCTTTTAGAAGAGAGATTTATGTTCCAGCAGGAGGACCTGCCGGCGGCGACGGTGGTAAGGGTGGAAATATTATTTTCCAAGTAGATGAAGGCATGAGAACTTTAATGGATTTTCGATATCAAAAACATTATTCTGCTGAAAATGGAGAAGATGGAAAAAATAGAAATATGTATGGAAAAGATGGTACTGATCTCGTATTGAAAGTGCCACCGGGAACTATTGTGAGAGAAGAGAACACTGGCGAGATTATTGCCGACTTGACGGGCTCTGAGGATCAGGTAGTGGTAGCAAGAGGTGGAAAAGGCGGGAAAGGTAATAGTCACTTTAAGTCTTCTGTTAGACAGGCCCCAAGGTTTGCTATTGCTGGAGAAAGAGGACAGGAGCTAACTGTAGTATTAGAATTGAAATTAATTGCAGATGTAGGATTGGTAGGATTTCCGAATGTTGGAAAATCTACGCTATTGTCCGTCGTCACAAGTGCAAAGCCTAAAATTGCCAATTATCACTTTACAACATTGACACCGAACTTAGGGGTGGTTCGAACTAAATTTGGTGACAGCTTTGTTTTAGCAGATATCCCAGGATTAATAGAAGGAGCTCACGAAGGAACAGGCCTTGGACATGAATTTCTAAGACATGTTGAACGTACGAAGCTACTGATTCATGTATTGGATGTAGCTGGACTAGAAGGAAGAGACCCGCTGGAGGATTTTGAAAAGATAAATCAAGAACTGCATTTATATAATGAGAAGTTGGCAGAAAAACCACAAGTAGTGGCAGCGAATAAAACTGATATTCCAGGTGCGGAAGATAATTTAGAAAAATTGAAAGCAGTTTTAAGCGAAAGAGGAATTGAGGTATTTCCAATATCTGCTGCTACAAGCCAGGGCTTGGATGAGCTTTTAAGCTATGTATCAAAGCGATTGAAAGAACTAGAGGAAATAGAAGCTTTAAAAGCAGACACTGCGCCAAAAGAAGAGAAGGTATATAAATACGAGGAGACAGAGGATAAATATCACTTTACGGTTACTAGGGAGAATGATGTATACATTGTAGAAGGCCGATTTATTGAAAGATTAATTAACTCCACGAATTTTGATGACATAGACTCCTTAAGCTATTTCCAAAAAGTGTTGAGAAACAGAGGCGTTATTGATCGATTGAAAGAAGCTGGAATTTCTGAGGGCGATTTAGTGAAGATGTACAGTGTAGAATTTGAGTATTTTAATTAGAAAATAAATAGAAGCATAAAGGAGTAGAATAATGCTAACAGGAAAACAAAGAAGTTATTTAAAAAGTATAGCCAATGGATTGAAACCGATCACGCAAATTGGGAAATCTGGTATAACGGATGCCTTTCTAGAGCAATTGGATTTGGCTTTAAATTCGCGAGAAATTGTTAAGGTTACAATTTTGGAGACCAGCCTATTAGAAACAAAAGAAACTGCAAATGAGGTGGCACAGAAGGTACGAGCTGAATTTGTACAAGCCATAGGAAATAAATTTGTGATCTATCGTAAAAATCATGAGAATCCTAAAATAGAGTTGCCAAAGCGCTAGTGCATGTCACTGGCTTTTTTGCTAAGTGAATATAAATGTTAAAGGAGACCCTATACGTGGCTGAAGATATGAGCTCAAATCAAAGAATGGTGGAGAAAAGAAAAATAGGAATTATGGGTGGAACCTTTGATCCAATCCATTGTGGACATTTGTTTATTGCCGAGACTGCCCTCGATGTGTTTCAATTGGATAAGGTATTGTTCATACCGGCAGGAGACCCTCCTCATAAAAACGAAAAGCTGATTACAGATAGTGGTCATCGCTTCCAGATGATAAAACTGGCCATTGAAGATAATCAAAACTTTGAGGCTTCGGATATGGAAATCATGAAACAGGAAAAATCCTACACCATAGAAACCATTAAAATATTGAGATGCCAATATGGAGAAGAGACGGACCTTTATTTTATTACAGGAACGGATGCTTTTGTTGGGTTAGAAACCTGGAAAGAATATCAGAAACTTTTGAGTCTAACGAACTTTATCGTTATGACTAGAACCATAAGCAATCCCATGGTGCTAGAGGAAAAAATCAGCCAGTTTACCGAAAAATTTAACGCAAAGGTTTTTAAGATAGATATTCCAACATTGGATATTTCATCCACAGACATACGGAAAAGGGTTCAAGAAGGTAGAAGCATAAAGTATCTTCTTCCTTATGATGTAGAGGAATATATACGGAATCATCACCTATACGAGGATTAATGGAGTGATAATATTGAGAGAAGAGGTCATTAGACAGATTCATCAACAGTTGAAAAATAACGTGTCAGAGCGCAGATACCGTCATATTTTAGGCGTAATAGATGCGGCTGTTTATCTGGCGAGAAAATACGATGAAAACGAAGAATCGGCATATATCGCAGCCTTATTTCATGATTACGCAAAGAATTATTCCAAGGAAGAATTAATGCAATATATGAATCAATACGATTTAAAGACCGATGAAATTATGCAAAGTACCTATCAGTTATTGCATGGAAAAGTGGGCGCACATATTGCTAGGATCAGTTATAATATAGACAATGAAGATATACTAAATGCAATTGAATATCATACCACTGGAAGAAAAGGAATGAGTAAACTAGAAAAAATAATTTACTTAGCCGATTTTATAGAATTAGGTAGGGATTATCCAGGGGTTGAAGATTTGAGGCTGATTTCAGAAGAAGGTCTAGATAAGGCAATGGTTCAAGCCTTGAATAACACCATAGGATATGTTCTATCCATGGGGAGCTTATTGCACACAAATACGATTGAAGCTAGAAATGAGATTATAATACAACTTAAGCGTAAAGAGGTGACTTATGGGAAAAAATAAGGCAAGAAAAGTGAAAATTGTTCCAATCATATTCATTGTAGCCATCTTATTGGTGGGCGGCAGTTTATTTAATATCTATAAGGCCAATCCCTTCATTGTAATCGATGAAAATACAAATATGGGTAATCCATTGGATGTTCTATCCAACAAAAAAGATCGTATTAATATCCTTGTATTTGGTGTAGATTCACCGGATAAAGAAAAAAGCAACCATTCCCGGTCGGATAGTATCATGCTACTTACAATGGATTCTAAAAAAGAGAGACCTACCATGATCTCCATACCCAGGGATACACGGGTTAAAATTCCAGGCAGAAAAAATTTCGATAAAATTAATCATGCCCATGCTTATGGCGGGCCGGAGCTGTTGGTTAAAACAGTGGAAGAATTTTTAGAAATCGATATTACATATTATGTTAGAATCAATTATAATGCTGTAATAGAGGTGGTAGATGCTTTAGGCGGCGTGGAAATAGATGTTCCAATGAACATGAAGTACAGTGACCCCTATGCCACACCTCCATTAAATATAGATCTAAAAAAAGGGTTGCAGACATTAAATGGAAAACAATCCGTTGAATTTATGCGATTCAGAAAAGGGTACGCCAATCAAGATTTAGGGAGAATTGAAGCACAGCAACAGTTCATAAAAGCATTATTGGATACTGCGATTTCTCCATCGACGATATTAAAGGTACCAGAACTAATTGATATTGCGTATAGAAATGTGGATACAAATATATCTAAAAGCAAAATGGCTTCTTTAGGGATGATGGCTACTTCCATTAATACAGAAAATATTGTTAAACTTACTTTAGAAGGAGTACCTAAAACCATTAATGGGATATCGTATTATGCAGTGGAAAAGAAAACCGTAGAAGAATTAAAAGACAATTATTTCAGTAAGGTGAATGATGATTCAATTGTAAGTGAATAAAACAGAGACTCATTATCATGAGATAAAAATAGGAGGGATTCAATGAAAAAAGATTTACTAAGGATCGTTCAGAAAGTAGTACATTGTATTGATGATAAATCTGGAACCAACATCGTAGCTTTGGACCTTGGTGGAGTAACATCCATCTGTGATTATTTTGTTATTGCAAGTGCTTCTTCTTCTAGACAAGTGAAAGCCATCGTTGACGAACTCGAAGACCGATTGCTGCTGGAAGATATAAAATTAATCCATAAAGAAGGTTATGACTCTGCAAGATGGGTATTATTAGATTATGGAGATATTATTATTCATATCTTTCATAATGAAGATAGAATGTTCTATAACTTAGAAGGTATCTGGAAAGATGCAAATAAAGTAAGTATTGACATTAATAATCAATTAGAATAAAGTATAGACAATGTAAAAAATATTAAATGCTGAATACAAGAATATATTGAGCATTTAATAGGTTGCTAATTTCAACAATTTTCAGAACATACCTAAATTAATACTGTGGAGGAAACTATGAAGAAAGAAATACATCCAATATTGAAGAGCATTATTCCCTTAATTGAGGGAATAGCGGCAACCTTCGGTAAAAACTGTGAAGTTGTTTTGCATGAGATCAATGGCTCTCATAAGTCAATCATTGCCATATATAATGGTCATGTAACGGGCAGAACTTTAGGGAGTCCGATGTTAGATATCGGAATCAAGGCATTGAATCAGGATGATAGCGTCAGTAACATTATAAATTATAAAAATAAAAGCCCTCATGGCCATGTATTAAAGTCATCGACTACATTTATTCGGGATGAAAATGATAATATTATCGGGTGTTTATGTATCAATATTGATATTTCCCAATTTGTATTGGCGCAAAAAGCATTAGAAGAGTTCATCCATACGAGCCTAACTACGGATATTGATGTGGATGACAGTACATCCAACAGTGTAAACGATGTCCTTACGAATATTGTAAGACAAACCATTGAAGATACGGGTAAACCCGTTGCTTATATGAACAAGGATGAAAAGGTTCATGTGGTTAAAAAATTAAATGAACAAGGTGCCTTTTTAATCAAGGGCGCAATTGATTATGTAGCCAAGATTCTTTGTGTATCTCGATACACAGTCTATAATTACTTAGACGAGATAAGAATAAATGAATAAAAGGAGTGGATGAATCATGGAAGTAGTAAATACTAAAAAATCACCAGCAGCAATAGGACCATATTCACAAGCAATAAAGACGGGAGATTTACTATTTATTTCCGGTCAATTACCGATGGACCCAGAAACGATGTCAATCATATCTGGCTCTGTTAAAGACCAGACGGTAAAAGCGATTGAGAACTTAAAGGCAATCTTAGAGGAAGCAGGTCTTACATTAAATAACGTAGTCAAAACTACTGTATTTATTAAAGACATGAACGATTTTGCTGATATCAATGAAATATATGCTAGTTATTTTGTAGAAAATAAACCTGCTAGAGCATGTGTGGAAGTTGCTAGATTACCTAAAGATGCACGAGTTGAAATAGAAGCAATCGCTACATTTAAATAACAATTAATGAATGACCGTACTCTGTATGGTCATTCATTAATCATAGGATAAAGCAATATAATTGTTCGTTAGGAGAGAAGTGTATGAAAGAATACAGTATATTTGATGTTGTTGGCCCAAACATGATCGGTCCGTCCAGCTCTCATACTGCTGGCGCTTGTAGAATCGGTAAAGCAGCGAATAAAATGGCTGGAAGTCATATGAAGAAGGTGACTTTTCTACTCCATGGCTCTTTTGCAAAAACTTATCGTGGACATGGTACAGATAAGGCTTTAGTCGGTGGTATATTAGGATTCGATCCAGATGATGAAAGAATAAAGGACTCCTTTGACCTTGCCAAGGAGAAGGGCATCGACTTTAGCTTTCAAGAGAGAAATTTAGGAGATGTACACTCTAACACGGTTAAAATAATCATTGAAAAAGAAGATAGCGAAACATTAGAACTGCAAGGTTCTTCCATTGGCGGCGGCAATATTGTAATTAATGAAATTAACGGCCTAGAGATAAAGTTTACAGGCGAATACGATACATTGATCGTTTCTCATACGGACAAACCAGGTGTCATTGCTAAAGTAACGGCTGTTTTAGCCTTGTATGACATCAATATTGCTTTTATGAGGGTATATCGATATACGAAGGGACAAAACGCCTTTATGATTATAGAAACGGACAACGAGATAGCTCCTGAAATCGTGACCTACATTAAGAAGACCATACCAGAGGTTCCGCAGGCTTATTTGGTGAATATAAAGTAGAATAAGGATAGGTGAAACTCAATGAACTTTACAAACGGCAAGGAATTAATCGAACTATGCAACAAACATCATAAGAAAATCTATGAAATCATGCTGGAGAAGGAAGTTAATTTATCTGGGCTGAGCATTGAAGATATTCGCGAAAAGATGAGCGTAAGCTTGGAAATTATGAAAAAATCTGTGGATACTGCATTAAATGAAGGTGTTAAATCTGTAAGTGGACTCATTGGAGGAGAAGCTAAGAAGATCCATGAAAGAAGCATCCACCATAAATCTGTATGCGGCTCTATTATGTCAAAAGCCGTTAGTAGTGCCATGGGGGTATTAGAAGTCAATGCAGCTATGGGAAAAATAGTCGCTGCACCAACAGCTGGTTCCTGCGGCATTATACCAGGAACATTGGTTACAATTCAAGAAGAATTTGATTTAGATGATGAGGAAATTATCAATGCCCTAATTACGGCCAGTGCCGTAGGGATGATCATCACTAGAAATGCTACAGTTGCAGGTGCTGAAGGGGGCTGTCAGGCTGAAACTGGTTCCGCTGCTGCAATGGCTGCTGCTGCTGTGGTCGAACTTATGGGAGGATCTCCAGAAGCCAGCTTACATGCAGCATCGATGTGTATTAAAAATATTTTGGGACTGGTTTGTGATCCCATTGCTGGGTTGGTAGAAGCACCATGTCAAAAACGAAATGCCTTGGGTGCAGCCAATGCTTTAATATCTGCTGAAATAGCACTGGCTGGGGTTCCTAGCATTATTCCTTTCGATGAAGTGGTAGATACCATGTATAGAGTAGGGAGAGCAATTCCCTTTGAGTTGAGAGAAACTGCGCTTGGTGGACTGGCAGATACGCCAACAGGAAGAAGCATACAAAAACAAATTCTTGGTGAATAAGAGGAGAAAAAATCCATGTATCGTATGTAAAGAAGCAAGACTTCTTTTAGGATACATGGATTTTCTATACCTTATTTAAAAACGTTTTTGTTGAATTGATATAGGGGAACCCTTCTTTTACCATAGGAAAAGCTCTTTCTTCGCTTTCTCTTTTGGATTCGCAAATATGCAACAAATATTTGCCACAATACAAATAGAAAGAGTACACCCATTAAAAGTTTTTGAAGACTAAAAATTTTTTTGAAAAAAGGTTGCTCATTGATATTGAATTGGGCGATTAATTCTACTTCCCCAAGAATATCCCCATCCAAGGTATAAATAAGTTTGCCCAAGGTATCGCCTTGTTTTACCGGAGCCTGAATATTTTCATTTAAATAAAGACTTTCCTTAATGTTTGTATATTCTGTACCGAGAGGGACTACAGTAAGTTTATCATTCAGTATGGAAAGAGCAACAAAATCTTGAGCACCATTTCGTATGGGAATATGAATCGAATCTAGGTTATGATTGGTAAGAGATATCAGCTTAAAGTTTTCATAACCATAGTCAATCAATCGTCTGGAATCAGAGTAAACATGATTGCCCTCTGCTCCAAGTACCACAGAAATTAGGCGATGATCGTTCTGGAAACTGGAGCTTATCAAGCAGTTGCCAGCAGCGCCTGTGTATCCAGTTTTTAGACCATCAATAATGTCATATTTAATATTGATATAGCTTCCATTGTAAAGCATATGGTTAGCAGATCCTGTTCCCCATAAAAACTTATTTGTATTTCTATAGTATCGAGTTTCCGGTGTTTGTTCCGTAGGTTCTAAAATGAGCATTTCTGTTTTCACAGTTTCTCTAAAAAGATCAAATGTCATCGCATGCTTTGATATCATTGCTAAGTCGTAAGCAGTAGTGACGTGATTTGTGTCTGGCAATCCATGAGGATTTGTAAAATTCGTATTGAATGCGCCTAGTTCTTTGGCACGAGCATTCATTTTTTCAACAAAGCTGTCTACTGAGCCAGCAATATGAATTGCGAGAGCTTCCGCCGCATCATTTGCGGATCGAATTAATAAGGCTTGCAGCAATTCGCGTACTGTAAAAGACTCACCTTTTAAAAGGTACATACTAGAGCCATCAACATATAGATCATAATCAATCGTCACTTTATCATCTAAATTAGCATTTTCCAATACCATAACAGCAGTCATAACTTTGGTAGTACTGGCAGGATATGCTTTTTCATGAGCATTCTTATTATATAAAACAGTGCCAGTTTCGTAATCGATTAACACTCCGTAAGGTGCACTGATGTCAGGCTGTTGACCTTGTGCAAATACCATGCTTTCAAAAGAGAAAGATAGAATCAATGTGAAAATTATAGTTAGTATATAGAATGGTTTACTTCTCATAATCTACCCCCTGTAAAATACTTTCGTTCCTCTAGTATATCAGAAAAATGAAAGAAAATTAAGGAAAATTTATTCTTAATAAAAGGAAAAAATGTAAATCCATAGAATTATAATAAAAAGATTATTTTTAGAAAAATGAAAAAATGGGGGCGCATTAAATATGAGGAAAAAACAGAATATCATTGTATTAATTGCAGTAGTATTTATCGTAGGTTTTTTCTCTATTTCTAGTTATATGAATAAGCAGAAGGTATACGTGCTAAGCAATGAGGCCAAGAAGGATGCTACATTAGAAGGGAACAGGCCCTATAATGATAGCAACAACACAATTATCAAAAAGATCATCGTTCATATTGAAGGGGACGTCATAAATCCAGGCGTATATGAATTGGATGCAAATTCAAGGGTTTTTGATGCGATCGATGCTGCGGGAGGGCTACAACAAACTGCAGATCGAAAGAAAATAAATTTAGCTAAGAAAATAATTGATGAAGAGTATATTTACATTCCTAGAGAGGGAGAAGAATTAACCGTAGGCTCTTTTGGAAATGTACCTACCACGAATCTAGTAGGCGGTGATACCAAGAGTAATTTAATAAACATTAATACTGCCAGTGCGGCTGAACTAACAGCATTGCCTGGAATCGGAGAAGTACTTGCCAATCGGATTATAGAGCATAGAACCAGTAAAGGAAGCTTTGGTTCTATAGAGGACCTAAAAAATGTCAGTGGTATTGGGGATAGAAAATTTAGCGATATCAAGGATAAAATTACAGTTAAATAAAGATCAGTTTCAAGAAAAGCTCCTTTTAAAACTGCATTAGAGGCTTTTATTATGAGATGAATCATGTATAATATATATTGTTAAAAGGTATATGAATATTCTTATCACGAAGGAGGAGGAATATGAATCAAAACAGAAGATTAACCCAAATGACAAAAAGTGCTGGTTGAGCTGCAAAATTAGGACCGGATGTCCTTGCACAGGTTCTGTGCGATTTACCTAAAATAGAAGATCCAAACCTAATTGTAGGATTAGAGACTTCGGATGATGCAGCTGTTTATAAAATAAATGATGATATGGCCTTAATTCAAACCCTAGATTTCTTTACACCTGTAGTGGATGATCCCTATACATATGGTCAAATAGCGGCGGCAAACTCTCTAAGCGATGTTTATGCCATGGGAGGAAGGCCATTAACTGCAATGAATATTGTCTGTTTTCCAAACTGCTTAGATCCCAAAATATTGAATCAGATATTAAAGGGCGGTGCAGATAAAGTATTGGAGTCGGGTGCATTATTAGTCGGGGGGCATACAGTAGAAGATGACGAACCGAAATATGGACTTTCTATTACAGGAATTGTTCATCCTAAAAAGGTATGGGCCAATAGTACTGCTAGGGAAGGGGATTATTTAATATTGACAAAGCCTGTTGGTCTTGGCGTATTAAATACCGCTATTAAAGCAGATATTGCAACGAAGGAGCAGTATGATGGGGCTGTAAAGGTGATGTCTATGTTGAATAAATATGCATTTGAAGCCTTAGAAAACTTAGATGTTTCAGCATGTACCGATATCACAGGCTTTGGATTTTTAGGACATGTCTATGAAATGGCGAAAGGTAGTGGCGTATCTATAGAGATTTTTGCTGATAAGGTACCGCTGATAGATGGTGCCAAGGAGCTTGCTACCATGGGAATTATTCCAGCTGGAATGTATTCGAATAAAAAGCATATTGAAAATGAGGTTTTAAAAGAGCAGGATATAGAAGATGCAATTGAAGACTTGCTATATGATCCACAAACCTCTGGCGGTTTATTAGTTTCTATAAGTGAAAAAGATTTACCAGATGCTTTGGAAAATTTATCTTTGATTGAAAGTAATGGCTTTTCTGTTGTGGGAAGAGTTCTGCCAAGAAGTGACTATGCTGTTTATGTAAAGTAGGAACTTTTATTGTTGTATATAGGGCATAAATAAAAAACGAGTATACAATACTCGTTTTTTATTTATACTTAATTAATTTAAAAACTATTTACTGGTTGCTTTACCAGAGAAATACTCTTTTGTTAGCTTGATTACAACACCACTTAATGCTAATAAACCGACTAAGTTTGGAATCATCATTAATCCGTTCAATGTATCTGCAATACCCCAAACAAGGTCTAAGCTAGAGATACAACCAATGAATACTAGTGGTACCCAAAGCATTCTGTAGAACTTAACAGCACCTAGTCCAAATAAATATTCCATAGCTTTTTCTCCGTAGAAGGACCAACCTAATATTGTAGAGAAAGCAAATAATAGAATACCGATTGCAACGATAGCGCCACCGAAAGGAATAACACTATTAAATGCAGCAATTGTTAAAGAAGCACCAGTTGCGCCTCCTTGCCATACGCCAGTAGTTAAAATCGCTAGACCTGTAATACTTGCGATTACAATTGTATCAATAAATACTTCGAAAACTCCCCATAGGCCTTGTTGTACAGGGTGGTCTGTTTTAGCAGTCGCATGGGCGATTGGCGCAGAACCAAGACCAGCCTCGTTTGTAAATACGCCACGGGCAACCCCGAATCTCATTGCTGCCATAACTGTTGAACCTGCAAAACCACCAACAGCAGCTCTACCAGAGAAAGCACTACTGAAGATTTCTGCAAATGCAGCTGGAATTTGACTTGCATTTGCAAGTACAACTACTAAACCACCAACAATATAGAATGCAGCCATGAAAGGAACAAGCATTTCAGTAACAGAAGCAATACGCTTTAATCCACCGAAGATAATTAGTCCAGTAGCAACTGCTAGCAAAGCACCTGTAACCATTGGCGGAACAGAGAATGTATCGCTAAGAGCAGAAGCAATAGAGTTGGATTGAGTCATATTACCAATTCCAAAACCAGCAATTGCAGTTAATGCTGCAAACACAGTAGCCAACCATTTCATGTTTAGACCATTTTTAATATAGTACATAGGTCCTCCAACCCAAGCACCTTCAGCATTTTTCTCACGGTATTGGATTGCAAGAACTACCTCAGCAAACTTTGTCATCATACCGAAGAAAGCTGCAAACCACATCCAGAATAAGGCACCAGGACCACCAAGAGAGATAGCTGTAGCAACACCAGCGATATTACCAGTACCTACTGTAGCTGCTAAAGCTGTGGAAACAGCTTGGAAAGGCGTAATTTCATTTTCGCCAACCTCTGTTTTGTCAAACATTTTTACGACGGTATTTTTCATTGTATAGCCAAATTTTCTAATTTGGAAGAATCCACTTCTAAAAGTAAATAAGAGACCAGTTCCAACAACTAACACTAACATATAAGGACCCCAAACGAAATCATTAATAATTCCGTTAATTTCTCCTATTGTATTTAATAATGCAAACATTAAAATCCCCCTTTGTTATAATTAGGATATTATCATTAAAAATGCATGATATAATGTGATGAACCATTTACTTTCATAAATAAAATCAAAATATAATATCGAGTCTATATTAATTTCCTAAACTATTTAGACTTAAAAGATAATTCTTTAAATTCTGAATAATATCATCCTTAAGGATATCCTCCCCCTCAGCGCCAATGTATTTTACATAAATAAGAAATAAATGTTACGGAAATAATAAATGGTTGTTACAAATATCTAATACATTTTTAATTTAAATACATGTTATCATAATAATGAGAAAATTAAAACAGTTATTTATAAAAAACTTTTAATATTTATTACAAAATTTTTAAAGCAGAATTATTGAGAGCCAGAAAAATATTGAAAGGATCTGCGATATGCTTTAAATTAGTATATTATAATGAAAAATATGGTATAATTTAAATGTTATTGGACGCTATAAAAATTTAGAGGTTTGAATAAGTACATATTACTTTTAGGAGTGTGTCATTGATGAATAAGGGAAAAATTTTTAGCATGCTACCTTCCGTAGATCAGTTGCTGAATAATGAAGCGATTATATCGTTAATCGGTGTGATTCCACGCAGTGTAGTTGTAAAAGAGATACGACAAATGATCGAAGAATACAGAAAAAATATATTAATGCTGAATGAGTCCCAAATTATAGATTTTGAAATCGACATAGAAGAAATTATTCGTAAGATTATAAAAAATTGTTACAACTTTATGGATATGAATTTAAGGGAGGTCATCAATGGAACAGGAACGGTGCTTCATACCAATCTAGGGAGATCCCTTTTGAGTGAGTCTATTAAAGAACAGGTATGGGATGTAGCTTCAGGATATTCTACATTGGAAATAGATGTAACTGAAGGTAAACGTGGCAGTAGATACAATCACGTTTCTGAGATAATTAAATTTATAACTGGTGCAGAAGATGCGTTGGTTGTAAATAATAATGCTGCTGCTGTTATGCTGGTATTAAGCACGATGGCCAAGGACAAAGAAGTCATTTTGTCCCGTGGGGAAATGGTAGAAATCGGAGGCTCCTTTAGGGTTCCAGATGTAATGGCACAAAGCGGAGCAAAGCTGGTAGATATCGGTACGACGAACAAAACTCATTTAAAAGATTACGAGAATGCAGTCAGTGAAGATACAGCAGCTTTCTTAAAAGTTCATACAAGCAATTATAAAATATTAGGATTTACAGAAAGTGTGGAAGTTAAAGAATTAGTAAATATGGGCAGAAAATATAATATCCCAGTGATCGAGGATATCGGTAGCGGCGTGTTAATAGATTTACAAAAGTATGGCTTATCCTATGAACCTACAGTCCAGGAAAGTGTTTCATCGGGTGTAGATATTGTCACTTTCAGTGGGGACAAACTATTAGGGGGACCACAAGCAGGCATTATTGTCGGGAAAAAACTGTATATCGATCAGATGAAGCAGAATCCTCTAACGAGAGCGTTTCGAGTAGATAAGTTAACTATGGCAGCTTTAGAAGCGACTTTAAAGCTATATTTAGATGAGGAAATGGCACTCCAAAAAATACCTACCTTGAAAATGTTAACAGAAACTGCTGAATCCATATATGAAAGAGCAAAAGTTTTGCACTCGATGATAGTATCAGAAAAATTAGATGTGGTAGCTGGTATCGCTAAAGATTATTCTGAAGTTGGCGGTGGTTCGTTACCTTTGGAAAAATTATCGACCTATGTAATTGAAATCGAAAGTAAATCGATCTCTACATCGAAATTAGAAAACAGACTGAGAAAATATCGAACGCCTATTTTCTCAAGGGTAAGAGATAACAAAGTTATCATAGATTTACGCACAATTAAACCAGAACAATACGAAATTATAGTACAAGCATTCAATGAAGTTATTCAATAGGGGGCTTTATTCAACATGAAAAACATTGTAATTGGTACTTCGGGTCACATTGATCATGGAAAAACAACATTAATAAAAGCATTAACAGGTCGTGAGACCGATAGACTCAATGAAGAAAAAAAGAGAGGGATATCCATCGAACTTGGTTTTACATATTTTGATCTTCCCAGCGGTAAAAGAGCAGGTATTATTGATGTACCCGGTCATGAGAAATTTATTAGAAATATGCTTGCCGGTGTTAGTGGCATGGATATTGTTCTTCTCGTTGTCGCTGCGGATGAAGGCGTAATGCCTCAAACGAAGGAGCATCTGGATATTCTATCCTTACTTAAAATCGAAAAAGGAATCATTGTAATTACGAAAGCTTCCCTAGTAGATGATGAGTGGGTAGAGTTGGTAAAGTTAGACATTATAGACAAGGTGAAAGATACATTTTTAGAAGGTACAGAAATTATTTCAGTGGATTCTGTGAAAGGAGTAGGGATCGAGGAATTAATCCTTAAAATTGATCAATTAACAGATGAAACAGAAAGCAGGGACATTAGTGCTCCTTTTAGAATGCCCATCGATCGAATTTTTACGATTACTGGTTTTGGTACGGTAGTTACTGGAACGATCATGGAAGGAAAGGTTTCCGTAGAGGATACCATAGAGATATTGCCAGAAAAAATCAAAGTCCGTATCAGAAATATTCAGGTACATGGGAAATCTGTGGATACAGCTTATGCAGGACAACGGGTAGCGATTAATTTGGCTAATATCAAAAAAGAAGAGATAGAAAGAGGCGAAGTACTGGCACAAGTGAATTCTATGGAGCCGACCATGATGATCGATGCAACACTGAAGCTATTAAAGGACTTAGAAAGGCCACTCAAGAATCGCGATCGTGTGAGATTATATTATGGATCCTCAGAAACATTTGCAAGGGTGACTTTATTGAATGAAGAACAGGGTGTATCGGGACAAAAAATTTATGTTCAATTTAGATTGGAGACTCCTGGCGCTGTAAAAAAAGGGGATCATATGATCGTTCGATGGTATTCTCCAATGGAAACAATCGGTGGTGCAATTGTAATTGATGGAAATCCTAAGAAGCATAAAAGATTTGATGAGAATGTAATGGAGGATTTAGCGACGAGAGAAGCAGGAAAACAAGATGAAATTGTAGAAAAGCAAATCGATATTCATAGCAATGAATTTCCAGAGTTATGGAATATAGCAAAGTTCATGTCCCTACAATTAGATACACTAAAGCAAGTGGTGGAAGATTTAATTCTTCAGAATAAAGTTGTTATGCTAGGACCGGATCATGTGATTCATATAAAATATTATGAAAAAATTAAAAATGAGTTAATTCGTATTTTAGATGGATATCATGCAGAGAACCCTCTAAAGCCGGGGATGATGAAAGAAGAGGCTAGAAGCAAGTTATTTCCTAAAAATAAGAGTAAAGTGATTGATATTTTATTCAATCTGTTGGTGGAAAATAAAATTATAAAAGTTGAAGAAAAATTTATTGCATTATATGACTTTAATATTATATTTAGCAAGGTCCATGAAGATATTAAAAATCATCTAGAAAAAATCTATTTAGAAGACCCTTATTCAACACCTCGGTTTGAAGATATTGTTCAGACCATTGGTTTTAAAAAAGAGGAGGTTGAGCAGGTTTTCGGTGCGATTCTAGGACAAGTTTTAATTAAGCTGAATGATGAGGTAATTCTTCATATAGATTCCTATGAAAATGCAAAACGTGAACTGGTAAAATACATCGATAAAAATGGGAGCATTAGCCTTTCGGAATTTAGAGATATATTGAATACAAGTAGAAAATACGCAGTTGCTTTATTGGAGCATCTAGATAATATAAAGTTTACAAAACGAATTGATGAGAAGCGAATTTTATATTAACTGAAACAACAATACATTAGGTTAGGAAACGAGGTCGAAAAATGGGATATAAAATTTTAATTGTAGATGATGAACCCTTATTAGTAAAAGGCTTGAAGTATAGCCTAGAGCAGGATGGATATGAAATACTAACGGCATTTGATGGAGAAGAGGCTTTAGAGAAAGCAAAAATAGCAAATGCGGATTTGATATTGCTAGATTTAATGCTTCCGAAAATCGATGGACTCCAAGTTTGTCAACAAATAAGATTAAATTCACAAACGCCAATTATCATGTTGACGGCAAAAGGGGAGGATATGAGCAAGATCTTAGGATTAGAATACGGTGCAGATGATTATCTAACAAAGCCTTTTAATATCTTAGAATTAAAGGCTAGAATTAAAGCGGTCTTAAGAAGATACCAAAGTTCAGACAAGCCCATTGAAGAGAGAGTCATTAAAATTGATGACTTTAAAATTAATACACTGGGCAGGAAAGTAAGCTTAAAGGGAGAAGAAGTGAATCTTACTGCGAAAGAGTTCGATCTTCTGCTGCTATTGGCTTCTAATCCTGGAAAGATCTATAGCAGAGAAGAATTGTTGGAGATCATTTGGGGCTATGAATACTTTGGTGATTTACGTACAGTTGATGTTCATATTCGAAGATTAAGAGAAAAAATAGAAATTAATTCAAGCAACCCAGAGTATATACTTACAAAGTGGGGAGTGGGGTATTATTTTAGGAATAAATAGTGACTTTTATGGGATCAAATGGAAACTCATACTGTCGTATATTTTATTAGTAGTTTGTGCATTGCTGATAATCAATGTTTTTGTTCACGATTCCATTAAAAACAATTTGATCAACGGACGGATTGAAAGCACTTTAAGTCAAGCCAGTATTATTTCTAATATCGTATCTGCTGAATTAGAGGATGGTCATAATAAGAGGATGCAAATAAATGATATTGATTTAGAGTCCATACTACAAAAAATAGCGACTGAATTTAAAGGTAGAATCCTCATTATCGACTTGCAAAAAAAAGTAATATTTGATTCCTTTCATGAATTACGGCTAAGAATAATCAATCAAAAAGAGGTATCAGATGCTTTAAAGGGTATGTCCATAACTGGTGAATACTGGTTGGATAAGTATGGGGATACCATGTATACGGCTGTACCAATTCATCGGGATGGCAATACTGTAGGTGCGGTCTTACTATCGACATCACTTGCCCATTGTTACGGTGAAATAGGTGCCATTCGAGATAAACTGATACTTATTTCCACCCTTGTTCTTTTAGCAATTGTAGCTACTACCTTAAGAGTCGCAAACTCCATATCGGAGCCCATCAAGCGCTTAACACAAGTTATGCAAAATGCTGCACATGGAAAATTAAACGAAAAAGTTATCATCAGCGGGGAAAATGAAATTAGTCAACTGGCTAAAGCCTATAATTTTATGAATACAAAGCTGAGTCATATTGAAGAGCAGAGAAGAGAATTTGTAGGCAATGTTTCCCACGAGCTCAAAACACCTTTAAGCTCCATGAAGCTGCTATCAGAATCTCTTTTAATTCAACCAGAGGTTGATGTTTCAATTTACAAAGAATTTTTAAAGGATATCGATTCGGAAATCAACCGGTTAACTAAAATTATAGACAGTTTATTAAATCTGGTGGATATGGATGAAGAAAAACTCAGTATTGACTATAAGCTGACGTATTTGAACTATCTAATTGAAAAGGTGGTTAATTCCATTAAACCTCTGGCTCATGAAAAAAATATCGAAATTATTTTTGGACAATGGGAAAAAATTCAGATCTATGTAGATCAAGATAAAATACACCAAGCATTGACCAATATCATTTATAATGCTGTAAAATATACAGAGAATAACGGTAAAATCGAAATAGGCTTATTTAAAAAGGGAAACTATGCCGTTATTAAAATTAGTGATACGGGAATTGGAATAGCAGAAGAAAATATACCACATCTATTTGAACGATTTTATCGAGTGGATAGTGCGAGATCTAGGGAAACTGGCGGAACGGGCTTGGGGCTAACCATTTCACAACAAGTGATTAGCCTGCATCAAGGAACCATAGAGGTAGAAAGCGTAGTAAATGAGGGGACAACATTCTATGTAAAATTACCGATTGAATATATGCTAGGAGATAAGAATTAATGGAGGGGTTGTATGAAGAAAAACATTACGCATATTATGATATTCGGTATGATTTTATTTATAACCGCCCTTAGCATATACCGATTGAATAGAGATGATAATCAGAAAAACAGTAATTTAAATATGGAGATCGCTCCCGTTCTTGAAAAAAAAGTAGAATTGGTTACACTGTATTTTCCCAATAAAGGTAGACAATACCTAGTGAGAGAAAACAGAGTGATTGAACAAACCATAGAAAAAAAAGAAGAATTGATCTTAAAGGAACTGATTAAAGGGCCGGTATCTGATCAAAATGCTCCTTCTATTCCCAGCGGTGTTAAAATTAATGCCATCGTTTATAAAGAAGATACCATCTATATCGATTTATCAAAAGAGCTAAAAACCGAGACGGATTTTAGTGGGAATAGTGAAATTTTAACCATTTATTCTATCGTAAATTCACTGACGGAGCTGAAAACCGTGAAAAATGTTAAGATTATGATAGACGGGGAAGAAGGCATTTTACATCGATATATGCCTTTGGATAACACCTATAGACAAAACTTAAAATTGGTTCATAACTCTATTCAAAACCCAATTGAGGTGGTTAAAAACTATTTTTCTTTCATTGAATCTGGAAGTTATAGAGAAGCCTATGATCTTATCTATAAACCAGCCCATATCGATTTAGATTATTCAATGTTTTACCATTACCAGAAACAGCGAAATATATATAAATTTAATATATACACTTACGAAATGACCGATGAAGAAGATTCAAAAGTGGTTACCTTAGAATACAGTGAGATCGATGGCTTAGGAAAAAGGTCTTATTATAGCAATCAAAAGTTTTACCTAAAGAATTATTATGGAGAATGGAAGATTGTTTTTGACAATATTTCAAATATCGCCAACGCAGAAAGGTAGCTAGGAAAGGAACGAACCCATGAGAATTAATAAATACATCAGTGAAACAGGGATCTGCTCTAGAAGAGAGGCAGACCAATGGATTATAGATAAGAGAGTTACGATTAATGGAATTGTTGCTGAGCTGGGAAGCGATGTCTCGCCGGGAGATGCTGTCTTTGTAGATCATAAGCCCATTGGTCAAAAAAGAAAGCCTGTTTACATTGCCTTAAATAAACCTGTGGGCATAACCTGCACAACTGAAAAACATGTAAAGGGGAATATTGTAGACTTTGTTCATCATAAGGAGCGGATATTCCCCATCGGAAGATTGGACAAGGACTCACAAGGACTAATTCTTTTAACTAATGATGGGGATATTGTCAACAAGATTTTGCGCGCAGAAAATAATCATGAAAAGGAATACATCGTAACGGTGAATAAGCCCATCACTCCTGAATTTATTAAAGGGATGTCTTCCGGCGTGAAGATATTAGGAACAAAAACGAAGCCCTGTAAAGTGACGAAGATCAATGATACGGTATTTCGGATTATACTGACCCAAGGGTTAAATCGACAAATAAGAAGAATGTGTCAAGTCTTTGGATATAAGGTAGTAAAGCTTCAGCGAATACGGATAATGAATGTGAAGTTAAAAGGTTTAGAAATAGGCCAGTGGCGTGATCTTACGAAGGAAGAATTGGAAGGACTAATAAAGAATTTTTAAAAATAGAGCACTGATTAGTTAACCTTAAAAATAAAACAGGTTGACTAATCGGATACTTTTCAGTATACTTTAATTATAAAAATTAAAGTATAAGGATGTGAAAATGACGATGAATTATAATTTAGGTGTGAATAAAGGGAGAAGAATTTCTGTTTCAGAGATGACTAAAATATCTTTATGTACGGCATTGCTTGCAATATCGTCGTATATTGTTTTTCCAATACCCTTTACGCCGATCATGCTCACTGCACAGACGATCATCGTGAACTTAATCGGTTTAATCTTAACTCCGCTTCATGGGGCCATATCTGTGCTGCTATTCATAGTACTAGGTGCCATTGGTTTACCAATATTCGCAGGTGGTGCTGGCGGTCTAAGTGCAATATTAGGACCAACCGGTGGGTTTATTATTGGATTTTTATTTTCAGCCATTGCAATCAGTTACTTAAAAGGCAGGAAGACCAATATTCTTCGATACGTGTTGGTCACTGTATTCATAGGAATGCCTGTTACTTATTTATTGGGCGCTTCTTACATGAGCTATGCTCTAAATATGGATTATAAAAAAGCCATAGAGCTTGCTGTCATTCCCTTTCTGCTAGGAGATGCGATTAAATGCGTTATTGCATCAATCATTGCTGCAAGGGTTCATAGGATTCTTGAGAATATGAAACCTTAGAAAAATTACATAAATAACATATTGAAATAGAATCGTAAATATGCTACAATATACTAGCACAAGGGAGTAGATGGGTGCTGGTGTGCCCTATGGTCTTCAAAACCATTGTGAGGGGTTAGTAGCTTCTTAGGTGGGTTCGATTCCCACGTACTCCCGCCAAATACACACCACTGGAAGTATAAAAATCAAAAATATGGTTAGAATAATCTCCTAGATAAGTTAGGAGGTTTTTTTATGCGAAGAAAAAACAAACCATCGTTTATATTAGGAGTAGTTATAGTGGCTCTGCTTTTTGGTTCTATTGGTTTCGGAATTGGTTATTATAGGTATTCTTCAGAAATAGCACGGCAAAAGCAAGAAAGAAGAAAAGAGCAGGATATGTTAAATGCCTTAATCAAATCACAACAGGAGAGCTTGAACCAATTTAATAATAGCAGCGAAGCACCTGTTGCCAGCCACGAGGATACCTTGAGCAGAGAAACGAAATTGGTCTATAAGACAATCTATACACAATGTCAGGACTCCACTGAAGACACGGTGTTTCCAACATCGGATCTTGTTGGTCTTAATGAAAAAGGCCTAAAGGAATATTTAAAGAAAAATAAGCCCAACTGGGAGATCGAACATTTCTCTAAAGAAAGTATTACAATTGTTAAAAGAGAAAATAAATTGTGCCCGGACCACTATTTGGTTTCTGTTCACAATGGTTATATCAGTATTTATCAATACGATGAAAATGGAGAAAAGAAGCTGGTAGAACAAACGGACGTGTCTGTAAAGAGTCTTCCTGTAGTAGATCAGGAAAAGCTGCAAAGAGGGATCATACTGAAAACATTAGAGGATGTATACCAATTGTTAGAGGATTTTAGTAGCTAATGTTTGGATAAAATTTAGGGATTTTACAAAAATACCAATACGGTCACATGATTCTTATGGACAGTCATGTTAAAAAGGAAGCTTTAACTTTCTTTTTAACATGGCTTTTCTTATTCCCAATAGGTACAAATTAATTTGATAAAGGTAATTTTTTGTTTCGGAATAAGTAGAACTAACTGTACTCTCTAGAAAAGTTCTTATTAAATTAAAGCTTTAAAATATAAATAAGGGTATATATATAAAAAATATTGAGGGAGGGGTTTTATGTTGGAGAAATATCGCCTACCTGTGGAAAGGCTTACAAGTCCATGCAATATAGAAGATTTATCATTTGAAACCACAAAGGATTTAGAGCCGCTGCAGGGAATCATAGGGCAAAATAGAGGAGTACAAGCATTAACCTTTGGTCTGAAAATTCAAAGGAAGGGCTATAATATTTACGTTTCAGGGATTAGTGGTACTGGAAGAAGTAGTTATACAAAATCAATTACCAATGAATTTGCAAACAAATTACCCATTCCCAATGATTGGGTTTATGTATATAATTTTGATAATAAATATTCGCCCAAAGCCTTGGATTTAGAGCCAGGCTTTGGCACCCAATTTAAAAATGATGTAGAAGACATGGTTGAAAAACTGAAAAAGTTCATCCCAGATACTTTTAAGGGTGTAGAATATGAAGTCCGAAGGAATGAAATCGTAAAGGTCTTTCAAGAAAAAAATCAGAAAGTAATGGATGAACTCAACAACAAAGCCAGAGAATATGGATTTTCGTTTAGAGCGACAGAAAACGGATTGATGACTACGCCTTTAAAAAATGGTGTTCCAATGAAACAGGAAGAATATGCAAGCTTATCACCACAAGAGATTGAAGATATCATGCACCGCTCTAACGATCTCAATATTAACACCATTGAAATTATTGATCGTTTTCGGATGTTAGAAGAAGAACTTATCGAAAGAGTGAAACAATTAGATCGAAATATATGCTATGATATCATAAACTTTGAGGTAAACAAGATCTATAAAAAATATGCACAAAGAAAATGCATCGTTGAATACATCAATCAGCTCGAGGGAGATATTATTGAAAATATCGAGAAATTTAAAGGAGCATATCTAGAAACCAGTGATATGCAGTCTGGAAATCCTTTAGATACAACATTAAATTCTAGTGAAGAGTTCTTTAATCGATACAAGGTAAATTTGTTCATTGACAATAGTAGATTAGAGTATGCGCCTATTGTTGATGAATCAAACCCTACTTTTAATAATCTTCTTGGTACCATAGAATATAAAAATGAGTTGGGTATCCTTAAAACAGATTTCATGCAAATAAAACCCGGTGCATTACACTTAGCCAATGGTGGTTTCCTAATCATCAATACGAAGGAGCTGTTAAACAATGCGCTGTCTTGGGATATATTAAAGAGAGCTTTAAAAACAGAACAGATTAATATAGAAAATCTAAATAAGCAGATGGGTCATGTAGTTGCTTCAACTTTAAAACCAGAGCCGATTCCATTAGACATCAAAGTTATACTGATCGGAGATAATTATACCTATAATGCTTTATATAGTTATGATGATGATTTTCGAAAACTATTCAAGGTCATGGCTGAATTTGATGTGGAAATGACAAAAAATCAAGAAAATGTATATAAGATGGCTAAATTTATTGCAGATCACTGCCAGAAAGAAGGTTTAAAAAGCTTTGATAAAGAGGCCGTGGCTAGGGTGGTAGAATATAGTTCTAGACTGGCGGACCATCAGGAAAAGCTTACCTCTAGGTTCAGTAAAATTGTTGAAATTCTCTATGAAGCAGACTTGTGGGCAGAAGATGAAGGTGCTACAATTATTGGAAAGAAACATATAGAAAAGGCCATTCGAGAAAAAGTTTTTCGAAGTGGAAAATATGAGGAAAAACTTAATGAAATGTTCTTGGATGGAACGCTTTTAATCGATGTAGATGGAGAAAGGGTTGGGCAGATCAACGGCTTAGCGGTCATGGGAACTGGTGAGTATAGCTTTGGAAAGCCCAGTAGAATAACGGCCACAACCTTCAGTGGGGAAGAAGGTGTAATCAATATCGAAAGAGAAGCGAATCAGAGTGGCAATATTCATGACAAAGGTGTATTGACATTGAGTGGATATTTGGGAGAAAAGTATGCAAAATTCGAGCCGATGGGCTTATCTGTAAGCATCGGTTTTGAACAGAATTATTCACTGATCGATGGAGACAGTGCTTCTAGCACGGAGCTGTATGCGATTTTATCCAGCATTTCTGAAGTGCCAATTAAGCAGTATATCGCAGTTACT
This sequence comes from Alkaliphilus oremlandii OhILAs, assembly GCF_000018325.1. Lineage (GTDB taxonomy): Bacteria > Bacillota > Clostridia > Peptostreptococcales > Natronincolaceae > Alkaliphilus_B > Alkaliphilus_B oremlandii. Next base: position 1,828,666 of record NC_009922.1, on the reverse strand, counting down.
GGCTCTGTCAATCAAAAAGGAGAGATTCAGCCAATTGGTGGTGTCAATGAAAAGATAGAAGGTTTTTTTGAAATATGCAGGGCCATGGGACTCACTGGAAAGCAAGGGGTTATGATTCCAAAGCAGAATATTAAAAATCTCATGCTGAAGGAAGACGTTCTTCGGGCAGTTGGAAATAATAAGTTTCATATTTATGCCATTGCAACCATTGATGAAGGGATCGAAATATTGACCGGAAGAGAAGCAGGCACCATCGATGAAAATGGCAAATATCCGGAGGGAACGATCAACCATCTCATCGTAAATAAATTAAGAAAAATGTCAAAAATCAAAGCAAGTAAAGACAAGTAAATCAGTAGAACGTCTCAATTTAGAGCACCATTCTAAATTGGGACGCTTTTTTTAAGTTAGCCTTTTGATAAAGATTGTGCTAAACTAAAAAATAGCAAATGAATAACTAAGATTAGGTGGAATAAAAAATGATCATATTAGGAATAGACCCAGGTCTTGCAATACTTGGTTACGGTATCATAAACTATGAAGGAAATCGATTCAAGGTGTTGGATTACGGTGCAATTACCACACCCAGCACAATGGCTACGCCAGAACGATTGAAAACAATATATAGGGAGTTGGATCGTATCATTACAGAATATAACCCAGATACAGTAGCCATAGAAGAACTATTTTTTAATACAAACGTTAAAACCGCTTTACTGGTGGGACATGCAAGAGGCGTTGCGGTTTTATCAGCTGCCAATCATAACAAAGAAATCTTTGAATATACCCCCCTACAGGTAAAGCAAGGGGTCGTTGGTTATGGGAGAGCAGATAAATCTCAAATTCAACAAATGGTAAAAACCCTGCTGAATCTTACGAAGGTACCAAAACCTGATGATGTGGCCGATGCCTTGGCAGTTGCTATCTGTCATGCTCACACAGGGAATTTTACTGAAATGTTTAAAATCAAATAACTCAGGAGGGATATTATGTTTGAATATTTAAAAGGAACCGTTGCTGATATCCTTATAGATAAAATAATTGTGGAGGTCAATGGAATCGGCTATAGGATTCATAGTACGATTCATAGTGTAAGCCAAATCAAAAAAGGAGACGCCATAACGGTATATACCCATTTGGTAGTTCGAGAAGATGAGTTGAGTTTATATGGTTTTATGTCCATAGAAGAATTGGACATGTTCCAAAAATTAATATCTGTTTCTAAAATTGGTCCCAAAGTAGCTAGCGGTATTCTATCTGCATATACACCAAATAAATTATCGGCTTATATTTTAAGCAAGGATATCTCGGCACTTTCTAAAGCGCCGGGTGTTGGTAAAAAAACTGCAGAGCGAATTATTTTAGAACTGAAGGATAAAGTAGATAAAACCAATGTGGTCTATGATTATACCTTATTCAACGATGATCATAAGGATGATGACGAAGCGGTACAAGCATTGATGGCATTGGGATATTCCAAGTTAGAAAGCGAAAAGGCTGTAGAGGCTGTTCGAGATATGAGTCTTGGAACGGAAGATGTTATAAAGAGGGCGCTGAAATGGCTGATGAAGTAAAAAGGAGGTAAGATAGTGTGTCGAATATGGAAGATAGAATCCTTTCAAATACAGTGAGAAATGAAGATTATGAGATTGAAGGGGGCCTCCGTCCCAAGTTTTTGAACGATTACATCGGACAGGATAAAGTGAAGGAGAGAATGAAGATCTTTATTGAGGCAGCATTACATAGAAATGAAGCATTAGACCACGTGCTTTTATATGGACCGCCGGGCTTAGGTAAAACCACTTTATCCAATATTATTGCAAATGAGATGAATGTCAATATAAAAATAACATCGGGTCCTGTAATAGAGCGAGCCGGGGATTTAGCTGCCATTCTGACGAATTTATCGGAGAATGATGTTTTATTCATTGATGAAATTCATCGAATCAATAGAACCGTTGAGGAAGTTCTGTACCCTGCTATGGAAGACTATGCCTTAGATATCATCATCGGCAAAGGGCCCAGTGCTAGGTCTATCCGATTGGATCTCCCTAAATTTACACTAATCGGTGCAACAACTAGGGCAGGTCTTCTTACAGGGCCTCTTCGAGATCGTTTCGGTGTCATTGCAAAATTAGAGCTGTATGATACAGAGCAGCTGAAAGAAATCATAAGGAGATCAGCTTATATTTTAAATGTCTATATCGACGATAATGGTGCCAAGGAGATTGCTTCAAGGTCTAGAGGAACCCCTCGTATTGCCAATCGATTGCTAAAGCGAGTTAGGGACTTCGCTCAGGTTAGAGGCGATGGGCGTATTACTTTAGAAATTGCTCAAGAGGCACTGGAGCTACTAGAAATCGATTTGTTAGGCTTAGATAACACTGATAAAAAAATGATAGAAACGATGATTCATAATTTTGGTGGTGGACCGGTAGGGCTGGATACTTTAGCAGCCGCCACGGGAGAAGAACGAAATACCATAGAAGATGTGTATGAGCCTTATCTGTTACAGATCGGTTTTATTAATCGTACACCAAGAGGAAGAATTGTTTTAGAAAAGGCTTATAATCATTTTAATATCCCCTTTCAAAAATAATAGAAACATAATAAAAATGAATTCTAAAAAGGAACAAAGAAAATATTGTCGAAATATATTTTAAAGAGGTCTGTAAGGGAGGATAAGAATGAAAACAAGAAAAAAAATACTCAGTATCGCTATCATATCACTGGTGTTGATGATGAATTTGCTCCAGGTTTTTTCTTATGAAAAATCACGGATACCAGAATATATAAAGATTGGCTTGTTTTTCGATAGAACAGCGAAAGCTATGGTAGCGATAGAAAGCCCAGAGGGAATTGAAGCTGGAATTTTTTATGGGGAAGAATACGTCCCATTATTTGAGTTGAAGGAAAAAAAGATTGTATTGAAAAAAGATGTGGAGAATGGCCTCGGAGAAGGCTCATACCATATTCAAATTGGACAAGATTTCTCAAGCTATAGAGAGGCTGAGGGCTTTTTATCCACCATAGAAAGTATCATAAGAGATGGATATTTATGCTATGAAGGTGGCTGGAAGGTTTTTGTTGGAATATACTCAGATGAAAATAGCGCAGAAGAAAATGCAAGGCAGATCAGAAGCTATGGATATGCGGCTAAACCAGTGATGCCTTCCAGTACGAGAGTTCAAGTTGTGGATGACTACGGTAATCCAATCTTTATGTATGATTCCTCACAGGATATATATTTTGCTGGCAGAAATCGTGGTGTTTCTGTTCCTATCATCACTGTGGAAGGAAACAAGTACAGAGGAGCTGTCACAGCCAAAAGATTGTCCAACAGTGATATGACCATTATTAATAAATTACCACTGCAAGAATATTTATATGGCGTTGTACCAGCTGAGATGCCTGCTGCATGGCCAATGGAAGCTTTAAAGGCGCAAGCCGTTTCAGCAAGGGTATTTACACTTTCGAATCTGAATAAGTATCAACAATTTGATTTTAACCTATGTGCTACAACGAATTCTCAAGTATATAAAGGTTATAGTGGAGAACATCCAAACACCAATCGGGCAGTAGATGAAACACGGTCTACGATTGTGACCTATCAAGGAAATTTAATAGAAACCTTTTATCATTCCAATAGCGGTGGCTATACAGAAAGCAGTGAAAATGTTTGGAGTGCTGCACTCCCTTACGCAAGAGGGATAAAAGATGATTTTTCCTTAAATGAATTACATAGCACCTGGGAAGTGTCTTTTACAAAAGAGGACATAAAAAGGCAATTGGCTTCTAATAATATATTCATAGGTGATATTGTGGATATGAAAATCACTTCGACTTCTGAGAGTGGTAGAGTTCTGTCCTTGGTCATCTATGGAACAACGGGACAAGAAACCTTAGAAAAACAAAGAAGTAGAACTGTTTTAGGATTAAAGAGCAATTATTTTTTTATAGATAGCAATGGTTTTGAAAAGGAAAATGGTGTGGCTGCCATCAATAGCAGTGGCATTATTTTTGATAATATTGCTTTAAAAAATAAAAAAGTTGTTACAGCCAGCGGTGTATATAATGTTGGAGATAGCAATAACCTCTATATCTCTAATGGTAGAGAACTTCAAGAAATTAAGGATACATCTGTGGTTAGAGCCAGCTCTGATGATTTTACGATATTCGGCAGAGGATATGGCCACGGTATTGGCATGAGCCAATATGGCGCAAAGAAAATGGGAGAGTTAGGATATAGTTTTGAAGAAATATTACAGCACTATTATACAGGAGTAAAGGTGGAATAAATGAATGGAAACAAAGGATTTTGATTATGATTTACCAGAGGAATTAATTGCGCAGGTCCCTTTAGAGCATCGAGATCAATCTAGGCTCATGGTATTGGATAAAGAGACCGGGGATATTGCACATCGGCATTTTTATGATATAATAGATTTTTTAAATGAAGGAGACTGCCTTGTACTAAACGATACGAGAGTGCTACCGGCAAGACTGATTGGAGAGAAGGAAGGGTCTGGCGGTAAAATAGAATTTCTCCTACTAAAAAGAATAGAGCTGGATACATGGGAGGCCTTGGTTAAGCCTGGTAAGAAGGCGAAGGTTGGCAGTCGATTTATATTTGGCGATGGACGCTTGTGCACAGAAGTGATAGGTATTGGAGAAGAAGGCTCCCGGATTATAAAGTTTCAATACGATGGTGTGTTTGAGGATATATTGGATCAGCTAGGACAAATGCCCCTACCACCGTACATTACTGAAAAATTAGAGGACAAAGAAAGATATCAGACCGTCTATTCTAAAAATCAAGGTTCTGCAGCGGCACCTACTGCTGGATTGCACTTTACCAGTGAATTATTAAAGAAACTTGAAGAAAAAGGTGTAAAAACAGCCTATATCACTTTACACGTAGGGCTGGGTACTTTTCGACCTGTTAAAGTAGAAAAAATTGAAGAACATACGATGCATTCTGAGTTTTATACCATAGACGATAAGAATGCCAATATCATCAATGAAGCGAAGGCCAATGGGAAAAGGATAATTGCAGTGGGAACAACAAGTTGTAGAACTTTAGAGTCCGTAGCAACAAAGGATGGTATCATCGAACCGAAGAGTGGGTGGACGGATATCTTTATTTATCCAGGATATGATTTTAAAATCGTAGATAATCTCATCACGAATTTCCATTTACCAGAATCTACATTGATTATGCTGGTCAGCACTTTAGCAGGGAAGGAAGCAACTTTGAATGCATATAAAATTGCGGTAAAGGAAGGATATCGATTCTTTAGCTTTGGCGATGCGATGTTTATTAAATAAGGATGGTGAAGATTTACAGTGGCAATTAGATATGAATTAATAAAAACATGTAAACAGAGTGGTGCAAGATTAGGTCGATTACATACACCCCACGGTGTGATAGAAACGCCGATCTTTATGCCTGTAGGGACTCAAGCTACAGTTAAAGCAATGACACCGGAAGAATTAAAGGATATGAATGCACAAATTATTTTAAGTAATACATACCATTTATATCTGAGACCAGGACACAAGCTTATTGAAAAAGCAGGAGGACTACATAAGTTTATGAATTGGGATCGACCAATTTTAACGGATAGTGGTGGTTTCCAAGTCTTTAGCTTAGGCCCATTAAGAAAGATCAGGGAGGAAGGCGTAGAGTTTCGATCTCACTTAGATGGTTCGAAGCACTTTATCAGTCCTGAAATCGCTGTTGAAATCCAAAATTCATTGGGCTCGGATATTATGATGGCCTTTGATGAATGTGCGCCATACCCGGCAGACTATGATTACGTAAAAAATTCTCTTGAAAGAACTACACGATGGGCAAAAAGATGTAAAGATGCTCATAAAAATACGGATCAACAGGCTTTGTTCGGTATCATTCAAGGTGGAATGTATAAGGACTTAAGAAAGCAAAGTGCGGAGGAGATCATCGGATTAGATTTCCCAGGATACTCTGTAGGCGGATTGAGCGTTGGGGAGCCCAAGGATATTATGTATGATGTCTTAGAGTATACCACACCGTTGATGCCGAAGGATAAACCAAGGTATCTGATGGGGGTTGGTAGTCCAGATGATTTAATTGAAGGTGTAATTAGAGGCATTGACATGTTCGATTGTGTTCTCCCTTCCAGAATCGGTAGAAATGGGACAGCCATGACCAGCAGAGGAAAAGTTGTCATAAAAAATGCAAGTCATACAGAAAGTTTCGAACCACTGGATACTGAATGTGGCTGCTATACCTGTAAAAATTATTCGAAGGCTTATTTACGCCACTTATTTAAGGCAAATGAAATTTTAGGATTGAGGCTTCTAACCAATCATAATCTCCATTTCCTTTTAAACTTAATGGAAGAAGTGAGACAAGCCATTCGAGAAGACCGCTTATTGGACTATCGTAAAGATTTCTTTGAGAAATATGGATACAATTTATAAAATTATTTGATTAAATTAAAGGAAATTTACATTATTTGTTGAATTTATATGTTTAGCATTAATTTAAAAATATATGGATTATGAGGGAGGGAAGTTATACTATGCCAGCAGCAGTTGCGAATTTAGTATTACCATTAGGCGTTTTTGTTGTTTTTTATTTCATATTAATTAGACCGCAACAAAAAAAGGATAAGAAAATAAAGGAAATGAGAAATAACTTAAAGGTTGGGGATGAAGTCATCACGATTGGAGGAATTCATGGTAAAGTGACTAAAATAAAAGAGGATATTATGACTCTTGAAGTTGGTGCAGACAAAGTTAAATTAACAATGTCTAAATGGGCCGTTGGAACTGTAACTCAGCAAGAAAAGAGCATTGAGAAATAAAACAATCAAAATATCAATTGAAACTCATATTTTAGATCAAAGACGCGATCTAAAATATGAGTTTTTTGGTAATAATTCCGTTACTGCGCCGCATATGATTAAATATACAAGTACTCTGGAGGTGTAGATATGAGAAATATCAAAAAAAATACAGTGAACCTAGGTTATTTTAACATAAGAATATACGGTCGTGGACTCATTCGAGGATATACAGTAGCTTTAATCCTCTTTCTTCTAGTGGCTGTTCTAATAACTTATTCCAGTGTTGGAGAGCATATCATCCCATTATCTACATCGATTATTATGATCATCGGTATTGTTTTTTCTGCTATGTATTGCTCTGTTAAATTGAGAAGCAAAGGGTGGCTTCATGGAGGTATTGTAGGGTTGATCTTTGTCCTCATATTGATTATCATCAGTAAAGCATTTATATCGGGTTATTCTTTCGATCAAATCACCCTATATAAAATGATCTTGGGATTAGGCGCAGGCGCCATTGGCGGAATGTTGGGTGTGAACATTAAATAATAGCTTTTTTTACCTGTTTCTTTATGATATAATCTAAAAGTAATAAGATATTTTATTAGGAAAGGGGCTTTATTATGAAGCATATCAAAACATTAAGCGGAGCAACGCTTGTAAAAAGCGCGATCAAAGGTGGATGTGGAGAGTGTCAAACTTCTTGCCAATCTGCTTGCAAAACATCTTGTACAGTAGCAAATCAAGAATGCGAGAATAAATAAACTACATACAGTTAGGCAGCAGTGACAAATCACTGCTGTTTTTTCATGGCATATCTTTAGACGTCTTTTTCTTGAAAGTTTCGTCTATATTCTATAAAATGATGTTGAGGCAGTTGATTTTGTTGAAACACTTCGAGTTTGAAGTGTCATTTGAAAGGAGCTTTATGATGATTCATAAATTTTATCAAGATAATACCTATATGGTGATGGATGTCAATAGTGGTGCAGTCCATGTGATTGATAAGCTAACCTATGACGTTCTAGATTTCTATGGAAATAAGGGTACAGAAGAAATTGTAGAACTACTGAAAGCGAAATATTCCGCAGAAGAAATAAAGGAAGCAGTAAAAGAATTGGATTTAATAAAGACAGAGGGTCTTTTATTTTCAGACGACCGTTATTTTAATCATGATGGCTTTAAAAACAAGAAACCTGTTGTTAAAGCTTTATGTTTACATATAGCTCACGATTGTAACATCCGTTGTAAATATTGCTTTGCTTCCCAAGGCGACTTTAAAGGCGTTCGAAGCTTGATGAGCGAAGAAGTAGGGAAGAAAGCCATTGATTTTCTACTAGAAAACTCCGGTGGTAGACGGAATTTAGAGGTGGACTTCTTTGGTGGAGAGCCGCTGATGAACTTTGAAACCGTAAAGAAAATTGTAGATTACGGAAGAAGCAAGGAGAAAGAGTTTAATAAAAATATTCGATTTACAATGACTACCAACGGTGTACTCCTCAATGATGAGAACATGGCGTATATCAATGAAAATATGCATAATGTAGTCCTCAGTATTGATGGAAGACGTGAAGTCAATGACAATATGAGGTACGCTATCAATGGACAAGGTACCTACGATATCATCGTACCGAAATTCTTAAAAATGGCAGAGTTAAGAGGTCATCGAAATTATTATGTAAGAGGAACCTTTACGAAGGAGAACTTAGACTTTGCAAAAGACGTCCTGCATCTTGCAGATCTTGGATTTAAAAGTACTTCTATGGAGCCCGTAGTAGCAGAGCCACACCACGATTATGCAATCAGTGAAGAGGACCTTCAAACGGTATTTGATCAATATGAAGAACTATCCAAAGAATATGTGAAGAGAATCAAAGAAGGAAAGGGATTCGATTTCTTCCACTTTATGGTTGATTTGAATCAAGGACCTTGCGTTATCAAGAGAGTTTCTGGATGCGGCGCTGGTGCAGAGTATTTAGCAATCACGCCGGAAGGTGAAATTTATCCATGCCACCAATTTGTAGGAAATGAAGATTTCAAGGTTGGAAATATCATGGAAGGCACATTAAATACAGATTTATATAATGAATTCAACAACGCTCATATTTATAACAAAGAGAAATGCGGAACGTGCTGGGCTAAATTTTATTGCAGCGGTGGTTGCCATGCCAATGCATACAATTTCAATAAAAATATTTATGAGCCATACGATGTTGGATGTGAAATGGAAAAGAAAAGAGTGGAATGTGCTCTAATTATACAAGCAAAGTTAGCGGAGGAAAACAGCAATGATTAAGTCTTTTAGAGATAAAAACCCCATGATACATGAGCATTGCTTCATTGCGGAAACTGCCAATGTGATAGGCGATATTGTTATTGGAGAAAATTCAAGTATTTGGTACAATGTGGTCATTCGTGCCGATGTGAACTCTGTACGGATTGGAAAGAACACCAATATTCAAGACAACTCAGTGATTCACAATAGCGATGATTTTCCTACCATCATTGGAGATGATGTAACGGTAGGTCATAATGCCATCGTACATGCTTGCTCTGTCGGTAATAAGGTTCTCATTGGTATGGGTGCCATTGTATTAGACGGTGCAGAGATCGGAGACGAGACCATTATAGGGGCAGGGTCTATCGTTACATCTGGTAAAAAAATTCCATCCGGTGTTCTAGCCTTAGGTTCTCCTGCAAAGGTCATTAGAGAATTAACAGTAGAAGAAAAGAAGTCCTTAATCGATTCTGCTGAAAAATATGTAAAGCTATCTAAGGATCATAAGGTGGAATAGTGTGATATATTATCTGATGGAGGCCAATCTTTCATCAGATTCCTTATATCCATTAAATTTGAAACCCTTACATTTTTTGAATAACGACTTGCAAATAGATAGAGGCAGCTGTAGCTGTCTTTATTGCTTGAGAAAGGGGGAGTTATTTCTTGAAAAAATGGTTCGTTAAAAATAAGAAATTCGATTATGGGAGGATGTCTGAGAAATTTAACATCAGTCCATTGATCTGCAAGCTATTGGTCAACAGAAGTATTACGGAAGAACGCCTTATCAGTAGCTTTATTGACTCGAACTTAGACCATTTACATGACCCTAAAAAGATGAAGGATGTGGTCAAAGCTGCCTCTATTTTAAAATCTAAAATAGAGACCCATAAAAGAATAAGAATTATCGGCGATTATGATGTGGATGGTGTTATCAGCACTTATATATTGTTTATGGCTCTCAGCAAATGTGGTGCCGATGTAGATTACGATATACCGGATAGAATCAAGGATGGATATGGTATCAACAGGAGCATTATTGAACGATCAAAATCTGAAGGTATCGATACCATTATTACTTGTGATAATGGTATCTCGGCAATAGAACCCATTCAATACGCTAAGGATTTGGGATTGACTGTAATCGTTACAGATCATCATGACATCCCCTTTATTGAAGATGAAGAAAGTAAGAGAACCTTTATTAGTTCCTGTGCGGACGCTATTATCAACCCGAAGCAAGAAGAATGTGACTATGAGTTTAAGAGCTTATGTGGCGCAGGTGTGGCCTTTAAACTGATACAGGTGCTTTATGAAAAGATGAAGATCCCTATGGAAGAAAGCTTTCGGCTGATAGAATTTGTTGCAATCGCCACAGTTTGTGATGTTGTTGACCTAATCGATGAGAATCGAATTTTTGTAAAACAGGGATTAGAGGCTATTAAAACCACCAATAATCTAGGACTGATGGCCTTAATGAAAGAATCCGGTATTGAAAGCAAAAGCATATCTGTATACCACTTGGGTTTTATTATAGGTCCATGTATCAATGCTTCTGGCAGACTGGACAATGCAAAAAAAGGTCTCCGACTTTTAATTGCAGAGGATCGGGAAGAAGTAGATTCTTTAGCAAAGGAACTATACGAGCTCAATCAAGATCGGAAAGATATGACCATCAAAGGTGTGGAAAAAGCCATAGAGATCATTGAAGGTACGGACATAAAGAATCACAAGGTTTTCGTAATCTATATGCCGGAGGTCCATGAAAGTTTGGCTGGGATCATTGCTGGAAGAATAAAAGAGCAATACCATGTTCCTACCATTGTGCTGACAAAATCCGAAGAGGGCGTTAAGGGCTCTGGCCGATCCATTGACTGCTATAATATGTTTGAGGAATTGCTAAAATGTAAGGATTTACTTCGGAAATTTGGTGGACATCCTATGGCTGCAGGGTTATCCTTAGATGAAGATCAAGTGGAAAACCTGAGGGAAAAGTTGAATCAAGTGACAGACCTAACGGAAGAGGACTTAATACCAACCATTAATTTAGATATGGGATTAGAAATAGATCGTATCGACTATGAACTTATAGAAGATATTGAGCGATTGTCTCCTTTTGGGAAAGGAAATAACAAACCTCTGTTTGGCGATAAAAATATTCGGGTAATAAAAGGACATATCCTTGGTCAGAATAGAAATGTTTTAAAACTCAAATTACTTTCGAAACAAGGGAAATATATGGACGGCATCTATTTTGGAGATATTAAGGCATTTGAAGAGTTGATAACGACTAGATTTGGAAGCGATGAATTAGAGAGGCTATATCAAGGCTCAAATACAAATATTGTGATAGACATCGCATTCTACCCGACCATCAATACCTATATGGAACGGTCCAATATCCAACTTACCATTGAAGATTTTCGATAAACTTAAACTACGGGACAGTTGTTGTATTTAGATTATTGATAAAATTCTATATAAAAGATATAATATTATTATTCTTTATAAAACTGGGCTACTAGAATGAAAATCATTAGTATGGTTTTTAAAATAAATGTCAGCACATGCTGTGGGGAGGAAATAACGAATGGATTTAAAAAGTAAGATCAGACAGATTGAAGGTTTTCCTAAGGAAGGTATCAGCTTTAAGGATATTACCACTGTTTTAAAAGAAGGAGAAGCTTTACAATATGTAACCGATCAATTGACAGAGCAATTAAAAGACTTGAATATCGATATCATAGTAGGACCCGAAGCTAGGGGATTTTTAGTAGGGACACCAGTTGCATATAAATTAGGCGTAGGATTCGTTCCAGTAAGAAAACCTGGAAAGCTCCCAGCAGAAACGCTTACTTATGAGTATGAACTTGAATATGGGACAGACTCATTACAAATACACAAGGACTCAATTCGGCCAGGGCAGAGAGTTGCGATTGTAGATGATCTATTGGCCACAGGAGGAACTGTACTGGCTACGGCAAAGATGGTTGAAGCACTTGGCGGACAAGTGGTTTCTATGAACTTCCTAATCGAATTGACTGGACTAAAAGGAAGAGATATTTTAAAGGGTTACGAAATAAAATCATTGGTAGAATACGAATTTTAAGAATTCTATAAATTAGGATAAGCATCGCTTCAATAAGGTGCTTATTCTTATAACAAATAGGAAAGTTCTACTTATAATGTATTTCTAAAGAAGAACTTTACCGTAAATGAGTTTCAAAAAAAGCTTCCTTGCAACGCTTTTATAGAAGCTTTTTTTATAAAAATGGATAAGAAATTAAGCTTTATAATGAATTACAATATTAAACGAGTTATTGCGTGTTTGGATGATCTAAGCTTTGCTTTAAAACTATAATTGTAGTGTCTATGGCTACTAAAGAGGGTGAATATATGATGTTAGAAGACTTAATCAATAAAATTAAAGAATATAATCCACAATGTGATTTTGAACTCATTACGAAGGCTTTTAACTATGCGGAAAAAGCACATCAGGGACAATATAGAAAATCGGGTGAAGATTATTTTATTCATCCTGTTGAAGTAGCTAGGATTCTAATAGACCTACAGATGGATGCCAGTACGATTGTAGCGGGACTACTACACGATGTAATTGAAGATACAGAATATGGATATGATATGGTAAAAGAGGAATTTGGCGTTGAAATAGCAGATTTAGTAGAAGGCGTAACAAAAATAACCCGTCTTTCTTTTAACTCTAAGGAAGAAAGACAAGCTGAAAACCTTAGGAAAATGGTATTAGCAATGGCGAAGGATATCCGTGTTATTTTGATAAAGCTTGCGGACCGCCTTCACAATATGAGGACGCTAAAGTTCCAAAATCCAGAGAAACAGAAGGAAAAGGCGACAGAGACATTGGAGATCTTTGCTCCCATTGCCAATCGACTGGGTATTTCCAGAATCAAATGGGAATTGGAAGATATCTGTTTAAGATATATTGATCCACAGGGATACTATGATCTCGTAGAAAAAGTATCTCAAAAGAGAAAGGATCGAGAAAATTTTATCAGCGATATTATAGAAACTTTAAGGGAAAAGCTAGAGGATTTTGATATTGAAAATGAAATCACTGGCAGACCAAAGCATTTTTATAGCATCTATAGAAAGATGACCTACCAAGGAAAATCCTTTGATGAAATTTTCGATTTTATGGCAGTCCGCGTCATCGTCAATAGCGTGAAAGATTGCTACGGTGTATTAGGCGTTGTCCATACCATATGGAAGCCGATCCCAGGGCGGTTTAAAGATTATATTGCCATGCCCAAGCCCAATATGTATCAGTCACTGCACACCACGGTGATCGGACCCCAAGGAGATCCTTTCGAGATTCAAATTAGAACTTTTGAAATGCATCAGATTGCAGAATACGGTATTGCTGCCCATTGGAAGTACAAAGAGGGTAGAACAGAAACTGTAGAACAGCAGAACGATATGAAGCTGGCTTGGCTCAGACAGATGCTGGAATGGGAAAAGGAAATAAAAGATCCCAAAGAATTTATGGAATCTTTGAAAATAGATTTATTCAGTAATGAAGTTTTTGTCTTTACACCGAAAGGAGAGGTTGTAAATCTTCCCATCGGTTCAACACCAATTGACTTTGCATACAAAATCCACTCTGGCGTCGGTAACAAATGCGTTGGTGCGAAAGTAGACGGACGGATCGTTCCCATTGACTATAAATTAAAAAATGGAAATATCGTGCAGATTTTAACTTCATCCAATAGTATGGGCCCCAGTAGAGACTGGCTTAAAATTGTTAAAAGCTCTCAAGCCAAAAGTAAGATTAAGCAATGGTTTAAAAAAGAGCGTCGTGATGAAAATATCGAAAAAGGAAAAGAGATTATCGAAAAAGAGATCCGACGATTGGTACTGCAAATTTCTCCGGCTCAATTACAGAAAGTGTTAATCCATATGGCTAGAAAATTAGGATTTTCTAGCGAAGAAGACTTATACGCAGCCATAGGATACGGTGGTATTACGTTGACTCAGGTCATGCCAAAGATTAAAGAGGCTGCCAAAAAAGAAACGGTTGTAGAGACCACAGAAAAAGAAATACCAACAATTTCCAAAGAAAATGCTCGAAAGAAAAAAGATAATCCAAGTCAAGGTATTATCGTCAAAGGCATCGATAATATCATGGTTCGTTTTGCTCGATGCTGTAATCCAGTTCCAGGAGATCATATTGTAGGCTACATCACTCGTGGACGAGGTGTTTCTATCCACAGAGGGGATTGTCCAAATATTATTGATAACGAGGAAATAAAGGACAGATTTATTGAAGTCAGCTGGGATGTTGGCAAGGCCATTGCTTTCCAAGCTGAAATACAGGTGAAGGCTACCGATAGAAAAGGTCTTCTATCGGAGGTAACCGTTGCCTTGGCAGAATCTAAGATTCCAATCAATGCTTTAAACGCTAGAACCACGAAGGAACGCACTGCTATATTCAATATGACGTTAGAAATCAGTGATATAGAACATTTAGATAAATTAATGCAAAAACTAAGAAAAATACAAGGTGTTATTGATATCTATAGGGTAACAACCTAGATTGGAGGTAAATATGAGAGCTGTAGTTCAAAGAATATCAGAAGGAAAAGTGGTTGTTGACGATGCGGTAACGGGAGCAATCAAAAAAGGATTACTCGTTTTCTTAGGTGTAACGAAGGAAGACACCATGGAGGATGTTCAATATATGGCTGAAAAAATCGTGAATTTAAGAATATTTGAGGATCAAGAGGAAAAAATGAATTTGTCTGTAAAGGATGTTGGCGGAAAAATTCTTGCTGTTTCTCAATTTACTCTTTTAGGAGATTGTAGAAAGGGAAGACGCCCTAGTTTTACGGAAGCTGCAAGACCAGAAACTGCGGATAAGCTCTATGAAGCTTTTATAGAGCAATGTGAAAAGTTGGATATAAAAGTAGAAAAAGGTGTATTCCAAGCTCATATGATGGTACATCTTGTAAATGATGGGCCTGTAACGATGCTGATTGACAGCAAGAAAGTATTTTAGGAGGGGATTTTATGTTTTTAGAAAAAGTTCCAGCTGGGGTCTATGCTGTTAATTGCTACGTTATAGGAGATGAACAAACCAACAAGGCAGCTGTAGTCGATCCCGGTGGGGACGTAGATAAGATTATTAAAGTGTTAGAGAACAACGATTTAGAACTAAAGTATATCTTACTTACCCATGCTCATGGAGATCACATCGGTGGTTTAGTAGAGCTACGTGAGCGAACAGGAGCACCGGTATATATACATCAAGAGGATCTGTATATGCTACAAAATAGTAGTGTGAATTATTCACAGGCCATATCGGGCGTTAAAATAGAGACCAATGCAGATGGATTTTTAAATGATGGGGATCGATTGGAACTAGGTGACTTGACGCTTTCAATCATACACACTCCAGGGCACTCTAAAGGAGGCATTTGCATTGCAGTTGGCAATGTACTGTTAACAGGAGATACCTTATTTGCCAATTCCATTGGTCGAAGCGACCTATATGGTGGCAATCAAGAAGAATTGATTCAATCCATTAAGAACAAACTTTTTACTTTGGATGAAGATTTAACGGTGTTACCAGGTCATGGTCCAGCCACAACGATTCGAATCGAAAAAATTACAAATCCTTATGTAAGGTAAGTGAAATTCTATGATTAAAGTAATTTGTATGGGACATAATTATGAGTATGAGATCAATGAACTACTAAAACTGTTTTACAAACAGAGTGCTTTCGAAATAATATCCATGAATAGTGAAGAATACCATAAAAATGTAGAGGATAAAAATATCTTTACAGATAATTGGATAGTTACCATTGTCAATCTGGAAGAGAATCAGGTGGTGGTTTCTTCTAGACTGAATGGTAAGCAGGAGATGTTCGAAGCACATTTAGAACATTTAAAGGATCGAGAATTAAGCAAGAAGATTAAAAGAACCCTTAAAAAGGCGATATTTAAGATTTTAAAAGATGCCACCAATGCGGAGGTACCATGGGGAATTTTAACTGGAATCAGACCGACGAAAATTGTCCACGAACTGATTGAACACGGTTTTCAAGAGGATAGCATTCGGAAAATTCTAGTGGAAGAATACTATATCGATGCACAAAAAGCAGCACTTTTAATCGATGTAGCTCGAACGGAGCATCGCTTTGTATATCCTATTGATGAAAAAAAGGTCAGCCTATATATCAGCATTCCTTTCTGTCCCACCAGATGTCTATACTGTTCTTTTCCTTCAAATCCAATGAAGCAATCTGCTCATTTAGTAGATGTTTATGTGAATTCCCTGTGTAAGGAAATTGAAGGGGTTGGGAACCTTGTGAAAGAGGCAGGCAAATACGTTCAGACCATTTACATTGGCGGTGGAACACCAACCACATTGAATGTTCCTCAGTTTGCTCGTATATTTGACGCCATTAAAAAGAATATGGATATGAATTCTATAGAAGAATTTACAGTAGAGGCCGGTAGACCGGATACAATCGATTATGAAAAGCTAAAGTTTCTGAAGGATTCCGATGTGACTCGACTCAGCATTAATCCCCAGACAATGAATGAATGTACCTTAAGAGAAATCGGAAGAGAACATTCTGTAGGGGAGGTAATGGTGGCTTACCATATGGCGAAAGAGGTTGGATTTGAAAATATCAATATGGATATTATCATTGGGCTGCCAGGGGAAGACGAAGCTATGGTCGCTCATACCATGAGAGAGATTGAAAGATTGGCGCCCAATAACTTAACCGTTCATACCTTGGCTATTAAGAGAGCGTCTAGATTGAAAGAGCAGGAAGAAACCTATAGCTTGGCCAAAGATCAGGAAGCCATCAGTATGCTGGAAATTACGCAGCAATATGCAGAGAACATGGGACTGAAGCCTTATTATATGTATCGTCAGAAGCATATGGTGGGAAATCTTGAAAACATTGGCTATGGTAAGCCAGGTTCTGAGTGTATCTATAATATTCAGATTATGGAAGAGAAACAAACCATCCTTGGACTAGGCGCTGGTGCCACTTCAAAATTTACATTCCCTAAGGAAAATAGGCTGGAGCGAGTGCCCAATGTAAAAAATCTAGAACAGTACATCTCTAGGGTCGACGAGATGATTGAAAGGAAACGCAAATTTTTAGTTGACAATATTTAGAAATCAATATATACTATATAAAATCATATGGAATGCGATGATTAGGAGAAGTATTTAAATCTCATGGTTTAGCGAGTCGAGGATGGTGGAAGCTCGATACAGCAGAATTTAAAGAAGACACCTAGGAGTAGATTTTCTGAAGGTTGTAGGAAAATCCGTGAATCTGCGTTAAAGATAAAGTGGGATATAATCCAACTAGGGTGGTACCGCGGGAAATGAACCTCTCGTCCCTTAATCGATCCGATCGATCGTTAAGAGATGTAGGGGTTTTTGTATATAAAATTTTAATCAATGGAATGGAGGAAAACATATGTTAACCAATGGACCGAGAGGTACAAAAGACGTATTGCCAAGCGAGGCCTATAAATGGCATTACGTTGAAGGTGTATTTAAGGAAGTTGCCAAGCGATTTGGTTTTGAAGAAATAAGGACACCGGTCTTTGAGCATACAGAGCTATTTGAGCGTGGCGTAGGAGACACGACGGACGTTGTAGAAAAAGAGATGTATACATTTTTAGATCGGGGCGGAAGAAGCATTACCTTAAAGCCAGAGGGAACTGCACCTGCAGCAAGATCCTTCATCGAACACAAGTTATATGCGGATACTCAGCCAACAAAAATGTTCTACATCACCCCAGTATTTAGATACGAAAGACCACAAGCTGGACGTTTTAGAGAGCACCATCAATTTGGGGTAGAGGCTTTTGGCGCATCCAGCGCTTCTGTGGATGCAGAGGTGATTAACCTAGCAATGAGCGTTTATGAGGCCTTTGGCGTTAAAAAATTAGAACTGCGAATCAATAGCGTCGGATGTCCAAAATGTAGGGCAGAATATAATAAGGTGCTGAGAGCGTTTTTAAGCTCTAGATTAGATCAACTATGCGGAACCTGCCAAAACAGATTTGAGCGGAATCCTATCCGAATCATCGATTGTAAATCGGATTCCTGCCAAGCGCAGCTAACCGACGTTCCGTTGATGATGGATCATTTGTGTGGCGAATGTCAGGATCACTTCGAAGAATTAAAAAAATATCTGGAGGCATCTGGGCTTCATTATGTCATAGATCCAAGAATCGTTCGGGGATTAGATTATTACACCAAAACAGCCTTTGAAATCATCACAGAAGAAGCTGGTAAAAAAGGGACTGTATGCGGCGGTGGAAGATACGATAAGCTGGTAGAGGATTGTGGTGGCCCAAGCACTCCTGGCGTGGGCTTCGGTATGGGAATTGAGAGAGCCATATTGGCCCTAGAGGATCAAGGCATAGAAATTCCAAAACCAGAAGGCTTAGATGTATTCATCGTCACCATGGGTGAGAAGGCTTCCTATGAAGGCTTCAAATTGCTGACAGCGCTGAGACGTGCTGGTTTTAGTGGAGATAAGGATCATTTGGACAGAAGTGTTAAGGCGCAGTTTAAATATGCAAATAAAGTAAATGCAAGCTATACCATTATCATCGGTGAGAATGAGTTGGAAAAAGGTATTGCAAAGCTTAAAAATATGGCAAACAGCGAAGAAATAGAAATAGAACTAAAGGACATTACAAAACTGAAGGAAATTTTATCTGGGAGGTAGTACCATGAACTTAAAAAGAACACATATGTGTGGTAACTTGAATAAAGACAATATTGGAGAAATCGTAACATTATCAGGATGGGTACAAAAAAGAAGGGATCTTGGCGGGTTAATATTTGTTGATTTAAGAGATCGATCTGGGATTATGCAAATGGTATTCGATAACAAAGTATCGGAAGATGCATTTAAGGAAGCAGAAAAACTAGGTTCAGAGTATGTCATTACTGTAAAGGGTAAAATCTACGAAAGAGAATCTAAAAATCCGAATATGCCGACGGGAGATATTGAGGTATTTGCAGATGACATCGAAATTTTAAACCAATCACAAACACCACCGATCTACATTAAAGATGATGATGATGTTTCTGAGAATCTTAGACTGAAATATCGATACTTGGATTTAAGAAAGTCTAAAATGCAGAAAAACTTGATACTAAGACATAAAGTAGCACAGATCGTAAGAAACTTTTTAAGCAATGAAGGATTCCTAGAAATTGAAACGCCAATGCTTACAAAAACAACACCGGAAGGCGCTCGGGATTATTTAGTACCAAGTAGAGTGAACCCAGGCAAATTCTTTGCGCTACCACAGTCCCCACAAATGTTTAAACAGCTTTTAATGGTCTCCGGTATGGAACGATATTTCCAAATTGTAAAATGCTTTAGAGATGAGGATTTAAGAGCAGACAGACAGCCAGAATTCACTCAAATAGACTGTGAAATGTCTTTCGTTAACGCAGAAGATGTCATGGCAATCAATGAAAAATTATTGCAAACTGTATTTAAAGAAGCATTAAACATCGATATAGCGCTACCTTTTGATCGACTTACTTATGAAGAAGCAATGGAGCGATTCGGTTCTGACAAACCAGATACTAGATTTGGCTTTGAATTAGTCGATCTAGGAGAGGTTATAAAGGATTGCGGCTTTAAAGTATTTACTTCCGCCATAGAGAGTGGTGGTGCAGTGAAGGCTATTAACGTTAAAGGCCATGGGGACCAATTCAGCAGAAAAGATATTACGAAGCTAGAAGACTATGTGAAGAATTATGGAGCAAAAGGTCTAGCATGGTTAAAGATCACAGAAGAAGGTGTTACTTCTCCAATCGCTAAGTTCTTTACAGAAGAAGAGATGGCGGCTGTGTTAAAGACAACGAATGCAGAACAAGGAGATTTAGTACTGTTCGTTGCAGACAAGAAACAAGTGGTTTATGACGCTCTAGGACACTTAAGAGTTGAAGTGGCTAAAATACTAAATATGCTGGATAAAGATGAATTCAAGCTGCTTTGGGTTACAGAATTCCCACTATTCGAGTATGACGAAGAAGAGCAAAGATACGCTGCAAAGCATCATCCTTTCACTTCACCTATGGATGAAGATATCGAGCTGATGGTAACGAATCCAGAAAAAGCTAGAGCGAAGGCTTACGATATCGTATTAAATGGATATGAAATCGGTGGAGGAAGTATTCGAATTCACTCTTCAGAGCTTCAACAAAAAATGTTTAAAGCTTTAGGCTTCAGTGAAGAAGAAGCTTGGGAAAAATTTGGTTTCCTTTTAGAAGCATTTAAATACGGTACACCACCACATGGAGGTATTGCATTCGGCTTAGATCGACTGGTAATGCTTCTAACGAAAGAAGATAATATTAGGCAGGTCATTGCATTCCCTAAAACACAAAATGCGACTTGTCCTTTAACCAATGCGCCAACCTTTGCAGATGAAAGACAGTTGGATGAATTAAGTGTAAGGGTTCATATCAAGGAATAAGCGTAAAAGTTTCTAGGTGGAATGAATTCCCATTATGTAAAATATAATGCACAACAAAATATTTCTACGCCAATCTTTAAACGAAAGGTTGGCGTATTTTTTTACGTATTTGAAATCTTTAGCACAGTTAAGGATTGCGTGCAACATAAATCTTGTCAGTGTAGACAAACAAATTTTATTTATTTTGAGCACTTGAAACTCTAAGCTCTACCTAGAGTTGAGTGCGACATAAAGTTTGTGAGCCTGAAGGAACAAATTTTATTTTTAGATGTATGATAGTTGACAGAAATACTGGGGTATATTATAATTAAATAAATGATAACCGTTATCAACGAGGAGGGTAATTATGAAAGCATTATTAGTAGGTGCGGATAGATTGGGAAATATACCAGATACATTACAAGATTATGGAATCAAGGATTATATCCATTGGGATGGAAGAAAAAAAGGAATGAGAAAATTGGATATTCCAGGGGAAGTTGATATGGTCATTGTGTTTTACGATTTCATTGAACACAATATTACTGAGATTATAAAGCAAAAAGCAAAGCAAAATCAAATCCCATGTGTGTTTTCTAGAAGAGCCTGTAGTGATTTAGCAAAGAGATTGAATAACTGTAAAGATTGTAATTTATGTATGATGAGAGCAAACTAAAAAAATATTTGAAATTTTTTAAAAAATATGATACTATTACATTAACACCCTACTATGTGCGTATTGTTGACTTAGTTTTGATCCAACACCATAAAAAAGGGAATTCAGTGTTTACGGATCTAGTAAATGCCTTCTAGAAAGGACTTACGAAATCAGTAACAGAATACCCACCTGCGAGAGCAGGTTCAAAACTCTCAACTACGGCATAGTGGGGAAAATTTATAAAATAAAGAAATAGAAAAAGTTATAAGCTATAAACTCCTATATAGGGGTTTTTTTGTGCCATATCAGCAGTTGACATAAGAACGAAAATTAGTTACTATTAAGTCTAATGGAAAAATAGAGGAGGCATAAAATGGCGTTACATTCCTTTTCAAGAACAGAGCTATTGATTGGAACCACTGGTCTTGAAAATTTAAAAAATAGTAAGATCGCTGTGTTTGGAATCGGTGGAGTTGGAACCTTTGCCGTGGAAGCACTAGCTAGAAGTGGTGTAGGAAAATTTGTGTTAGTGGATGATGATGATATCTGCCTAACGAATATCAATAGACAGATTCATGCACTTAGAAGTACTGTTGGAAAGTCAAAAGTCGAAACGATGAAAGCTCGTATTTTAGATATTAATCCCAAGGCAGAAGTGATTGCTTATCAAGAACTATATAATAGTGAAAGTGCAGAACGGCTATTATCCGATGACTACGATTACGTTATTGATGCAATTGACATGGTTACTGCAAAATTGGATTTAATTGAGCGATGCAAAAACCGAGGAATAAAGATCATCAGCTGTATGGGAGCTGGAAACAAATTAGATCCCACAAGGCTGGAAATATCGGATATCTATAAAACATCTGTTTGTCCTTTAGCGAAGGTTATGCGCAAGGAATTGAGAAAAAGAGGTGTTAAGGATCTAAAAGTGATATATTCAAAAGAAGAGCCAATCACTCCTTTAGAGATTGAAAGTAATTGTAAAACAAATTGTATTTGCACTAAAAAAGATAGAACTTGTACTGTGAAGCATCAAATTCCAGGGAGTGTATCTTTTGTACCTTCAGTTGCTGGACTTATTATAGCATCACAGGTCGTTAAGGATTTAATCAATTAAAAATATTTGCGAGATTTATTCCGTGTATAAAATTATATAATCCGTAGGAATCATAAGGTGAAAGGAGTATATTCTATGAGACAATGTGGAGTCATTATATCAATAGATGGAGAACGGGCGAAAGTATCTCTTCAAAAACAGTCTGCATGTGGAGATTGTAAAGGTTGCAGATGGGGTGAAGATAATATGAAGATGGAAGTGGAAGCGATTAATCGTATAAAAGCTAAAGTTGGTGATCGTGTCGAAATAGATATGGAGCATCAGAATGTGTTAGCCGCTGCATTCATTGCATATGTAATACCTCTAATTACTTTGATTTTGGGAGTAATTCTGGGGAGTATGATTTTAGATAAAATAGACATTGTTCAAAATAAAGAGGTTGGTGCAGGTATATTTGGTCTTGTATTGACGGCTATTAGCTATGGTATCATTCGATTAAAAGAAAATTCATTTAAACAAAATCAACAATTTATCCCTATAATTACAGGAATTTCACACGAATAGAATTTACAAATTAAGTATTCATTATAGTTGAGTATATGGTTATAATTGATAGACGTTCTTCGTAACAGAAGAAACGTCTATTTTTATATGTATGAATATTTAATTTAATGGAATTCTAATAATATCAAAAGAAAATTCTATAATGAAGGAGGTCAACCAAGATGGTTACAGATACTGATACAATCAAAGCTCTTAATGAACTTTTGCAAGGAGAGTATATGGCGATAGAAAGCTTTAATACCTTTATAGACAGAGTAGAAGAAGATCATATAAAAAAATCTTTTCAGGATATACAAAAACAGCATAGGGACAACATTGAAATATTATCAAGTCATATTCAGAATATGGGAGGAAAGCCACAGGAGAACTTAGGGATGAAAGGTAAAATGGCAGACATGAAACTGAATATGGATTTAGGTATGAAAAGCGATGCATTTGAAATTATAGAAAAAGCTATAAATGGAGAAACGAAAGGCGTTAATATGGCAGAAAAGGTTTTAAGAGGCAATTTAGACGATAAATCACGAGATATTGCAGGAGAAATATTGAAAAAAGATAGGGACTCTATTGCTCAATTAAAAACCTTAATGTAAGATATATAAATTACTGTATTCCTTCTTAATAACGATTAAGAAGGAATTTTTTTATAATTAATTTTTATGCTGAGGTGAGAACTGTATTCATGTTTTATTCTGGTAGATTCTATCTATCGATACATAGGAGGATCAAAGCTATAGAGTGAAACTTATCCAATTCTTGACAATATAGCATAGGGAGCGTATCATAAAATTAAGCGGAAATTTTCTAATATTTCTTAATAATAAACAGAGGTGAATTATATGGCAGAAAAAAGTTTAGAAAAGGAATTACAAGATCAACTCGTTAAAAAATTTAACAATGCTTGGGAGCAGTTGAAGCCTGGAGAGTTAGAGCGGGTCTTTGAATTTGGAGAAAGCTACAAACATTTTATGGATATGGGAAAGACAGAACGAGAATGTGTGGATGAAATCGTAAAAAATGCAATAGGACAAGGATTTATTTCTTTAAAGGAGGCAATCCGTAAGGGAAATATTAAGGCTGGGGATAAAATCTATGCTGAAAATAAAAACAAAAGTGTTGCCTTATTCGTCGTAGGGAAGGAAGGAATCCATAAAGGTATGCGAATCGTGGGAAGTCATTTAGATGCTCCTCGATTGGATTTAAAAGCCTTTCCTTTATACGAAGATGGCGGTTTAGCATTATTAAAAACCCATTACTATGGTGGCGTAAAAAAATACCAATGGGTTGCCATACCACTTGCACTGCACGGTGTAATCTTCAAGAAGAATGGTGAGAAGGTTTCTATCAACATTGGAGAAGAAGAGAATGAACCTGTACTTTATATTTCTGATTTATTGCCGCATTTAGCAAAGGATCAAATGGCGAAAAAGATGGACGAAGGAATTACAGGAGAAGGTCTGAATGTTATTATTGGAAATATCCCTTACAGTGGCGAGGGGATCGATGAAAAGGTAAAGCTAAATGTGCTAAACCTATTGAATGAAAAGTACGGCATTGTAGAGGAAGACTTTACAGTAGCAGAGATAGAGATTGTGCCAGCAGGAAAGGCCAGAGATGTAGGGCTAGATCGCAGTATGATCGCAGCTCACGGACATGATGATCGCGTTTGTTCCTTTGCAGCATACCAAGCTGTTTTAGAGACATCTGCCCCGAAAGACACAATTGTTGGATTATTTGTAGATAAAGAGGAAGTTGGCAGCATGGGGAATACAGGTGCAGAATCCATGTTCTTTGAAGATGTAGTTGCAGAACTACTTGCTTTAGAAGGAAAAACAACCTACTTAGACCTACGTAGAGCAATGAGTAGCTCTAAAGTATTATCTGGCGATGTAATGGCTGGATTTGATCCAAACTTCCCAGAGGTTTTAGATAGACGAAATGCAGCATTCATCAGTAAAGGTGTTACACTTACAAAATATACTGGTGCAAGAGGAAAAGGTGGCTGCAACGATGCCAACGCTGAGTTTCTAGCTGAAATTAGAGATATCTTCAACAATCATGATGTAACCTGGCAGATTGGAGAGCTTGGAAAGGTTGACCAAGGCGGCGGCGGTACAATTGCATACATATTAGCCAATAGAGGCGCTGAAGTCGTAGATTGCGGAACACCAATGTTAAGCATGCATGCACCTATTGAATTAATCAGTAAGGTAGATCTTTATATGACATATAAAGCTTACAAAGCTTTCTATCAATACTAAAATAATAGGGTAGCAGGATGAAAGAAATAAGACTAAAAGATTATAGTAGGATCATAATTAGAGAAGCTAATGTCAACGATGCAAAGAAGATGCTTAAATATTTAGATCAGATAAGTTGTGAGTCGGATTTTTTAACCTTTGGAAAAGGCGAATTTAATTTAAATCTTCAACAACAGGAACAATTTATTGAATCTACGTCAAAACAAAAGAATGCTTTATTTTTAGTGGCAGAGCATGAAGGTGAAATCATTGGAAACTTAAATTTTTCTGCCGGAATAAGACCTAGAACAATGCATACTGGAGAATTTGGTGTCAGTGTTTTAAAAGACTACTGGGGAAAGAGTATCGGTACAGAGCTTATAAAATATTTAATCCAGTGGTGCCATGACTCAAAAATCATTAAAAAAGTAAATTTACGGGTTAGAACAGATAACCAGTCTGCAATTCATGTCTATGAGAAATTAGGCTTTAAAATAGAAGGAACAATCACGAGAGAGTTTAAAATCAACGATAGATTCTATGATACTTTATTTATGGGATTGAACATTGACTAAATTGCTTCATTCGAAAAAGTTGAGCAGATTTTAAACAAGGGTATACGTGATATACCCTTGTTTCTATTGCTTCATTCGAGAATGATGTCTTCTATATGAGTTTATGGAAAGGACGATGACTAAAGCCCCAGCGATGGATATGGATATTAAAAGAGCCTCTGCCCCGTGGTTGGCAGCTAAATCAAACCGTCTTGCTACAATGGAGCGCATAGTATTATAAAGGGCGAAGCCAGGAACTAAGGGAATGATGCCAGGAATAATATATACGGTAATGGGGTTTTTGTCTATAATTGCAAAAATCTCCCCGATAATCGCAATGATTAAAGAAGCAACAAATGTAGCACCAAGAATAGATGCCGATATATTTTTAGTAAAGATATAAATGACCCATCCTAATCCGCCAGCAAATCCAGATTTAATAAAGGTGGATTTAGGAGCGTTGAATAAGATAGCGAATCCTATGGTGGAAATATAGGCATAGAAAAAATTTGTTATATATTCCATAATAAATGACCTCCTAATAGAATTTGCCAAAGTTTTAAAACAAAACCCACACCTACAGCAATAGAGGTAGCAATAATTACTGCCTCCGCTGCACGAGCCAGCCCGGATACCAGATCACCAGCGATAGAGTCTCTTACTGCATTTGTAATAGCAACCCCAGGAACCATGACCATAATAGCCCCTGTGATTACGATATCTACATTGATTAAAGGGCTAATGTAAGATAATGCGATTGCCATGAAAGCTGCGGTAGCACCACCGAAAATATTGGATAGAAAAGGTGGAAACTCGGTTTGTGCTAGATTGGACAAAAGATAGCTTACGATACTGGCAGCGATAAAGGCACCAAAGAAAGCGTGAATATTTCCTCCGAATAGCAATGCAAAAAAAGCACCCGACAGACCTCCACCTAGTAAGGCATCAACATGCTTGGGATAAGGTTTTAAACTATCGATTTCTTTTAGTTTAGATAGAGCTTCATCTAAAGGCATATCACTTTCAACAAATTGCCTTGAGAAGCTGTTTACCTCCGCTACTTTATTTAAATTAATGCCTCTAGATTTTATTCGTTTAATATAAGTTACAATTTCATCCTGAGAGTCTCCTTTAGTATCTGCAGAGGCAAAAATACCTGTAGGAGTAACGTAAACCTCCACATAATGAAAATTTCTAGATTTACATAATCTAATTATTGTATCTTCAACCCTATAGGTTTCGGCACCATTTTTAAGCATGATCTCACCTGCATATAGTGCCATAATTAATGTTTTTTTACGATTAAATGAACTCATGCGATCACCTCCAAGAACATTATTATATCAAATTAGAGGTATAAATGTAAGATGAATATCATAGACATAGAGTCCTATAATTTGACTTAATATTTTAAAATATCCCTTGGCTCAAAGCTAAAAACATTACAATATAGTTAGAAAATTTATAAATGGTGTTAATTTAATTGGAATTTGGATAATATATGAAATAGACAAGGAAAATATAACAATTGGATATGTTGTAAAATATATTTAAAATAGTTATAATATAAATGAAATTAAGAAAATTTCACAATCGAAAGGAGATTGATTGACTTATGAACTTTGATACGCTAAAGATTGCTGATCCGGAAATTTATGAGGTAATACAAAAAGAAACAAAAAGACAGCGAGGGAATATAGAACTGATAGCATCTGAAAACTTTGTTACAGAAGCAGTAATGGAAGCCATGGGAAGTCAATTAACTAATAAGTACGCTGAAGGATATCCAGGAAAAAGATATTACGGAGGCTGTGAAGAAGTAGATGTTGCGGAAGATTTAGCGAGAGATCGATTAAAAAAGTTATTTAATGCAGAACATGCCAATGTACAGCCTCATTCAGGAGCCAATGCAAATATTGGGGTATACTTTGCGATATTAAAGCCAGGAGATACTGTTTTAGGTATGAACTTATCCCATGGTGGACATTTAACTCACGGTAGTCCAGTAAATATTTCTGGTACATATTATAATTTTGTCGATTATGGTGTTGATAAGGAAACCCATCTCATCAATTACGAGGAAGTAAGAAGAATTGCAAATGAGATTAAGCCAAAGCTCATCGTAGCAGGTGCAAGTGCTTTCCCAAGAAAAATTGATTTTAAAAAGTTTAGAGAAATCGCAGATGAAGTTGGTGCATATTTAATGGTGGACATGGCTCATATTGCAGGTCTTGTTGCTGCTGGATTACATGAAAATCCTTGTGATTATGCGGATTTCGTTACGACAACTACACATAAAACATTGAGAGGACCTAGAGGCGGAGCGATCTTATGCAAAGAGAAATATGCGAAAATGATTGACAAAGCAATTTTCCCTGGTCTTCAAGGTGGACCGCTGATGCATGTGATTGCTGCAAAGGCTGTTTCCTTTAAAGAAGCTTTATCCCCAGAATTTAAAGCTTACCAAGAACAAGTAATTAAAAATGCGGCTAAGCTGGGGGAGGAATTAAAAAGCAGAGGTTTTAACTTAGTTTCTGGTGGAACAGACAACCACTTGCTATTATTAGACCTAAGAAATAAAAATATTACAGGGAAAGATGCTGAAAAACTATTAGACGAAGTCGGTGTTACTGTAAATAAAAATACAATACCGTATGACCCTGAAAGTCCATTCGTGACCAGTGGCATTCGCATTGGTACGCCTGCAGTTACAACAAGAGGTATGAAGGAAGATGATATGGTAACAATTGCAGAAATCATCGGTACAATCATCGACCATCCAGAGAGAATAGACGAAGTCTCTTCCATGGTTAAAAATCTTTGTGAAAAGTTTAAGCTATATGAATAAAATACAAAAAATATACCAAAGCCGATAGAGGATTTTTACAATAAAACGCAAAATTTTTTGCATAGTCTGCAATAAAATTTGCGTTTTTAAGCTTATAAGACATTCTAGCGAGGATTTAATTGGCTACAATCTGCGAAACAAAGAATTTTAGAAGCAATATTAATTGGCATGGATTTTGCATTATAATATCTTGATAATAATTTAAATGGAGGGATTCACGTGGAAAATATTAAAGTAATCATTTGGGGCTTTGGTGCAATGGGTAGCGGAATGGCTAAAATGCTATTAAATAAAAAAGGTGTTGAGATTGTAGGCGTATGCGATATGGCAGAAAGCAGAGTGGGAAAGAATATGTACGATATTCTTGGCGCTGATAGCGAAGGCAAACCTGCTGTAATCATCAATCCAAGTATTGAAGACATTGTAAAAAATACAAAGGCAGATATTGCTTTACTTGCTACAGATTCTTTCACTAGAAAAGCTTTTGATAAAATTAAATTTATGTTAGAAAATAAAATCAATGTTATTTCTACAGCAGAAGAAATGTCCTATCCTCAAGCACAGGAGCCAGAGCTTGCTAAGGAATTAGATCGAATTGCTAAAGAAAATGGTGTATCCGTTCTAGGTACTGGAATTAATCCAGGTCTAATCATGGACCTTTTAGTAGTTACACTGACAGGTTGTATGTTAGATGTTGAGCATATTGAAGCAAAAAGAGTAAACTCTCTTTCTCCATTTGGTCCTGCTGTTATGGAAGAGCAAGGTGTTGGTATCACTGTAGAAGAATTTAATAAAGGTGTAGAGGATGGAAGCTTAGCAGGACACGTTGGTTTTGCAGAATCCATTCGAATGATCGGAGATGCTATTGGATGGCCAGTTGAAAAGATCAAGACACAAATGGCACCAATCGTTACTTCTGTTGATAGAAAATCACCGCATGGTTTTGCTGCAGCTGGTAATGTAGCGGGCGTAAACATGACAGGACAAGGTTTTGTAAATGGTGAAGTAAAAATTGATATGATTCATCCACAACAAATTGAGCCTGAGATGGAAGGAACATTTACTGGAGACTACATCACCATTAAAGGAACTCCAGAAGTAAATATGTCCATTAAACCTGAGGTTGAAGGTGGGTTAGGAACAATTGCAATGTGCGTAAATATGATCCCTCATGTAATTAATGCTAGAGCAGGACTTAAAACAATGATCGACCTACCTGTTCCAAGAGCAATCATGGGAGATATGAGAGAATTAATCGAGAGATAGTAAGTGAATAATATAGATGCTGTTAGGAGGTTTTTAGTTTGGTTAAAAAAGGAAGTTGGGTAAGAATACATGATATCGTATTAGAACCTAGTCAAAGAGCTGCAAACTTACCGGAAGACACTAAAAAAGTGCCTTTGGAAATGTGGACAAAGGGATACTTAATGGAAGATGCTGAAATTGGTAGTATTGTTGAAATTGAAACGATTACAAAGCGCCATGTGAAAGGTACTTTAATAGAAGTAAACCATCACTATGACCATGATTTTGGAAAATTTATTCCGGAAATTTTAGAAATCGGCATTCAACTAAAAGATATCCTTTGGGGAGGTGAAGCCAATGAATAAAGATATGAGCTATGATGCCGTCCTATCAAGACGTAGTGAAATCATGAAAAAATCCATTGGTATTGACTATAATGATTTTGAACTAGATGGTATCGCATTTGATTATGAAAGAATGATGAAAGAAACAGGGTATACCCTAGAAGAAATGACAGAGATACAAGGGAGCACAGGGGTAGGAAACACACCACTACTAGAGCTCAAAAACCTAACTGCTTTAGCAAGAAAATTTGCACCGGAAGGATACGGCGCTAGAATCTTTATTAAAGATGAAGCTTCAAATCCATCTGGAAGTTTTAAAGCAAGAAGAGCAGCGAATGCAGTGTATCATGCGAAGAAGCTTGGATACAAAGGTGTAATAGCTGCTACAAGTGGAAACTACGGTTCTGCTGTTGCAAGTCAAGCTGCTATGCAGGGATTAAAATGTATCATTGTCCAAGAG
Organism: Alkaliphilus oremlandii OhILAs; assembly: GCF_000018325.1. Lineage (GTDB taxonomy): Bacteria > Bacillota > Clostridia > Peptostreptococcales > Natronincolaceae > Alkaliphilus_B > Alkaliphilus_B oremlandii. The sequence continues at coordinate 1,798,080 of NC_009922.1, read as the reverse complement.
TGCTACGATAGCAAAGGTGTTGGACAACCTGAAATCATAGAAAAGGCTAGAAAATGTGAAGCTTATGGTGCTGAAGTAGTTCAGCTTACTGTAGGACCAGAACTTTTCTATACCTTCTTAAAGCTCTTAGAAGAAACAGGATATTTTAATGCCTCTTTATATAGTCCATTCGGAATCGCTGGTGTTGAAACATTAGGGTACGAGTTAATAGAGCAAGTAAGACAGAAGGAAGGAAAAGATCCGGCTGCTATTGTTTGTACAAATGCAGGGGGCGGAAACTTAACTGGTACAGCCAGAGGTGTAATCAAAGCGGGAGCAACAAATACGCAAATTATCGGTGCAAGTGTAAACTTAAAAGGTCTTCATATGGCCAGCGACACCTTATTTAATAAAAAGTCCTTTACAACTGGACATACTGGATTTGGAATGCCGTTCTCTACATGGCCAGATCGATCCGACGTTCCTCGATCTGCAGCAAGACCTCTTCGATATATGGATCGATACGTTACAGTGAATCAAGGGGAAGTATTCTATATGACAGAGGCTTTGGCTCAGTTAGAAGGACTTGAAAGAGGACCAGCAGGAAACACTTCTTTAGCGGCTGCCTTTAGCTTGGCTCAAGAGCTGAAAGAAGATGAAATCATCATCGTTCAAGAAACAGAGTATACAGGTGCAGGTAAACATATCCAGCCACAGTTATCTTTTGCTAGAGACAACGGGATCCAAATCGTATTCGGAGATCCACAAAACGAGGTTCAAGGAGAAAATATCATTCTTCCTTCTCATCCATCAATGATCAAGGCTGTAGATGCAGATATGAATAAATTGAGAGCATCCTATATTAAAAACTGCATCAACAACAATAATGCAAAAGAAGTAACAAAAGCAGAAGTTCAATTTTTAGTAGAGGATTGCAAATCTACAGCAGAATTTGTGGAAAACACACTAAAAGAACTGGGTGTAACTATTAAATAAATTGGAGGTACAATAATGAAAAGAGCAGACGATTTTCAAGTGCGTCGTGCACATTTAGCAGATTTAACAGATGAACAATTAGAGCAAAAATTTTGGCAATTAGCAGAGCAGATCGTAGATCCGCTAATTGATCTTGCTAGAAAAAACACCACACCGTCTATAGAAAGAGCTGTTCTTTTAAGAATGGGGTTCTCTAGTATCGAGGCGAAAGCTATTGTAGAAGGTGTGATCGATAGAGGATTAATGAGTAAAGGTGCAGGGCACGTTGTTTATAAAGTAGCAACAGATAAGAATATAGATATTAGAGAAGCGGGACTTGCTTTAATAGATGGTAAGTACTGGGATGATGCAGTAAGCCTTTTTAAAGGAGGGATTAAATAATGGAATTACAACCAAATAAGAAATTAGATGTAAAAAATATATTGCAAGATTTAGAACAGTATACGCCTAAAAGACGTGGATGGGTTTGGAGAAAGAAAGAAGAAAATTTACCAATGGGACCGTTTACATTTAATGATATGTCCACACCATTAAAAAACAGTATTCCATTGCCATCTGCAAAATACTTTGGGGATATTGATCCTCAGCCAAATAATGTGATCACAACTGAGATTGCTTCCGGAAGATTTGAAGATGATATCAGAAGAATGAGAATGGCTGCTTGGCATGGTGCAGACCACATCATGGTAATTAGAACTGCTGGACAAAGTCACTTCGATGGATTGGTTGAAGGTACACCTCAAGGTATCGGAGGAATTCCAATCACTAGAAAACAAGTGAGGGCTCAGAGAAAGGCTCTAGACCTTATCGAAGAAGAAGTAGGTAGACCAATCAATTACCATTCCTATATCAGTGGTGTTGCTGGTCCTGAAATTGCGGTTATGTTCGCTGAAGAAGGTGTGAACGGCGCGCACCAAGATGCTCAATATAACGTTTTATACAGAAATGTAAATATGATCCGTTCTTTTGTAGATGCTGCTGAAGCGAAGAGCTTAATGGTTTGGGCAGATATCGCACAAATTGACGGTGCTCACAATGCCAATGCTACTGCAAGAGAAGCTTGGAAGGTAATGCCAGAGCTGATGGTACAGCATGCAATCAACTCTATGTATTCTGTAAAAGTAGGAATGAACAAAGGAAATATCTGTTTATCAACAGTGCCGCCAACAGCGCCTCCTGCAAACTGCTTGAAGCTAGACTTACCATATGCTGTTGCTCTAAGAGAGACGTTTAAAGATTACAGAATGAGAGCACAAATGAATACAAAGTATATGGAATCTTCTACGAGAGAAGCGACTGTAACCCACGTATTAAACCTTTTAATTTCAAGACTTACAAGAGCAGATATCCAATCAACAATCACACCGGATGAAGGTAGAAATGTTCCGTGGCATATATACAACATGGAAGCCATTGATACAGCAAAGCAGGCTCTAGTTGGTATGGATGGACTAATGGATATGATTGAATTAAAGGATGAAGGATATTTAAGAGAGAAAGTAAGAGAAATTAAAGAGAGATCCGTTCTTTTCATGGAAGAAGTTCTAGAGGTTGGTGGATTCTTTAAAGCTATTGAAGAAGGATTCTTCGTAGACTCTGGACAATACCCAGAAAGAAATGGCGATGGAATTGCTAGAAAAATGGATGGTGGCGTTGGCGCAGGGACTGTATATGAAAGAGATGCAGATTATTTTGCTCCTGTTACAGCCCACTTTGGATATAATAACGTAGAGCAATATGGTGGAGATAAAAGTGATCCAGCAAAATTAATTGGTGGTAGTACTTTAGAAGTACCTGAAAAAATAATTTATATTGATGAATTAGATGAAACAGATAATGTTAATGTAAGATTAGAAGAGACAAAAGAACTTAGGGAAACTTCTAATATTAAACCAGAGGTTGAGTGGGCTGGAGATGGCATCATTATGATGAACCTATTCATGCCGACTACTAAGAGAGTAGCAGAGTTTGCTGCAATCGAAATGGCTAAAAAGATGGGTCTTGAGGATGTAGAGGTAATTCATAGAGAAGTGATGCATCCTGCGGAAGGTACAAGAATTGAGTTAAAGGGTAAAGTACCATTTACAATCGATACAGATGCTTTAGTTATTCCTCCGGAGCCAGAGATTATGTCTGAGGATGAAGTAAGAGCTGAAATTGAAAAAAAACCTTTAAAAATAGTAGCAGGTACTGTGGGCGAAGATGAGCACTCTGTAGGATTAAGAGAGATCATTGATATCAAACACGGTGGTATTGAAAAATATGGTATCGAATGTGAATATTTAGGAACATCCGTATCTCTTGAAAAATTAGTAGATGCAGCCATTGAATTAAATGCAGATGCAATTTTAGCATCGACAATCATCAGCCATGATGAGATCCATTATAAAAACATGAAGCGTATTCATGAGCTATGTATAGAAAAAGGTATTCGTGATAGAATTATGATTTTATGTGGAGGTACTCAGGTTACTCCAGAAATCGCGGTAAAACAAGGTGTAGATGCTGGATTTGGAAGAGGAACAAAGGGTATTCATGTTGCTACATTCCTGGTAAAACGAAGAAACGAGATGAGTAATGAAGATTAATGTTTTAGTCGCAGAAATTGGGAGCACAACTACGGTTGTCAATGCTTTTGAAAATATTTTAAGTCCTTGCCCTAAATTTATTGGGCAGGGACAAGCTCCCACATCTGTACTCGAAGGAGATGTAAATATTGGCCTTCAGGAAGCCATAGAAGACTTGAAAAAAAGTCTGAATGTAGACAATATTGAATATGATGATATGCTAGCGACCAGCAGTGCAGCAGGTGGACTTAAAATGACGGTTCATGGACTTGTATATGATATGACCGTTCGTGCAGCAAAGGAAGCCGCTTTAGGTGCAGGAGCAAATATACATTTAGTCACTGGCGGTAAACTGAAAAGAACGGATTTAAAGAAAGTTAAAGATATCAATCCCAACATTATTTTGATTGCTGGCGGTGTAGATTATGGTGAAAGAGATACCGCGATTTATAATGCAGAGTTAATTGCAGATCTAGATCTAGATGTTCCAGTGATCTATGCAGGGAATATTGAAAACCAAGATGAAATAAGAGAAATCTTTGAAGGTAGAAAAAACAAACTATATATTGTGGATAACGTATATCCTAAGATTGATCAGTTGAATATTGAACCTACCAGAAAGGCCATACAGGATGTGTTTGAAGAGCATATTATTCATGCACCGGGAATGCAGAAGGTTAGAGAAATGGTGAAGGGACCGATCATTCCGACGCCAGGTTCTGTAATGGAGGCATCCATCCTATTTAGGGATAACTTTGGTGATTCTATAACCTTCGATGTGGGTGGTGCAACGACGGACTTACACTCTGTTACAGAAGGTAGCGAAGAAATCAATAGAATATTGGTCAGTCCAGAGCCTATGGCCAAGAGAACCGTTGAAGGAGACCTAGGGGTCTATGTCAATATGGAAAATATTGTAGGGATCATTGGTATAGAGAAATTATCTGCCGAACTTGGATTCGATATAGAAAACCTCTTAAAAAATAAAAAGCCAATACCTAGAACGGAAGAAGAGATCCAGTTTGTTGAAAGATTAACTTTAGAGGCTGTAATAGTTGCCTTAGAAAGACATGCAGGAAGGCTAAGAAATCTATATGGACCTGGTGGCAAAATTACCATTGCAGAAGGTAAGGATCTTTCGAATATTCAGTACATTATTGGTACTGGTGGAGCACTGACGAGACTACCAGATGGCGTAGAAATCATTCGAGAAGCTGTTAGAAAACATAGCGGTCAGCTTCTATTACCGAAGGAAGAAGTTGAAGTAGTCATTGATCATCATTATATTATGGCATCCTTAGGAGTTCTCTCGAAGAAATATCCAGAAGCTGCTTTGAATTTAATGAAGCAGAGTATGGGTATAGATTAGGAGGAAGTTGTATGAATCCAAGAATAGATATTCATTTAAGTAAACTTAAACATAATACAAAGATCATTACCGATCTATGTAAAGAAAAAGGGATAGAAGTTGCGGCGGTAACAAAAGGATTTTCAGGTATTTCAGAAATTGCACAGGCATATGTAGATGGTGGCGCAAGGTATTTAGCAGATTCAAGAATAGAAAACCTAAAAAAACTAAAGGATATATCCATAGAAAAAATAATGCTGAGACTTCCTATGACCAGTCAAGTAGAAGAAACAGTAGCATATGCAGATATCAGTTTAAATTCAGAGTTAGAGACCATCGTTGCACTAAACAATGCTGCTGAAAAACTTGGAAAAATCCATAAGATCATTATTATGGTAGACTTAGGTGATTTAAGAGAAGGTTTTTTTGACGAAGTTGAACTTGAAGATGCATTGCTAAAAATGAAAAAATTACAAAATATTAAGGTAATCGGCGTCGGAACAAACTTAACTTGCTACGGTGGTGTAATACCTGACGAAACAAATTTAGGTAAATTAGTTGAGTACGGAGAAAAGATCGAGAAAGTCTTAGATACAAAACTGGAAATTATCAGTGGCGGAAACTCTAGCTCCTTCCATTTACTAGAACAAGATCGGATTCCTAAAAAAATTAATAATTTACGCTTAGGAGAAACATTGTTACTAGGGCGGGAAGCAGCATATGGAGAACTTATTGAAAATACACATCATGATGTATTCCAACTGGTGGCAGAAATAATAGAAATTAAAGATAAACCGTCTCATCCAATCGGCACAATCGGCAGAGATGCTTTTTGGAATATTCCAGTATTTGAAGATAAAGGTATCATGAAAAGGGCGATTTTAGCAGTTGGAAGACAGGATACAGCAGGTGCTTCCATTGAGCCTGTAGATAAAAACATCGATGTTCTCGGTGCTAGTAGTGACCATCTCATCATTGATATTACTCATTGTGACAGAGAATACAAAGTGGGAGATGAAATTAGATTTAACGTGGGCTATGGAGCGATGCTCGCTCTAATAACTAGTGAGTATATACATAAAAATATGATAGACTAAAGCTCTATAGAGACATGGGAATATTCTTTAAAGAAATTCTCATGTTTTTTTGTTGGTGAAAAATCCAATCCCCTACTGTAATAATCTCCTAATCCTTAAAATATGATGTACTAGGGGAGGGAAATTATATGGCAAAAAACATAGAAGTTACAATCAATGACGAGGCTTATGAAATTTTAAAAAGTGAATCCATCTTACATAAACTAGATATGCAGAGATATGTATCCATGATGATAGAAGAAAGTAGCGGTAAGAAACGAATCGATAGAAATTATATAGAAGAGAAGATCAGAAAACCCCTAGAGAAAATATTGGTGGATTTAGACGAAATCGAATTGAATACGATAAAGAAGGATATAAAAGATAAAATAATGATAATACCGCTGAACTTATATAAAAAAAAGCTACCGGAGGAGCTAGATAAAATTATTTTGTATTACAATCAACAGAGTTTATATGATACGGACCACTTTTACCTCATTCTAGATGGTGCAAATATCGTGGGATATGTGGGAATGACCATTAATGAGGAAGATGCTCCCTATGGAAAATACGTTTATATTTTTGGTTTTTACTTATATAAAGAATACCAAAATCATAGGAATACAAAATACATCATGGGTTTTATACAATCAGTTGGAAGAAAAAATCAATGCTATAGTATTGATGTTGTTCTTGAAGGGTCTAATTTAGGATTTGAACACTTTAGAGAGATGGGGTTCAATGGACTGAATTCCACCGATATCATCCAGATCGATGGACTAAAGAATGAGCAAATAGATCTGAACTTATTTACAATAGAAAAGTGTATGCTGGAGGATGTACAAAACTTCCTTCCTGTAGCAAGAACAGAACCGACAAATTTTATGCTCAAGCGATGGGAGTCAAAAAAAGAAGCTATAGAAATCTATAGTATTTTAAATAAAGATGAAAAACGGATAGCGATGTATGTAAAAGAAGATAAAAACATTCATACTGCTCAATATAACTTTATTACCCTCCTTGTAGAAAAAGAGCATCTATATGATGATCCATATATCGAAAAAATTTTATTCATTTTGAAAGGTCTCTTAAGCAAAGGTTTACCTGAAAATGACAAGATGGTAGTCGCTATTTGCAAGTATATGAATAAAAATCAAAGTCTTTATAAAGAGAAGGATATCTTAGATTCAATCAATTGGTTGAGAAAAAACAATTCATAATATATAAAAAATAAAAGTTCAAGTGTTGAAATAAAAAACTGAAATATAGCCATGCTCTATAAGGAATGGCTATATTTCAGTTTTTATTTAATGTTTTTTAACTATACGATCACCAGTACTAGCATTAAGATATGCAGCAACTGTGCATGCTCCTTCTGAGAGGTAAGTTCAGTTTGTAGCTGAAGATTTTGCTCTTTTAGTTTTAAAAGTTCAACATTCAATACATCCACATTTAAAAAATCGTTTTGACTTTCAGCTTCTTTCAATTCTTTAATTTCCTCTTCCAAGGCAGTAATCACGGAACTATAAGCGTTGATTTTTTCGTCTTTTGAATTAATCATTTCTTCTAATTCATTTATTTTACTTTCGTAGGTTTTTACTTTAGATATTAGAGCATCATTTTCTTCAATCAAGGCTAGATTATCTTCTAAAGTGACTGCGGAATCTAAAACTTGAGGGATATCTGAGGATTTCGGTATGAATGTGCTATTGATCTGTCGGTATGTCATCACGAGTTTCACCTCCAAAGCCTAAAAACTGTATATCGGGATATAAACTACCAAAGACGAAGTCACATAGAATATGATTTTCTTCTTGTTTTTTACTGGAACTATATCGATAACGTTTAAAATCAAACTTTCTGGTATCTTCATGGATAAAATATTTAGACCAAGTTCGTCCATTATCCAAGGTGTAGCTGGATATGATCTTGTTCATCTCCACCCAAATAGCCCACAACGCTTTCTGGTAATAAACTAAGGTTGGAAAGGAACAGCTAGATTTTGAAGACAAAGAGATTGGCTTTGGAGCATCCAAATCTCCACTCAATGTATCTAGACTTAAGTTTAGATACTGAACTACCAAATACTCATCATCATACTTACTCCATAGGATATGGAATTTATGATCATGGTCCAATAAGCCATCGATATATATTTTTTTATCTTTAGATTCTGTGATACATATTGGGTTGTTCCACTTTCCACTATGTAAATTAAGTTTTGAAATGAATATCTGCTCGAATTCATGGACCAGAGAACTATACAATATAAAAATAGAATCCTTTGTAGGGAATACTTTAAAGCTATTGAAATAGGAATTAGAAGATATTGTAGTAACGTGATTATTGTGATATTTGTTATTGTGAAAGTGCATATGCAATAAATAGGCTTTTCTTTTATGTTCTGTATCGATTAAATAGTAAAATATGTGGATTTGATGATCGATCAGTTTCAGTGTAGGGTATAGGACCTTCTGGCGTGTCACTGGATATTCTGCAATTAAATGACTTTGCCAAAGCCCATCCTCAAATTTACTGTAATATAGGGCTCCATTTTCATGAAAACTAAGCAGGTGTAGGGTAGTACCGTGGACTTCTACACAGAAATTATTTGCGGGTTCTTCGAGAACCACGTTCTTATCCTTCCATATGCCTTTTTTATCCGATGCGATGTATTCGATGCATTTTTTTTCGTTTAAATAGAAATTAAAAAGTATACCCAGGTCATTTTGAATAATAAATTCATACCCAGCCACAAATGCCATAATATCACTTCCTTAAAATTAAGATTTGAAAAATATATAGAAAAGTATTTTTTATAACCCATAAGAATATTTCTAGATGATTTTCTTATTTAAATATATGCAAAATGATAATAAAAATTACTGTTTACTAGCACCTTAATAGACCTAAATACATATTCTACAGTAAGTAGGAATTTAAAAGTTTTATTTATTCTTATGAATAAAAAATAAAAGGAGTGAAAATAATGGCAAATAATGAAGAATTAAATAATGGAGTACTACAAATAGATGAACCATGCTGTATTGCTAATACAGGTTGCTTTTTTGACGGTTGCCTAGATGACGTCGTTGGTGAATGTATATTTGTAGATAAGGTATATGATGCAGCAACATTTAATCTACAAGGATTACAAGCTGGAAATAGAGTGCCATTTGGAACCCTTCCAACATCTAGATGCGGTCCAAAATCTAGGATTATAAGAGTAAGAGGTCTTAGAGCTAAAAAATTCTTTAATCCTGATAATATCAATGATCCTAGAAACTTAACCATTACACCGACAACGACCCTATCAGGAGCTCAATTTGTTACAGAAGCAAATGGAGATCCAGTTGTTGTTCCAGGTCCTGCTGGATTACTTCAATACCTGATTTATGCAGATACTTCTGAGTGTGATGAAATAACGAGAGGAACACCGATTTTTGGTTCACAGGAAATTTTAATTACAGGTACTGTTGCAGTAGAGTTGGATGTTGATTTTATTGATAATCAAGGAAATACACAAAGTACAACACTTAGAGGAAGGGTACCAGTAAATCAAACAGTAACAAACTTCTTTGAGTTATGTATGCCTTCTGTATTTGATTCCGCATTCCTACCTCAGTTTACAGAATTCTGTAATATATCATTCGCTCCTAGATTAGCAACTCAAAGCATATCTAGAGACATTATATTTAACCCAGCAACTGGAGAAGTTCTTGTAAACTTAATCATTGCATTGTGTATTACTTGTGAGAAGAAGATTAAGGTTCCAGTGCAATTATGCGTATTAAGTACTGGTTTCTGCGAACAAAACGTTAGCCCAAGACAAATTTGTCCAGACTTCCCACCATTATTCCCACCACAAGTGAACATACCATTTATTGAACTTCGAGAAGGAGAGACATACTAAGTCATCGTAAGAAAGTGAACAATTTTTATGAAATAAAAAATAGGCTATTGAAATCAATAGCCTATTTTTTGTAACCAATAGGAAAGTTCTACTTGCAATATATCTTCAAAAAAGAGCTTTACTGTAAACGACTTTCCAAAAAATCTTCTTTATAAGATAAGGCTTCTATAGATGCTTTTTTATTTTATCCCAATAAGTTTTCATAGATTGCTCAAATTTATTATTACCATGAACATAATAAACCTTATGCTTAATATTATCCGGCATGTATTGCTGCTCTACGTAATGATTCGGATAATCGTGAGGGTATAAATATTCCGATTTATTTTTAATAGAAGCATTTGAATTTGTATCGCACAGATGGTAAGGGACATGTCCTACATCAAGTCTGTCTAAGTCATTGAGTGCCGCACTGATCGCATGATATGCAGAATTGGACTTGGGCAAAGATGCCAGGAGAATTGTAGCCTCTGCCAAAGGAATTCTAGCTTCTGGAAGTCCTAACTGTAGGGCAGAATCGGTACAAGCTTTTACAATGGTAATAGCCTGAGGATAGGCAAGACCGATGTCTTCAGCAGCAATGACTAAAAGACGCCTACAAATAGACGTTAAATCTCCAGCTTTAATCAGCCTTGCCAGAGCATGTATACTGGCTTGTTCATCGGAGCCTCGAATGCTTTTTTGAAAAAAACTCAGTAAATTATAATGGGCATCCCCATCTCGATCATAATTTGCAATCTTACTTTGAGAACATTCCACCGCTTTCGGTATATCGATATCAATGACTTGAGGGTTATAGATTGCATAGGTATTGATAATTAACTCTAAGGTGTTTAATGACCTTCTTAAATCGCCGTTAGAGACCTCTGCAATATAATGTAAAGCCTCTTCTTCATAGGAAATTTTAATATTTAATCGATGTTCCTCGGAAGATATTACCTTTTTCAGTCCAAAAATTAAATCCTCAATGGATAGCGGTTTAAATTCCATGATGGTGCACCTGCTGAGTAAAGCATTAAATATAGAAAAATTAACATTTTCCGTGGTGCTTCCAATCAGGATAATATCGCCATTTTCAATATATTCAAGAATGGATTGTTGCTGTCTTTTATTTAAATAATGAAGCTCGTCTATGTATAGCAGAATGCCATTCATTGTATGGAGTGTTCCGATTTGAGCGATCACACGTTTGATGTCTTCGATATTAGCATTGGTGCCATTGATTTTATAAAACTTCTTATTAGAGGATTGTGCGATGATGTTGGCAACTGTGGTTTTACCTGTGCCCGATGGTCCATAAAAAATCATGTTCGGGATTGCTTTAGATTCCAGTATTCGATTCAATAATTTGCCAGAACCTAAAATATGTTTTTGTCCAACGATGTCTTCAAGTTTAGTAGGACGTACTCTGTCAGCTAAAGGTGCCATACTCAACCTCCTTTTCTTTATATACAGAATATATTATACCATGATTCTATAAAAATCAAAAACTCTCGCGATTCAGCGAGAGCTTCTTATGATATTCAGATTCATACGTTCAAGTTAATGATTGCCTGAAAGATTAACTGATGTTGATTTTTGAAGGACATTGATTAAAACATAGGAAATAAAGGCATCCGCACCGTGGTGCAGCATTGTACCAACTCCTGTAATAATAAATAAATTATATGCGTTAAAATCTATGAAGGGTAGGATGACCAAAACTTCAAGAAGCCCGTGTAATGGTGCTGTAATAACAGAAACCTTTCCAAAGGATAGACCTTTTTTTATCAGCTTAGCACCTGCAAGTCCAACAAACACATGCATCAACGCTCTTGCGCCGATTAATGGCCCTAGATTTAGAAAGAAGCCGAGGGCAGAGCCAAGGCCCACCATAATTGCTACTTCGGGTCCTAAAAGCATGGCGATGAACATCGGTACATGGGCTCCGAGTGTGGCAGAAAAAGGTGGAATAATTACTTTAAAGAAAACGGCAAAAGGTATAACAATAGATAATGAAGTTAGTAAAGCAGTTAAGGATAATTTCTTTGTATTCAAGATAAAAGCCTCCTAATTTGTATTTGATACTATAATAACAGGTGTATATACACCTGTCAACAACAATGTGAAGTATGGACCTAAAAAATAACATAAGCTATGAATAAAATCAAATATTTAGCAAATCTTATTGACAGAGTAAATAAATCAGTGTACAGTTAAATTAGTAATTTACTAAATTACTAATTTAATAAGTCCGATGGAGGGAAAGTAATGAAGATACCAACGAATTTAAAACATAAACCAGTGATTGTATCAGAAAACTACAAAAATGTAGATGGAAGATACGCTTATAATACAGATGCACAAGGAATCTCTTTGGGTTTAGCACAATGGAATGATAGGGGGAAGGTAGACATTTCTGCTAAAGTGTGGCGACATACCGGAGAAAAATGGTCGAGACAATCAGAGGAGTTACCGCTTCATAGAGTTTTAGATTTAGCAATTTTGGTATGTAGAACTAAATTACATTTCCAAGACGCCTATCGATATCCAAAGCTGTACGACGAGAATAATGTTGTCATCGATCGGATCGGGTTACAAGGAGATGCAATGACAGTAGCAGTATGCACTGAAAACGATAAAATAGATGAAGATATTAAACTTTTCAATCAAGCACTGAGCGATGATAGCGAGCTGATTGGAGAACGTTTGCGTACTTTATCTAGGATATTGAAAGAAATGGGGTACTAGTCAGTGGATAGAAAAAAAGAGTTAAAAGAACAGTATCGAATGATGAAACCAGAAATGGGCATCTATATCGTTCGTTCTCATTTTAATAATAAATGTTTTATTGAAGCCACGAAGGATTTAAAAGGAACCATTAATGGCAGTAGATTTAAGCTAGAAGCTGGCAACCATCCCAATAGAGAGTTACAAAAGGAATGGAGAGAACATGGTAAAGAGAATTTTACAATAGAAATACTGGAGAATTTGGAATACGATAAAGATGAGACTAAAACAGACTATACAGAGGATTTAACTTTGCTCAGAATGATTTGGGAAGAAAAACTAATCAAAGAAGATCGCGAACTTTATAAAAAATAGCTGGAAGGAAGCGATATTTTGGATAAGAGAACTCTAAAAATAGGAAAAAAATATAAGCATTTCAAAGGAAATGAATATTTGGTTTTATATCTAGCGAAGCATTCGGAAACAGAGGAAGATCTTGTCGTATATAAGGCGCTGTACGGTGAATTTGGTATATGGGTCAGACCTCTTGCTATGTTTTTGGGGACCACGGAGGTTCATGGGAAACAGATCAACAGATTCGAAGAAGCCGAAGATTAAATTTTAGGTAAAAGGGTGGTTCTATGCTGAACGTAACATTGTTGGGAAGTGGTGGAGGGATGCCTATGCCAGAACGACATCTTTCTTCGTTGATGATTAATTACAAAGGAAGAAAGATACTCGTCGATTGTGGCGAAGGCACTCAAGTTGCCATCAGAAAGATGAATGCTGGATTTAAATCTATTGATATCATCTGCATCACCCATGTCCACGGAGATCATATTTTCGGTATCCCAGGGCTATTATCTACCATGGGAAATAGCCAACGACTTGATCCTGTCACCATCGTAGGGCCCAAGGGAATATCGGATGTGATGCGAGGGTTGCTTTTAAGTATAAAACAGTTACCTTATTCTATAGAGATCATAGAAGATCCGAAGGGTAAATTAGGCATAACCAATACAGAGCAGGGTCTTAAAATAAAAGAGCAGAAAGATGGTATGAATGATGAAATCACAGTATCCACACTTGAATTAGATCATTCTGCACCTTGCTTTGGCTATAGTTTTTATCTCAATAGAAGACCTAAATTTGAGCCAGAAAAGGCTATAAAAAATGATGTACCAAGATTGATTTGGTCTAAACTCCAAAAAGGGGAAACTATTGTTGCTGGTGATAGAAAATACAGCCCTGATTTAGTTTTAGGAGAACAGAGACGGGGGATTAAGCTGACTTATATTACGGATACCAGACCAACGAAGGATATACCGCAATGGATTAATCAAAGTGATTTATTCATCTGTGAAGGCACCTATGGAGATAACGATGATATGGATAAAGCCATAAAAAATAAGCATATGACCTTTATGGAAGCAGGAGAATTAGCAAAGAAAGGGAAGGTAAAGGAACTTCTTCTGACTCATTTTAGTCCCGCTCTTAAGGAACCAAATTTCTATGAACATAATGCTAAAAAAGAGTTTGCGCATACGACGATTGGATATGATGGCTATAGAAAAAACATAGAATATAAAAACTAGGATGTAGAGAACGGTTCTATCTAATCTTTGAGATTAGATAGAACCGTTCTCTGATTTTATAAAAGGATAGCGTTAATAATATACTTCTTCTAAAAATAAACCTTGAGCAGGAGCAGTTTTTCCTGCCATAGCTCTAGTTTTGCTCGTAAATATTTCATCAATACAAGAAATGTCTTTTTCCCTCGTACCGATTTCCAGTAAAGTCCCCATTAAAATACGGATCATATTATGTAAAAATCCATCACCGATAAAGCTGAATTCAAGCATATGGTTATTCTGAACGATGGTGATTTCTTCGATGGTTCTCACTGTGGATTTCTTTGCTTTTTTGACGGATGAAAATCCAATAAAGTCATGGGTTCCAAGGAGTTGATTTGCCGCTGCTTCCATGCGCTGAAGATCCAGAGTTTCTGGAAAATAGTAGCTGTATTTTCGCTGGAAGGCAGATGGAATCCGATGGTTCCAAACATAATAGGTATATTTCTTCTTCTGAGCATTGTATCTGCTATGAAATCGATCGGATACCTCTTTTACTTCTTTGACGACAATATCTTGAGGAAGGTAGTGGTTCATATAATTATGGATATCTCGAATACTCATGCTAGATTTTGTTTTAAAGTTAGCGATCTGATTTTTAGCGTGAACACCTGCATCTGTTCTACCAGAGCCTATAATTTCAACAGAAGAACCGGTCATTTCATTGAGCACCTTTTCTATTTTTCCTTGAATCGTCTGTTCTGAATCTTTCAACCGCTGCCAGCCATCATATCGGCTACCATCATATTCAATAACTAATTTGATATTTCTCATTGTATCACTCCTTATCTTTATATCATAACACAAATACATTGATGGAATACTAGAAATCTGATAGAGTAAAGAAGTACGAAAAGATGCATACTCATAGCAAGGACTATGAAATATTTTAGATGAAAGGAGAGATGTTTTATGGCAAATCAATATATAGAATTTAAACTGCAGATTGTACCAAATAGGGAGGCTTATAAGTCGTAATCATAAGGCCTCCCTCTATCAAACTTTATACCGATATGGGAGGAAACAATTTGAAGAAAGTAAATTTATATGATTTAGGATTAAGCGAAAAGCACATTCAAGAGTCTAAAATATTAGATGAAAATTTAATGATTGCAAGAGTATCTGTACAGTACAGAGATCTCTATAAAGTAATTATGGAAAATGGAGAAATTTTTGCACAGGTTTCGGGGAAAATGAGTTATTTTTCTAAGGATTCTATACAGTATCCAGCGGTTGGAGATTGGGTGTTGGTCGATAGAGATACGGATATCAATGGGCATGCAATTATCCATCATATACTTACGAGGAAAAGCTGTTTTGAAAGGAAAATTGCTGGCCTAAAAAGTGACAGTCAAATCATTGCTACGAATGTGGATACAGTTTTCATCTGTATGTCACTGAACAACGATTTCAATATCAGAAGGCTAGAACGATATATTGCGGTTGCTTGGGAGAGCATGGCCACTCCGGTTGTTGTCTTAACGAAATCTGATCTATGTGAAGATATTCAACAGAAGCTTTTGGAAATTGGTACAGTAGCAATGGGTGTCGATGTATTAGTTACTAGCAGTATTTTGGAGGAAGGCTACTCCAGTATTCAAAAATATATTGAAAATGGAAGGACTGTGGCTTTTATCGGATCATCCGGTGTTGGAAAATCTACTTTAATCAATAAATTAATTGGTGAAGAAGTTTTGAAAACCAATGGTATACGAGATGACCATAAAGGAAAGCACACCACAACCCATCGACAGCTATTTGTAGTGCCAAACCTAGGGGTTATTATTGATACCCCTGGAATGAGAGAACTTGGCATCGTCAGTGCAGATCTAGAGCGATCCTTTGATGATATAGAGAAAATTGCGAAAGATTGCAAGTTCACAGACTGTAAACATGAAGGAGAGCCTCATTGCGCAGTCAGAGAAGCTATTGAAAAGGGAGATCTGGATATCGAGCGTTTGAAAAGCTATAAGAAACTTCAAAGGGAGTTAAAATATAATGAACTGAGAGCCAATCAGCTAGAACGTGAGAAGATAAAAGAGATGTTCGGCAGCAAAGGCGCTATGAAGCAGACGAGAGATTTTATCAAAAATAAGAATTCACGCAGGTAGAGTATCATAGATTATCCATAGCTAATTTAAAGAAATATTAATAAATACAAAAAAGGGATATATTATACATGTATAATATATCCCTTTTTCTTGTATCTCTTAAAATTCTAATTGGAGTTTAGAGAAGATGAATAATATCTACCATCAAAATCTATGTTTTTTATAATAGTGTTACCTTTTGTTTTATATACATCGCCATTCACACCGTAATAAAAAGAGTTTCCACTTTCTAAACGATAAAATATATTTCCATTGGTAAATATACAATCTGCTCCACTTGAAGTTTTAATGAAAGGATCATTAATAGAAACTATTTTATCAGGTGAATTGACTGAAGTATAATATAATCCTATATAAAGAACTGGTGTTAGCTCATATTTTTTAAGAAGATTAGTAAATTTGTAGGAATCCATTGCTAATTTAGCATATCTAACTGTTGTCGTTGAATTAGGAATAATTAATCTACTATTATCATCGTGATGAGCCTTAAAATTAGCTTTTCTTTCTTCTGTATCACTTCCGTTGAGCTCCATGTCTTTTAAAACACTTTCATAATCATATGTTTTTTCTAAAGGTAAAGTTGCGAGTTCTTCGTAGCTATAAATCTCTATGGCTTCATCAACTTTTAGTATTTCATTTTTTGATGAGAGCTCTTTTGAATCTTCTCTTTCTTGTGAGGTACAGCCCATAAAAGAGAATATTATCAAATAAAAAATAGTGATTATTAGCATCTTTTTACTTGAACATAGTCCCCTCTTTTTCATTATCCCACGCTCCCCTAAATCATATTTTTAATCAAATGCGGAGTATTCTATAATTAAATTATACCATAAATTTCCTCATGTTATAAATTTTATATGTTTCTGTAAATATCAGCAGAGTTAATTTTAACAGAATCCTTTAATTGCTTATTTTCATCCATTTCTCTTTCAATTTGTGCAGGAGTAGGTACTTGCGCTTGTTGATACCTTAATGCTTCAATCCTCTCTCTAATGTTAGAGTTGCTATATAAAGTTGCTTTAGTTACTCCTGCTTCTTGAGCCATATTATTAAAAATTATTGTCTTTTTTGTTTTTTTTAAGCAAGAAGTTGTTCTAAATGATTTTTGCGGTTGTTCAGAACCGCTATTCTTATCACCTAGTTTCTTTAATCTATCCAATCTACTCTAAATAATATTTGCTTAACTTAGAATAAATATCTTCATATAAAGCTTATGAGCAGAAACGAACAAATTTTATTTTGAGCACTTCAAATTCTAAGCTTTACCTAGAGTTGAGTGCGACACAAAGTTTGTGAGCCTAAGCGAACCAATTTTATTTTATTATTAAAGAGGCTCTGCTAATTTTATCAGATCCATATTTATTACGGATCGAGTCCATCACCATATCTATTTTTTCATTTCTATTGTTTCCTATTGTATCTCTTTTATTAAATTCATCCATGTTGAAAATAGAGATTTGTTCTGGAACGGAAGTATCTTCGAAGCCACTGATGCTAACGCCAATCAGTCTAATCGGAATTTTGGGATTTAAATGTAGTTTCAATAAATGATATCCTGCTTCATAAATCTCCATTGTATTAAAAGTAGCTTTTATTGTAACCTGTCGATGGATCACCTTGAAATCTGAGGATTTTAAGGTTAAATTAACAGTTCTCCCTCTTTTATTGTGTTTCCTTGCAGAACGTCCAATGTCTTCACATAAGGTCAATAAGATATATTTTAATTGCTCTATATCCACTAAATCCTCTGGCAATGTGGTAGAGCGTCCAATAGATTTCATATCATCGGGAGAAATAACTTGAACTGGTGTAGTATCGATGCCATGGGCATGATGGTAAAGGTCCAGTCCAAACTTCCCGAGAATCTGATGGGCATCGTCCTTTTTTAGATTGGCAAAATCTCCGATGGTTTCAATTCCTAAGCTATGTAATTTTTCATAAGTCTTTGCTCCCACGCCATGCATGCTCTTAATGGAGAGGGGCCAAAGCTTGGTCTGAATATCTCTCTTCCAAAGCTCTGTTATGCCAAGGGGCTTTTTCATATCCGATGCCATTTTAGAAAGAAATTTGCCTTCTGATATGCCAATAGAGCACCAAAGACCCAGATTTTCTTTGATATCCTCCATAATTAATTTAGCAGCATCTGCTGGTTTTCCAAATAGGTTCTCAGTTCCAGTCATATCCAGCCACGCTTCATCAATGCTGCTTTGTTCAATGATGG
The DNA here is from genome assembly GCF_000018325.1 of Alkaliphilus oremlandii OhILAs. GTDB lineage: Bacteria > Bacillota > Clostridia > Peptostreptococcales > Natronincolaceae > Alkaliphilus_B > Alkaliphilus_B oremlandii. The sequence continues at coordinate 1,779,526 of NC_009922.1, read as the reverse complement.
GGGTGTACTTCGACAGAAGATTCATCACCTCACTAGATTTTTGTCTATAGAACCGATGATCGGGAGGAACTACAGTCATTGTGGGACATAACTTCAGTGCATTGTTTAATGTCATTGCAGTTTTAACACCAAACCTTCTCGCTTCATAATTTGCTGCTAAAACAATTCCTGTACGATTTTGGGGATTCCCTGCCACTGCTGCTGGAATGCCAATGAGCTTTGAATTTCGCGTCATTTCACAAGAAATAAAAAATGCATTCATGTCCACCAGAAATATAACTGGATTCATCAAAGAACACTCCTTTCCAAGGGTATATGAGAATTATATCATAGGAAAGCAAGACCGTATATACGTTCGACTTGTTTTAAAGTTTTTTTAGCCATATAATTATTATTGAAATATTTAAAGATAAATATTTGAAAGAGGTGTATTGTTAATGAGTAGGGTTGCTGAGAAAATAAAAGAAGCTAGAATGAAAGCAAAATTAACCGAGAAAGAATTAGCGAAGAAATGTGGATTGACAGCTAATTATATCATTCAAATAGAATCTGGAAAAAGGGTAGTGAATGAAAAATTAGCGGAAAGTATTTTAAATGTATTGGGAGAAAAATTGGATTTTATGAGTATGGCTGATGTTGCAGAGAAAGAGGTTCAAGCTACGCCGGAGAAGAAGAATAAGGCGGAAACTATTAAAAAGGAAGACTTCTATGAAATTAAGCCGACGGAACAATGGGCTGATGCTTTAGCAAATATTATTAAGAAGTTTCCAATATATGATGTGAAAACAAATAAGGTAGTAGGAAATAAAGAATTACCGATTATAGGGAAAAAAGTTGAAGGATATAACTGGGATAAATTACTGTTTGTTCAGGCTTCTGATAATGATATGGAAAGCCTTCGGATTAAAAAAGAAGACGTTATTATGGTTTACTTAACCAGTGAGATCCAAAATAATTCGATTTATTTGTTTGAGATTGAAAACAAGAAAATGATACGACAGCTAAGAAAAGAATCCAATAATAAAGTAGTAATTTCTTTAGGAAATAAAAATAATGAGCCTATGGTTACAGAACTAAATAAAATTAAAATCATAGGAAAATGTGTAGAAGTAGAAGTTGATTTAGATAAAAAATAGTTTGTTCATGGACAAGATTATTGACAAAAAAGCATAGATATGGTATATAACAATTATGAGTTAGCACTCGTTTCTAATGAGTGCTAACAAAATTGTGAAAGGAGAGATTTTTGTGGAAACGAAACAATTTAAAGCAGAATCAAAACGACTACTGGATTTGATGATTCATTCCATCTATACTCAAAAGGAAATTTTTTTAAGAGAGCTGATTTCCAATGCCAGTGATGCTATTGATAAAATATATTATAGAGCATTGACGGACGAAGCTCTAAATTTTAACAAAGAAGATTACTACATAAAGATTATTCCAGATAAAGAAAAAAGAATACTGAGAATTATAGATACTGGTATCGGTATGACCAAGGAAGAACTGGAGGAAAATCTAGGCGTTATTGCTAAAAGTGGTTCTTTGGCATTTAAAAGTGCGCATGAATTAAAAGATGGATATGATATTATTGGACAATTCGGTGTTGGCTTTTATTCCTCGTTTATGGTAGCTGAAACAGTTACAGTAATCAGTAAATCCATCGACAGCGAAAGTGGATATAAATGGGAATCTACAGGAGTAGACGGATATACCATTGAACCATGGGACAAAGACACTGTTGGAACTGAAATTGTTTTAAGAATAAAAGAGGATACGGAAGATGAAAATTATAGTGAATATTTAGAAGAGTATAGATTGAGAAATATCATCAAAAAATATTCTGACTTTATTCGATATCCAATTAAGATGGATATCCATAATAAAAGATTGAAAGAAAATAGCGAAGATGACTATGAGGATTATGTAGAAGAACAGACGATTAACAGTATGGTTCCCATTTGGAGAAAAAACAAAAATGAACTTACGAAAGAAGACTATGACAATTTCTATATGGAAAAGCGCTATGGATTTGATAAGCCTGTAAAACATATCCATATCAGCGCAGATGGCGCTGTGAGATACAATGCCATTCTGTTTATTCCGGAAAGAACACCTTTCGATTACTATACAAAAGAATACGAGAAAGGATTGGAGTTATATTCAAATGGTGTATTAATAATGAACAAATGCTCCGACCTATTGCCAGATTATTTTAGTTTTGTAAAGGGAATGGTAGATTCAGAGGATTTATCTTTAAACATATCTCGAGAAATGCTACAACACGACCGACAGTTAAAACTCATTGGCAAAAACATAAAAAATAAGATCAAAAATGAGTTAATGTCCTTGTTAAAAGAAGACAGAACTCAATATGAAGCGTTTTTTGAGGCCTTTGGCAGACAATTAAAATATGGCATCTATAGTGAGTTTGGCAGTAACAAAGATGTCCTACAGGATTTATTGCTATTCTACTCCTCTAAGGAAAAGAAATTAGTTACATTAGATGAATACATTTCAAGAATGTCGGAAGAACAAAAATATATTTATTACGCAACAGGTGAATCGAAAGAAAGAATCGAAAAATTACCACAAACAGAGCTGGTATCAGAAAAAGGATTTGAAATTCTGTATTTAACTGAGGATATTGATGAATTCGCAATAAAGGTATTGATGTCGTATAAGGATAAAGAATTTAAATCTGTTTCATCTAGCGATCTTGGAATTGAAGACAGTGAAACAGAAAAAAACACGGAAACAGAAGAACTGGAGAATAAAGAGTTATTCGAAAAAATGACAGCGCTATTATCCGATAAGGTAACTGCGGTGAGAATATCAAAGCGACTAAAGTCTCATCCTGTTTGTTTAGCTAATGAAGGAGAAATCTCTATAGAGATGGAAAAAATATTAAGCGCTATGCCAAACAATGAAAATATTAAAGCGAATAAAATTTTAGAGATCAACGGCAATCACCAGGTCTTTGAGGTGCTGAAAGATGCTTATAAAAACGACTCAGAAAAATTTGGTCTATTTACTGAGTTATTATATAACCAAGCTTTGTTAATTGAAGGCTTACCGATCAATGACCCAGTAGAGTTTAGCAACAGTATTTGTAAACTAATGATTTAAAAAATCACGATCAAACAAATACTCCCTTTAGATATGGAGCAATGCGGCTACCTATCTTAAAGGGAGTATTTTTATATGTAAATTTTATGAATCCATTGGAATAGATGTATCAGATTCTTTGAAAAATACATACATTATAGTAGATGAATTCAAAGGGGGTAAGGCCATGGAACGTAAATATATGAAGGACAATTACTATATTGCTGTATTTCAATCTCGAAACCATTCTGTACAGTTATACCAATATCTAAGTAGACAAAAATATACCCAGTATGAATTAATATCTACACCGTGCAGAATAAAGGCAGGTTGTAGCTATTCCATTAAATTTACCGATATTAAAGACTATGATCTTTTAAAGAATATAGCGGATAAATCCAATAAAAATATATATGCACTCTATGAAGTGACAAGACAAAACGGTAAAAGGGTACTAAACAAGCTGGATATATAAATCATTTATTTGAAGAAGTTTAAAAACTTATGAAAAATACTGCTATGAGATGTAGCTTCCGTTAATTTATCTTGAAAAGTTAACATTTGTTTTTTATAAGTGACTAGTTTTTCTTCTAGAAGATTGAGATCGGATTCATAGGAGCAAATTGTTTTTGTCAATCGTTTTTTCTCTTCTTCGATTTGGGTGAGCTGCTTTTCTATGGTTTCATAGTTGAAAAGCAGCTCATTTATTATAGTTTGATACCGTGCGGAATCTATTTTATGCTCCATATCGTGAGGTAGTGTGATGTTTTCAATATTAGCTCCCTCTTCTTCAGTGGTCACTTGGGACTGTGGAAGATCATGCTGAAGAACTTCTAAGCTGTTATCCTCATCTTTTTCATAGCCCTCAAGCGGCTGTAGTGGAGCTTCTGTTAAATTTACTGTAGTAGATTCCTCTTTAAGATGGAAGAATAAATCAATTCCTATAGTTTTAAGGGTGTTGTCAATACTTCCGTAAATATCTTGCATTAAAAATTTATCATTTATTTTTCGGTTGCTAAAGAATTTAATGATCTCTGTACTATTATCACTGCTCAGCATATCATTTTTCAGCTCCCAATTACAGCCGAAGTCCTTGGAGTAAATCTCTATAATTTGATTATTTTGCTTGCATAAAATTTTTATTAGATCATCTTCCTGCAATATGATAGGGGATAGTGTGTTTGAATTTCGATTGGATAATATTTGTGTATGGGACCAGCTTGATTTTCCATTAATCGTTTTTGGCTTATATTTATATTTTAATATAAAATTATTTTGCTCTATGCTGCACCAAGCCATATGGATGTTGTCCATTCTATCAACGAATATATAGGGATGAGAATTATCCTCCGATAAATTGGTGACTAGTTCTGCGGTGGTCCATTTTTTAGTCAGTACATTAAACTTTGTATAGTATATCTGATGATTTGTCTTATGATGAACCTTATAGAGTAAATGGAGGTTTTTTGTACGATCCATGGCAATTTGATGTGGGCTAGGGTATCGTCCATGAATGTAATTAGCGACGATGGATTTGTTGATCCCATTTTGATTCCAATAAATATGCTCTATGGAAGAAAGCATGGGTGTCAGTAAATTTGTTTTGTTATAAATAATATGTGTATAGCCATTTTGGACGAATAGCATAAAATATCGATATATATTTGACTTAACATCAAATTTTGAGATTGTTTTGCTATTCCAGCTATCATTTTGATGGATGTAGTACAGTAGATTCCCTTCGAGATCAACACAAATCATATGGATCTGATCCTTCTGATCCATGGTAACCGTGAAATCTAAAATCGATTGAGCGAGTATATTTGTTTCTAGAACAGTTGCATGGTCTTTATATATCCGATAATGCAATGACTGATCTTTATTGATAGAAAAAACATAAAATAAATTGTTATGAGTTTGGGCTAGATATTGCTGTGTAGTAGTCAGTTGCATAAAACTCACTTCCTTTATAAAAAATTTTAAATTATGCAATCACAAATATTAACTTACTCCATATTATGATATTACAATCAGAATTATTAATATATTAGGATTTAAAATAAAATAAGGGGGGAAACCTATGCCACACTTACAACAAGATCCACAGAGTCTTCAGTGTCCAGACTTTATACCTGTATGTGTAATCGTTGACAAGGTATATTTTCAATGCCAGCAGAGAGAATGTATTGAAAATGTACGTGTGAGACTACCGCATGATTGCGAGTCTAAAGTTGAATTTTTAGATGTTATTTTTAACCCAGGAGAAATTATCAATGGCACATTAGTTATTACAGACATACCAAGCAGACCGAATTTTAGAAGAGTAAGATTTAAGGTGCGCGTTACATTTATTGTAAAAATTAAGAATTTGGTTACAGGAGCGATTGAGAATATCGAAGGAGAACTACCGCCGATTCAAAAAGATATCGTTCTATACATCCCAGACGCAAGAGATGAATTTACATTCAAAATTGTAGTAGAAACATTATCCCAAGTATTAAGCGAACCGATTATCGATGATGGTGTTCTAATTTTTACGATTGGTGTATTCTTGATCATTAAAGTTGTAGGAAAAGTTCAATTACTTATTCCAGAATTCGGATTCTGTCCTGCTCCACCAGAATGTGAGGAGTTCTTACCTACAAATATATGTGATGAATTTGAAATGGAAGATTTCCCAGATTTCTTCCCACCACAGTTAGAAACAATGCCTTAAAAAATTTATAAAAATAAAAAGCTACCGAAGGGTAGCTTTTTATAAAATTGATATGTTTTGTTATTTGCTGATGAACATTTGAGTATAGTGTCCATTATGGATACCAATACCGATATGTGTATAGTTTGGATTCATAATATTTTCTTTATGGCCTTGTGATCTCATAAGAGAGTTATGAGCAGCTTCAACAGTTTGGTTTTTTGCTATGTTCTCAGCAGCGCCTCGATACTTGATTCCAAACTTAGTCATCATATCAAATGGAGATCCATAAGTTGGGGAATCATGTGAAAAATACTTGTTATTACTCATATCCTGGGATTTTATTCTAGCAACGTAGGACAACTGGGCATCAATTTGTAATGCTTTAAGTCCTGCGGCTTGTCTTTCTCTATTTACAAGTTCAATCATTTTAATCTCATCTGCACTCAATGAATGATTTCCATTAGCGGTAGTTCCATATCCCGTATTATTTTCTTCAGATGGTTTTGTTGTTGGAATGTTTGTGTTATTGTTGTTATTACTTGTTGGATTTTCTACAGGTTTTTCTATCGGTTTTTCTACAGGAATTTCTGTATTGTTGGATGGAATCTCTACTGGCTTATTCGGAATGTACTTTGGTCTATAATAGCCCCCCCTTGAAACAACATAGAACTTATTAGATGTTGTTGTTTCTTTTAATGGAATTGTATAGCGGTCTTTACCTTGTTGTGTGGCTACACTATTTAAACATGTCGTGTTTGTAGTGAATTTTGTGTAAGCATTGGATGTAGTCGGAACAGATACTAATAGAGCAGCCATGATGGTAGGTACCACTAACTTCTTATAATTTGTAAGCTTCATTATATATTTCCTCCCTTTCATTTAAGCTTGTCATAATAATACAGTAACAAAATTAAGAATTCAACACAATTTGACAAATTTCGAGTGGTAATTTATTGAATATAAGATAATATTATCAAAAAAGACATGGGATTTTAAACTAAACGATCCCTCAAATTTCAATATTCAGCAAAAGGGTTTGAAAGCGGACTCATAAGGTTGTTTAGTGGACCTTCAAGGACAAGCCCATAGAAATTTTAATTATGTATAAATTTTATCAATGAATGTTGACAAAAATAGTAGGGTATACTATAATAAAAAAAGAATACCAACGGTTTTAGTTGGGATTAGAGGAGGCAATAAAATGAGACTTTCTACCAAAGGCAGATATGGGTTAAAAGCAATGTTTGATTTAGCTTTACATTATGGTGATGGTCCTATTTCTCTTAAGAGTGTGGCAGAAAGACAGTCTATTTCAGATCACTATTTAGAACAATTAATTGCAGGTCTTCGAAAAGCAGGATTGGTTAAAAGTGTTAGGGGTGCACAAGGAGGCTATATGTTGGCCGAAAACCCATCGAAGATTACGGTTGGAGATATTATTAGAGTTTTAGAAGGCCCACTGGGGCCCTCGGATTGTGTTTTAGAGGATGAACCAACAACCTGTAATAATGCTGAGTGCTGTGTAACTAGGACTGTATGGGAAAAAATAAGAGTCAGCATCAGTGAAGTAATTGATTCGATTACCCTTCAAAATATGCTAGATGATTATGAGAAAATCAATCATACAAACAAAGATAATTTTATGTACTATATATAATATTTTTTAAGAATTAAATAGATAGAGTTTTTATACCAATTCATACATGAGGAGATGTTTACATGAATAGAAGAGTTTATTTTGATTACTCTGCTACTACACCAATGAAAAAAGAAGTATTAGAAGAAATGCTACCATTTTTTAATACGGATTTTGGTAATCCATCAAGCATACATTCCTATGGAAGACAGGGTAAAACTGCCCTTGATATTGCTAGAGATAAAGTTGCGAAAACATTAAATGCAAAATCTGAAGAAATATTTTTTACAGGTGGTGGATCAGAAGCAGATAATTGGGCAATTAAAGGTGCTGCGTTTGCAAGTAGATCTAAAGGAAATCATATTATTACAACTAAAATAGAACATCATGCTGTTCTACATACATGTGAATATTTAGAAAAAGAGGGCTTTGAAGTAACTTACTTGGATGTAGATCAATATGGTTTAATAGATATGGATGATTTAAAAAATGCCATTAAAGAGAATACAATTTTGATCACTATTATGTATGCAAATAATGAGATTGGCACAATTCAACCGATTAAGGAAATTGCTCATTTGGCAAAAGAGAAAAATATCATTTTCCATACAGATGCGGTACAAGCATATGGTAATGAAATTATAGATGTTCATGAGCTTGGTGTAGATTTACTGTCGATTTCAGCACACAAGGTCTACGGACCAAAAGGTGTAGGTGCTTTATACATTAGAAAAGGCTTAAGGATTCATCCGTTGATTCACGGTGGTGCTCAAGAGAAGAGAAGAAGAGCAGGTACAGAAAATATCCCAGGAATTGTAGGGTTTGGTAAAGCCGCAGAATTAGCATATGAAAATATGGAAGGTCATATCAACAAGATGGAAACCATGAGGAATCGTTTAATTAAAGAAATTATGGAGACCATTCCCTATACAAAATTAAATGGACATCCAACGAAGAGATTACCTGGAAATGTAAACATCTCATTTGAATTTATAGAAGGAGAATCCCTCCTATTAAGCTTAGATATGGTAGGTATTGCAGCGTCCAGCGGATCTGCTTGCACATCTGGCTCCCTAGATCCATCCCATGTGTTAATGGCCATTGGATTGTCACACGAAATCGCTCACGGCTCTTTGAGATTAACCGTCGGTGATTTTAATACGGAGGAAGATGTTGATTATGTGATTGAAAAATTACCACCAATCGTAGATAGATTAAGACAAATGTCACCTTTGTATGAAAAGGTAAAAGGAGGAAATAAATAATGTATAGTGAAAAAGTAATGGACCATTTTATGAACCCGAGAAATGTTGGGGAGATAGAAAAAGCTCAAGCCGTAGGTGAGGTTGGTAATGCAAAATGTGGAGATATTATGAAAATGTATCTTCAGATAGAGAATGATGTGATCGTAGACGTAAAGTTTAAAACATTTGGTTGCGGTTCTGCTATTGCGACTTCCAGTATGGCAACAGAAATGATTAAAGGAAAAACGGTAAAAGAAGCATTGCAACTGACAAATAAAGCTGTTGCAGAAGCTTTAGATGGACTTCCTCCTGTAAAAATGCATTGCTCTGTATTAGCGGAGCAAGCGGTTAAGGCTGCTATTTATAATTATGCAAAAGAAAACAACGTACATTATGAAGAATTGGAAGGTTTTGTTCCAGATGAAGATCATGACCACCACGATCACGAAGAGGAAGAATAGATAATTTCATAGATACTCCTAGCTTATGTAAAAAAATGCAGGCAATGCCTGCATTTTTTTTGTTTTTTATCTACAAAATAAGGAAGTAGAGATAGAGAAAAGAGGGATATTTGTGATTAAAGAAAGTAAGTTGATTGGAATGACGCTATTAGATAAACGTTATGGAGCGTTGAACTATGAAATAGTACAGACCATTTATTGTTTGAGAGAGTTTAAAATCATTGGGTTTTGCGTTAAAAATCCAAAATCAGAAAAATGGAATGAGTTCCTTTTTTTTGAAAAGGTAAAGGATATCACGAATGAAGGCGTTGTAATATCTTCTGTAGAAGATATTCTAAATATTGAAGATTGTGAAGATATCCATGAGCTATTGAAATCGTATAAAAAAATTATTGGCTATGAAATATATGCCAATAATAAAATATTTGGCATTGTAAAAGATGTATTAATCCAAATAAAAAGCGGAAAAATTTTAGGGTTGATTGTAAGTGAGGGTGTATTTGACGACCTGATTCATGGATATTCATTTCTGCCCATCATTGAGGAAATTATCTTAGAGGAATGCAAAATTTTATTGGAAGAAAGCGTTCGTATGATCCAACAGGAAGGTGGATTCAAAAAAATACTTGGTATAGATAAGTTAAACTAGCAGAAAATATAGATATAAAACAGAAAGGAGTGAACTATATGCATAGAAACATGACAAAAGGATGGATTACAGCTGGTATTATTGGTGCCACTGTAGGTATGTATGCAGCTTCAAATATGTCCTCTAGAGGACGAAGAAAGATGATGAAAAAAGGCAAAAAGGCTTTCGGATTTATGAAAGATTTAGATATGTTCTAATCTGGACCTTATTAATAGGGATGCCTCTATCTTTGGGTAGAGGCATATTCAATAAAATAAAAAAATAAGGAAAGTAGTATTCTATCATTTTTACAAATACTATATAAATAGAATGGATTTTGATTTGAATTTAAATAAAAGCTAGGAGGTAAAATCTTGAATAGTAAGGAAACAGTGGAGATTGTTTCTAGAAGCTTTAGAACGCTGGCTACAAATAAAGAATTTACAAATATTATACAATTTCTAACACAATTTTTAGTTCTAATATTGCTTTTCTTTATCATTTATTTTTTAATCCATATTGGAAATCAATATGTAGACAGAAATAAAGCAATCAATATTGGAAAAAAACAAATTCTATACGTAGGATTAGTTTTTCTCGGTGTTTTTTGTGTGATATTATTATTTCAGTCGGGTACCGTTTTATATGATGTCATTTCTCCATTTTTATACGCAATTATCATCGCTTATATTTTTAATCCTTTTGTTAACTATATAGAAAATAAAGGAATCCAAAGAATTTGGGCTGTATTTATCGTTTATTTTATAATTAGTGGAGGAGTTCTGGTATTTTCGCTTTCGTTACTCCCTAAAATGACTGCTGAAATCAGAAGGCTGTTAGATTCACTACCAAATTTAAAGGAAGGCAGTTTCGGATACATATATGATAAATATATCAATTATAATAACATTATTGAAAATTTACCTGTGGAATTTCAAGGTGTCAAAGATATATTAAAATTAGATAATAGAAAATTAGAGGAAATTATATTGAAGATTTTAAGCTCGGTGACGAACTCGGTGATCGGAGTTGTATCGAAGCTACTAAATATTGTTATAACACCGATATTAGCGTTCTATTTTCTCAAAGACAAAGAAAAGTTTAAAAAAATGTTGATCTTGTTGATTCCTAAGTATTTTAGAAAGGGGATTATTGACTTATCTAAGGATATCGATGGTGTTTTGGGCGGGTTCATCAGAGGTCAATTGATTGTGGCATTCATCATAGGTGTTCTAACGACAATTATCATGATGATCTTACGGGTAGAATTTGCAGTCTTAGTGGGAATCGTTGCAGGATTTGCCGATTTAATACCTTATTTTGGTCCAATTATAGGAATCATACCAGGGATTATTTTTGCTTCTTTTGGCGGACTAAATAAAGTTCTATGGGTTATCGTATTATTCTTTGTTATCCAACAAGCTGAAAGCTCTATTATTTCACCTAAAATAATCTCTGATAAGGTTGGAATTCACCCTATTGTTGTTATATTGGCTTTAATTATTGGTGGTAAGTTTTTCGGTGTGCTGGGTCTTTTAATTGCGGTTCCAGCAGCCGGCATTATTAAAGTCATTGGCAAACACTTTATAAATTATATTGCAAATTTTTAGTTGTATATTGACAAAATATACTATGTTATATATAATGCATATAAAATATATTGTTAAAAGTGATGATGAGAAGGAGTACTATGGATAGATTCTTCTAGAGAAAAGGTTCTAGGCTGAAAAACCTTTAGATATACCATGGGAAGCAGTCTCTGAACAATAATCTTGAATTTCAGTAGAGATTATCGGCAAAGCCGTTATACTTTATTCCTAGAGTGATTGCTATATTTTAGCAATAATTAGGGTGGTACCGCGAGAACACTCTCGTCCCTACAGTTTTATTATTGTATGGATGGGAGTTTTTTTATTTTAAGCACTTGAAAATTTAAGTAGTGTTTAAAATTAAATGTGTCATAAAGTTTGTGAGAGAGAACGATCAAATTTTATTTTTTTATTTATAATAGAGGAGGAATACTATGAAAAAATTAGGTGTAAATGAAATCAGAAAAGAATTTTTAGAATTTTTCAGAAGTAAAGAACATATCATACATCCAAGTGCTCCTTTGGTACCGCAAAAGGACAAGAGCTTACTATTGATAAACTCTGGTATGGCACCGCTCAAGCCTTACTTTGCAGGGCTTGAGGAGCCGCCAGGAAAGAGAATGGCTACTTGTCAGAAATGCATTCGTACAGGAGATATTGAGAATGTTGGTAGAACAGCAAGGCATGCGACTTTTTTTGAAATGCTTGGAAACTTCTCCTTCGGCGATTATTTTAAGAAAGAATCTTTGACATGGGGATGGGAGTTTGTAACAAAAAATCTAGAGTTACCGGTGGATAAGCTTTGGGCAACCGTATATGTGGATGATGATGAAGCCTTTGAAATTTGGAATAAACAAATTGGCTTACCGGAAGAACGAATTGTTCGCTTAGGAAAAGCGGACAACTTCTGGGAGATTGGTCTAGGTCCGTGTGGTCCTTGCTCTGAAATTTACTTTGACCGTGGAGAGGATTACGGTTGTGGCTGTGAAGAATGCAAACCAGGCTGTGAGTGTGATCGATATGTAGAGTTTTGGAATCATGTATTTACTCAATTTGATCGAGATGAAGAGGGAAACTATCATCCTCTGCCAAATCCCAATATTGATACAGGGATGGGACTTGAAAGAATGGCGTGTATCATGCAAGGTGTAGACTCTATATTTGACATTGATACCATGCAGGATATATTAAATAGCGTATGTAAAATTACAAGTTCTGAATATAAAAAAGATGAGAGAACCGATGTTTCAATTCGAATTATAACGGATCATGTTCGTTCCATATCCTTAATGATTGGCGATGGAATTCTTCCAAGTAATGAGGGTAGAGGCTATGTTTTAAGAAGATTATTGAGAAGAGCAGCAAGGCATGGAAAGCTACTGGGCGTGAACCGAGCGTTTTTATATGAGCTGGTAGATAGAGTTGCTGACAATTACGGAGAAACCTATGTGGAGCTCGTTGATAATAAGGACTACATCAAGCGAGTTATTAAAGTTGAAGAAGAAAGATTTATGGAAACCATCGATCAAGGAATGGATATTTTAAATCAATATATTGAAGAGCTTGTCACCTTAAAGGAAACTGTACTAAGTGGTGTAAATGCTTTTAAACTATATGATACTTATGGATTTCCTTTTGATTTAACAAAAGAAATCTTAGAAGAAAAAGGATTATCTCTAGATGAAACTGGCTTTGAGAGTGAGATGGAAAAGCAAAGACAAAGAGCAAGAGATGCTAGAATCGGTGCAGATACTGAAGGCTGGAAGGAAGATATCTTCTCTGGTTTAGATAAAGAGATTCAAACAGCATTTAAAGGATATACGAACTTTGAAGTGGAAGGAAAGGTATTGGCCATTGTAAGCAATGACACTGTTGTAGAGCAATGTGACAAGGGTAAAGAAGCCACTGTGATATTGGACGAGACTGCTTTCTATGGAGAGGGTGGAGGACAGGTAGGTGATATCGGTACTTTATATAATGAAGCTGTAAGATTATCTGTATTGGATACTAAAAAAGGTCCGCACAATCAAGTACACCATGTGGTTCGAGTAGAAGAGGGAACAATCAAGATTGGCGATGAAGTAAAGGCAAAAGTGGATATGGTAACGAGAATGAGTACCGCACGAAACCACACAGCAACTCATTTACTTCACAAAGCATTGAGAGATATTGTTGGAGAGCATGTTCATCAAGCGGGTTCTTTGGTAACACCGGATAGACTTCGGTTTGACTTTACTCACTTTGAAGGATTAACGAAAGATCAAATAACACAAATTGAAGAGAAAGTAAATCAACAGATTCTAATGGCATTGGATGTAAGAACATTTGAAACTTCTATAGAAGATGCAAAAAAGATTGGTGCACAAGCATTATTCGGAGAAAAATATGGCGACGTGGTAAGGGTTGTAAAGGTTGGAGAGTACAGTACAGAGCTATGCGGTGGAACACATGTAACTAATAGCGGTGAAATCGGTATGTTTATTATGTTAAGTGAAGCAGGCGTCGCTGCTGGTGTAAGAAGAATCGAAGCGATTACGGGTATGGAAGCTTACAAATATGTACAAAAGAATCAGAAAACCATACAGGAAATTGCAGACACCTTAAAGACTCAGGTTCAAAATGTAGTAGAGAGAGTAGCAGATCTGGTACATGAGACAAAAGAAAAAGACAGAGAAATAAACAAGTTAAAGAGTCAGCTTGCAAGTAATTCTACTGGAGATATTTTAGATAAAGCTACAGTGGTTGGTGGCATAAATGTTGTTGTTGAGGTTCTAGAGAATCAGGAGATGGACGATTTAAGAAAGATCGGCGATGTTCTTAAAGAAAAAATAGGATCCGGTGTTATTGTTCTAGGATCTAGTAATCAGGATAAGGTTAACTTTGTTGCTATGGCTACGAAAGATGCTGTCTCAAAAGGTGTTCATGCTGGTAATCTAGTGAAAGAGGCGGCTAAAATTGCTGGCGGTGGCGGTGGTGGAAGACCGGATATGGCGCAAGCAGGTGGAAAAAATCCACAGAAAATCCAAGAAGCTTTAGATACTGTAAAAGAAATATTAGTTAATCAACTGAATCAATAAGAGGTACCACATTCATTAAGGCAGTGGGAAATTGTAAATGGACTAAAACTTGAAAGCATTTTTTTCATAATCAAAGGCAATCGGATACTCTGGTTGCCTTTTGAATTGTATCACTCAAATTATATATTTTTTCTTTCTAGGAAATATTTTTAAGATATATGTCTATAATACTTCTATGATAAACTGTGCACTCCATCGGATAGAGAAGATGTATCTGTAACCGAATTGTAAATTTGATACTACTTACAGTAAGGGGGTATAATATGATAGAATATTATTAGAATAATTAGGAAGGGGAATCATCATGACTGATAATTTAAATTTTACAATGAAATTTGACTTAGATAAGGATAAGGAGAAAAAAGCTCGAGAGATCATCTTTACGGTATATCAATCCTTAGAAGAAAAAGGATATAATCCTACCAATCAATTTGTTGGGTATATTTTATCCGGAGATCCGACATATATTACAAGTCATAACAATGCACGATCATTAATCAGACAAATAGAGAGAGATGAGCTTCTAGAGGAATTACTGAAGTCATATTTAAACACGAAATAGGTGATTATGAATTGAATATAAGGCCAATCCGTTTTGTATCGATACTGATGGTATGGATAATCGTCAGTAGCTTTGTGTCTTATGGAGAAAATAATCGCACAGATTTATCAAAAAAAATGAAAGTTGTTCTATTTGTATTAAATCGAATTGAAGTGCAGGATTTAGATCAAATGCCTCGTCTGAAAGAGCTGATGCAAGAAAGCTCTGTTGCATTGATGAATACCAAGGCATCTGGATCCAATAATGAGTTTAAATCCTATGCAACATTAGGCTGGGGTGTAAGGTCGGAAGTCTCACAATCCACGTCCTTATTTTACAAAGTTGATGATGAAATTAGAGCAATTTATGAAAGACGCACCGGTAGCAAAATTCCGGAAAGTGGTATTGTTAGCATAGACATTGGAAAGTTAATAGAACAAAATAAAAAGGGTGAATATGGTGCAATACCAGGTGAACTAGGCAATGTTTTAAGAGAGAATGGATATAAGACAGCTGTACTAGGGAATATGAATGCCCACGATGTGCAGCTGACACCAGCTGCATTAATTGCAATGGATTCCAAAGGCTACATAGATTATGGTGATATAAGCGATGAATTAATAGAAGAAGATATTACGAGACCCTTTGGAATCAAAACAAATTATTCTATATTATCAGAGAGACTTCGAGAACTATACGCAGCATCTGATTTCATTGTAATCGAACTAGGTGATATTGCGCGATTAGAAAGATACAAAGAAAATGTGTATTCTGAAGTGTATGAGGAATATAGAAGAGAACTTCTAGTGGAAATTGATGATTTTATTGGTAAAATAGCTAAGGATTTAAAAGAGGATTCTCCTAAAATTTTGATCACAACGCCGTATCCTTCCAGTGCGGCCATCAATAGAGGGGAAAGGTTGACGCCGTTAATTATTTATGATGGTAAGCTTGGTGAAAAAGTTCTATATTCAGATACCACAAAAAGGGAAGGAATTGTAGGAAATGTAGACATTGGACAAACAGTTCTATCTTATTTTGATCTCTCCTCCGATCACATGACAGGCACAGTATTAAAGAGTATTCCAAAAGAAGATGCTTGGGATTACATAAAAAATGTGAATCTGAGAGTAGTCAATACTTCCGTACAGAGAGCACGCGTTTTATATAGTTTTGCAATATATGAAATCCTGATCTCTATCGTTGCTTTTATTTTTATAATGGTGAGAAAAAAACTGTCTCCCCATTGGTATCAGTATATATTATTCGCATTGGCAGGGAATATGGTGGTTCCATTGACCTTATTGATCATGCCAGTTTTTGGTGTGACTAGTGTTGAAATTACATATTTACTACTTGTGGGCATCACTACTTGTATCGTATTATTAATGAATAGATTTACTAAAAACCATACGCTGAACACACTGCTAAGTATTACTGCTTTATTGGTATTTGCCTTAATTGTAGATATCGTTACGGGACAAAATCTAATTAAGAACTCCCTCCTGGGCTATGATCCAATCATAGGCGCAAGGTATTACGGCATCGGTAATGAGTATATGGGTATATTGATTGGTGCTACGATTATTTTTACGACAGTGTTGATAGAAAAATACGCAGTGAACATATATGGCACCATCCTATTTTATATATTCGTTGTGCTAGTCATTGGGCTCCCTAGCCTAGGTGCAAATGTAGGTGGAACCATAACCGCAGTAGCAGCTTTTATATTTGTATCCATTCGTCTATCGGGAGCACGTATGGATATAAAGAAAATAATATATACTGCTTTGGGCATCGTTGGGGCAGTTGCAATTATGGCTGGCATTGATCTGTTTATTTCAGACAGTCCAACGCATTTAGCTGGTGCTATTAAACAAATCACTGCTGGCGGTCCCATTGTAGTATACCAAATTATCATGCGAAAAATTTCAATGAACTTAAGATTAATCGGCATAACTGTTTGGAGCAAGGTACTGATCAGTGCTATTGTTATTTTAGGAATGCTTCTATATAGACCCATTGGTCATATAAAAAATATGTCATCAAAGTATAGCAAGGTAGGGATCGGTTGGACAGGAATTATTGTTGCTTGTATTGTTGGTTTTTCTGTAAACGATTCAGGTATTGTTGCTGCGGCCACTAGTATTATATTCCTCACTTCTAGTATTTTGTATTTAATTATTGATGATTTGTCTTGAACAGATAGAAGAAATTGCAATTTTGAAAAGATGTTAGGAGGAGCATGGATGCCGAGAAGTATGGGGTTAGATGTAGGAGATAAGACTATAGGTGTTGCTATCAGCGATCTATTTGGATGGACGGCCCAAGGTCTAGAAACAATTCAGAGAATTGGAATTAAAAAGGATTTACAGCGATTAGAAGTGATTATCAAAGAGCACGATATCAATAAGATTGTTGTTGGTCTACCGAAGAATATGAATGGGACCATAGGCCCACAAGGTGAAAAGGTACTAGAATTTAACGAACGATTAAAGGGTAGATTTAAAGATGTCGAGATTGTTCTATGGGATGAGAGGCTAACGACAGTCGCTGCTGAACGTTCTTTAATCGAAGCAGATGTCAGTAGAAAAAAGAGAAAAGAAGTTATTGATAAGATGGCTGCGGTGTATATATTACAGGGTTATTTAGATAGCGCAAGCAGATAATATAATTTAAATAAAGAGTATTTTTTTATACAGGAATAGTATATAATACAACTATGGTAACAATAGCCATTAGAGAGGAGAATTTTGATATGGAAGAAAGAGACGACATTATAACACTTTTAGATGAAGAAGGTAAAGAGCAAGATTTTGAGGTAATTATGACTCTTGAAGTAGAAGGAAATGAATATGCGATTTTAGCTCCTGTAGATTCTGATGAAGACGAAGATGCTTATGTATTTAAAATTGTATATGAAAATGAAGACGAATACTCATTAGTGACAATAGAAGATGATGAAGAATATGATAATGTAGTAGCAGCATATGAAACATTAATGGATGAAGAAATGTAAGTATAAAAAATGGACTATTATAGTCCATTTTCTATTTGAGGATACAATAAATCATTGACAAATCAGAAAAATTTTACTATAATATTATTTGAAAAGCATTATTATTTGAGAAATGAAGGTGATGGAATGGAAAATCTAATTGATTCCCTTAAAGAAAATTTAAAGGATAAAGGATACAAGCTAACGCCTCAACGGAGAGCTACATTAGACACCATTATTGAGAATCAGGGAAAGCATTTAAATACAGAAGAAATTTATGACTTGGTTAAGGAAAAATGTCCGGAGATAGGCCTTGCCACAGTATATAGAACGCTTCAATTGTTAGATGAAATGTCAATTCTATCTAAATTAAATTTAGATGACGGATGTATCCGTTACGAATTGAATACGAATGAAAATGATCACCAACATCACCATTTAATTTGTCAGAAATGCAATGATGTAATCGAGGTAGAATTGGATTTATTGGAGACTTTGGAAGATGAGATTGAAAGGAAGCATCACTTTGTGATAAAGGACCATTCTGTTAAATTTTATGGCATATGTTCTAAATGCAAATAGTCTTGCAGAACTTTCTGCAAGACTATTTTTACGGGAAGATTAATACAAATTTTATTTGATTTTTAATATAATTTTATGTTTTTTAGGAGAATATATAGGTAACAAGTAAGTTATGTGATCCAAATTTTAAATACGCAAATAAATTCTTATTTAAGAATAAGGATTCTATATAAATTAAATATATGGTAGAATATATTATGAAAAATAAGTTCGGATACTTAATACTACTGGTATTAATATATAAATAATAAACGGGAGAAAAGGTAAGACAAAAGGAGAGATAATATTGGCTAAAAAAGCAGAAAAAATTAAAATAATTCCTTTAGGGGGATTAAGCGAAATTGGAAGGAATATGACCGCTTTTGAATATAAAGATGATATCATCATCATTGATTGTGGATTAAGCTTTCCAGAAGACGATATGCTAGGGATCGACATTGTGATTCCAGATATCACATATCTGATTAAGAATAAAGACAAGGTAAAGGGGATCGTGCTCACTCATGGACATGAGGATCATATAGGTGCATTACCCTATGTTCTTAAGAAACTAAACGTACCGGTATATGGTACAAGACTAACGCTAGGATTAGTAGAGATCAAAATAAAAGAGCATAAATTAAGTGATATTCAGCTACAGAAAGTAGATGTTGGTCAAATGGTTCAGCTAGGAGAATTTGAAGTAGAGTTTATTAGAACTAGCCATAGTATGCCGGACTCATGCGCTATAGCGTTACACACTTCTTTAGGTGTAATATTTCACACTGGAGATTTTAAAATAGACTATACACCGATTGACGGACAAGTCATTGATCTGCATCGCATTGCTGAATTGGGTAAAAAAGGCGTTTTAGTGATGATGGCAGATAGTACCAATGTGGAAAGACCGGGGTATACAATGTCTGAAAGTAATGTAGGTGCAACATTTGAGAATATTTTTAGAAATGCTGAGAATCGTATTATTGTTGCTACATTTGCATCTAACGTTCATAGGGTACAACAGGTTTTAGACGCTGCCTATAATTATGATAGGAAAGTTGTTGTATCCGGACGTAGTATGGTCAATGTAATTGCAGTTGCTCAGGATTTAGGTGTTCTGAATGTTCCAGAAGGATTAATTATTGATGTCAATGATATGGATCAGTATGATGATAACAGAATTACTATTCTAACTACTGGAAGCCAAGGAGAGCCTATGGCGGCCTTATCCAGAATGGCAAGCTCTGAACACAGAAAACTAAACATTCAGCAGGGAGATTTAGTTGTATTCTCATCAAGTCCAATTCCAGGAAATGAAAAGTCCATTACTCGTGTAATCAATCAATTATTTGAGAAGGGTGCAGAAGTAATTTATGAAAGCTTTGAGGATGTCCATGTTTCTGGACATGCTTGCCAAGAGGAATTAAAGCTAATGCATAGGTTGGTAAAACCAAAGTACTTTATTCCTGTTCATGGAGAGTACAAACATTTAAAACAACACGCAAAGCTGGCTGAAAGTCTAGGTATGCCAAAGGAAAATATATTTATTGGACAAAATGGTACAGTATTTGAATTTGGTAGTGACTATGGAAAAATAAATGGTAGCGTTCAATCGGGCAAAATCTTAGTAGATGGATTGGGCGTAGGTGACGTAGGAAATATCGTTTTAAGAGATAGAAAACATTTAGCAGAAGATGGTTTAATGGTAGTTGTAGTTACTATTGCTAAGGAGAACGGTAAGATTGCTGCAGGGCTAGATATTATTTCGAGAGGATTTGTTTACGTAAGAGAGTCTGAAGACTTAATTGATGAAGCGAGAAAAGTTGTGAAGAGTGTTCTAGATGGCTGCGAACAACAAAATATTAGAGAATGGTCTTTATTAAAGAGTTCCATTAGAGATAGCTTAAAAGATTTCCTATATGAAAAAACCAAGCGTCGACCAATGATTTTGCCAGTGATAATGGAAGTTTAAAGGAATGGACCACCTTGTTAAATTTATACAAGGTGGTTTATTAATACAATAAAGGGTGGGATAATATGGACATCATTCTGTATTTATTTATAATAGTCGTTGGTGCATATATCGGCAGTAAGAAACTACTTTCTGATTCTATTATGAAAAAATTAGATCGTATTCAAACATTTTCATTATTACTACTTTTGTTTATTATGGGAATTAGTATTGGAATGGATCGAGAAGTTGTCAATTCTTTTGGTTCAATTGGATTAAAAGCTTTAGTTCTAGCATTGTTTTCAGTGGGATTCAGTATTCTAGGTGTAAAAGTAATATCTGGAAAAGTAATCAATGCAAAGGAAGAGAGGGAAGAAAGTGACTATTAAAATACTATTGGCAGTTGGGGCAGGTATAATATCAGGATTATTTCTTTTTCCGGCAAGTATGGCAGAGTATATGGGGACATTCATCAGTAGCGGACTTTGCTTATTGTTATTTTTTGTAGGAATCGATATTGGTAGACAAGAAAATATTGTTGGAAAGATAAAAGAACTAGGTGTGAAAGTGCTTTTAGTTCCGTTGATGGTTGCTGTAGGAAGTATTGCGGGGGCCATCGTCGGTGGATATTTCATCGGTATTCCAGTTCAGCACGCTGGTGCCATCGGTGCAGGATTTGGATGGTATAGTTTATCTGCCATTGAACTTGCAAAACACAGTGCACAGCTTGGAACCCTAGCTTTTATTACGAATGTCTCTAGAGAGATCATTGCAATTATCACCATCCCTCTAATTGCTAAATATATAGGAAAATTGGAAAGTATCGCTCCAGCAGGGGCTACAGCTATGGATACGACTCTTCCGATCATTTCCAAAGCGACAGATGGAAACACTGCCGTGGTTTCATTTATCACAGGCGTAACCTTATCGTTATTGGTACCAATTATCGTACCATTCATCATGATGTTATAATAATATACAAATTAATTTATTTTTCTATTGGAAATGACAAATCAAATGTTGAAATTTCAGTATTTCCTAGGCAATTATATCGGGATCTTAAATATAGTTTAAACAGATATACGCTATAAGTATGTTAAATACAAGATAATTTCCAATAAATCTTGTAAAAGTAGAACGATAATAATATAATATTAATTGATTATTTTATAATTCCATTTGGTGTGATTTAAATAAAAGATAATAATATGTAGATTAATACGTGGAACAATTCCACGTATTAATTTATGATGATAAAGGAGTTGCAGATTTAATGAGTAATATCGTATTGCCTTTTATAGAGGAATATATTAGGAATACATTACCTAATAACACAGGCCTTTTAGGAGAAATGGAGCTATACGCAAAAGAGAATTATGTACCCATCGTTCATAAAGAGGTAGGCGTAT
This sequence comes from Alkaliphilus oremlandii OhILAs, assembly GCF_000018325.1. GTDB lineage: Bacteria > Bacillota > Clostridia > Peptostreptococcales > Natronincolaceae > Alkaliphilus_B > Alkaliphilus_B oremlandii. The sequence continues at coordinate 1,757,625 of NC_009922.1, read as the reverse complement.
TGCTACAGGTCCTCACAAAGGCTACGAATGCGAAAAAAGTATTGGAAATAGGAACTGCAATTGCCTATTCTACATTATTATTCTGTGAAGCAATGGGTGATGATGGTCATGTAACAACCATCGAACGAGATGAGAAAAGGATATTGCAGGCTAAAGCAAATATAGAAAAAGCAAATAGAGATCAAAATATCACATTGATTGAAGGCGATGCAACAGAGGTTTTAAAAGGAATTAAAGGAACATATGATTTAATATTTTTGGATGGTGCCAAAGGTCATTATAAGGACTTCTTAAATGATTGTATCAACTTACTGAACTCAGGAGGAATTCTCGTTTCAGATAATACTTTATATAAAGGAATGGTCGCTACGGATGAATTGGTGGTCCGGAGACAAAAAACAATTGTAAATCGAATGCGGGAATATCTCGTATATATTTGTAATCATCCACAACTCGATACGAGCATTATACCAATAGGAGATGGACTTACGATAAGTTACAAAAAGTAGGAGGAATTTTAATATGAAAAAGGTAGAACTATTAGCCCCCGCAGGGGATTTAGAGAGATTGAAGGTTGCCATTATGTACGGGGCAGATGCTGTGTACGTAGGTGGTCAGATATTTGGATTAAGAGCTGCAGCAAAAAACTTTAGTATCGAAGATCTAGCAGAGGGTGTGCGATATGCACATGAAAGAGGCGTAAAAATATACGTGACTGCCAATATTATTCCCCATAATGAAGACTTAAGTGGGTTTCCAGAATACTTAAAGCAACTATATGATATCGGCGTAGATGCAATGATTGTTTCTGATCCAGGAACCTTCTCTATTGTGCAGGAAACCGTACCCAATATGGATATTCATATCAGTACCCAAGCAAATAATACCAACTATAGAACTGTGAACTTCTGGGGGAAATTAGGAGCAACTAGAGTTGTATTAGCTCGTGAGCTGAGCTTTAAAGAAATAAGAGAAATAAAAGATCATATACCGGAAGAACTTGAACTAGAAGCATTTGTACACGGCGCTATGTGTATGTCCTATTCTGGTAGATGTCTATTGAGTAATTATATGGCCAACAGAGATGCGAACAGAGGTGAATGTGCGCAGCCTTGTCGATGGAAATATAATCTAGTTGAAGAAAAGCGACCTGGAGAGTATATACAAGTTATTGAAGATGAAAAAGGGACATACTTTATGAACTCTAAAGACTTATGTATGATTGAATATATTCCTGAAATAATTAAGTCTGGAATCGAAAGTTTAAAGATTGAAGGCAGAATGAAAACAACTTATTATGTGGCAATGGTAGTAAAGGCATATAGAGCAGCAATCGATCAATACTATGAAGATCCTGAAAATTGGACTTTCGATAAGAAGTGGATGGAAGAGCTAAAAAAAGCAAGTCATAGGGATTTTACAACTGGATTCTATTTAGATAAACCAGGAGCGAAGGATCATCACTATGATAATACTTCTTATGTAAGGGATTATAATTTTATCGGTCTTGTTAAAGGGTATGATGCAGTGACTAAAATTGCTACAGTTGAGCAACGGAATCGTTTCTTCTTAGGTGATGAAATTGAAATTACGGGGCCTAAGGAAGACAGAACTATGACTATTACTGAAATGTGGGACGAGGATATGAATCCGATTGAGGTAGCACCGCATCCGCAGCAGATTATAAAGATTAGAATGGAAATACCAGTTGAAGAAAATTATATTCTAAGAAAAGAAAGAAAGGCTGATGAGAATGAATAAAAGACCCATTTTAATCGGGATCATTGGCGGAACTGGTTCTGGAAAAAGTACTGTGGCACGTTCTATTTTTGAAAGTTTACCAGAAAAGAATATCGCAATTATTCAGCAGGATTCCTATTATAAAGATCAAAGTCATTTAACATATGAGGAGAGAGTAAAAACAAACTATGATAATCCTTTGGCTTTTGATTCAGAACTTCTGAAAAAGCATCTCAGAGAATTATTGCAAAATAACTCAATTGAAAAACCGATTTATGACTTTGAGCAGCATAATAGAAAAAAAGAAAAGGAATTAATTCATCCAAAAGATATTATTATTTTAGAGGGAATCATGATCCTAGATGATTGTGAGCTACGGCAGCTATTGGATATTAAGATTTTTGTAGATACAGATGCAGACGTAAGAATTATTCGAAGAATTGTAAGAGATATCAGAGAGCGTGGAAGAACGTTAGAATCTGTAATCGATCAGTATTTAACTACTGTAAGGCCTGCTCATTTGCAATTTGTTGAACCAAATAAAAAATATGCAGATATCATTATTCCAGAAGGTGGATATAACCAAGTTGCTATCGATATTATGGTAGCTAAAATTAAATCGATCATTGAAGAAAAAAGAGAAAATAGATAATCGTATAATACCCCTATACAAATGGCAATAATAATTAAAAAGTATAGGGGGTTTTTTATGTCCAGAGTTGAGAAGAAAATATATAAAACCAATCAAGTTAACATAAACAGATTATCGTCAATTAAGATGATATGTTTTGTTATTTTAATCGGACTGACTATAAGGCTATTTTACATACAAATAATCAATCATGATTTTTATAAAAAAGAAGCGATGAAACAGCGTCAAATCAATATACCGATAGACAGTGGGCGAGGAATCATACTGGATCGAAATTTTATACCTTTGACTGATAGAGAAGAAAAAAAAATGGTCATAATTTTTCCCCAATATTTTAATCCTAGCGAAAAAAATATATTGTATCTACAAAAAATTACTGACATTGAAGATGAAGTGTTGACAAAGAGAATAAAATCTTCGAAATCTGTTATGGAGTTTCCGCTGAAAAACGGACTGGATATGGAAGATGTAAAGCATATAAACACAAGAGGTCTATTTATAGTAGATAAAAAAATTCGTTATGAAGAAGAGGGAATTCTATCTCACGTAATTGGCTATATCAACCAAGTTGATAAAAAAGGAATGTATGGCATAGAAGGCGCTATGGATGGATTACTCTCTGCAAATTCAATGAATTCTTTAATTGCAACGGTAGATGGATTGAAAAGATTCATTCCAGGAGAGGGATATGCTGTAGGGAACGACTACATGAAGGAGAGGAATTTGAGACTAACCATTGATTATTCCGTACAAAAGATATTAGAAGATGTCATGAGTGATAGCGATGGTGCGATAGTGGTCTCTGATATAAAAACTGGAGAGATACTAGGTATGGTCAGTAGGCCGAATTTCAATCCAAATAATATATCAGAGCATATGAACAGCGATGGTGATGAATTATATAATAAAGCAATCCAGATGGCTTTTCCACCAGGTTCTATATTTAAAATAGTCGTAGCAATTGAAGCTATTATCAAGGATCCTTCTGTTTTAAATAAAGAGTTCCATTGCTTAGGTTATGAAAAAGTTGGAGATCTAGAGATTAAGTGCTCTTCTTATCGTAGGGGTGGACATGGAGATATTACATTAGAAAGAGGTTTTGCAGAATCCTGCAACAGTGTATTTATTCAACTAGCAGAAAGCTTGGGCGCAGACAATATCATCAACAGGGCCAAAAACTTAGGATTTGGGGATCTAATAGGTATTGGTTTGAAGGAAGAAAGTAAAGGCAATTTACCCTATGGAGATTACCTATTGGGTCCCTCCTATGCAAACATTGCCATTGGGCAAGGAGAGATATTAGCAACACCATTACAAGTCAATCAACTTACACAATGCATCGCAAATAATGGTATACGAAAACCCTTATATCTTATAAAGGATGTAGTGGATGGTAAGCATAATATATTGCAAAGTACGAATATGAAAGAGGGAGAAGAAATTATAGATGCAGAGGTTGTGAAAATATTGCAGGATTGGATGCATAAAGTGATGACAAAGGGAAGTGGATACCAAGCAAAAGAGATTGCTGCTATTACGGCAGGAAAAACTGGGTCTGCAGAGTCTGTAGAACGAAAAAAAGAAGTAGTCCACGCTTGGTTCACCGGCTATTACCCATTCGATCATCCCAAATACGCCATTACTGTTTTAATTCAAAATGGAAGATCAGGAGGAGGCGTTGCAGTACCCATATTTAAAGAAGTTGTAGAGAGAATGATGGACTTAGATTATAAATAAAACCATAAAGCTTATACAATTATGTAGCGTACATGCACATATATATATTCTCAAACATATTATTAGAAATGAACCGCTATTTAGTTTTTATAATAGTAGTATATTTATTTGTTTAAAAATAGCGATGTCGTTTTCTAGGGAGGGGATGATTTATATGTGGACAGTATTTATAAGTATGTTACTTACACTAAAGCCGATTTTGTTCTTGGTTTCGTATATTTCTAGTACAACGTCTTTTCCACAGCCACTAACTGCCGAAGAGGAATCTATGTATTTAGAGCGATATGAGCAGGGTGATGAGGAAGCCAGAAACATTTTAGTAGAAAGAAACCTGCGTTTAGTTGCTCATATTGTTAAAAAGTATTCCAATATTGGAAGGGATATGGATGATTTAATTTCCATAGGCACTATTGGATTAATCAAAGGAATTACAACCTTTGACCGCTCTAAAGGAACAAGGCTTGCAACTTATGCAGCTCGGTGTATAGAAAATGAAATTTTAATGACTATCAGGTCCAATAAGAAAATAAAAACAGAAGTATCGCTACAAGATCCAATAGGAGTAGATAAAGAGGGCAATGAATTACCCTCAACAGGTTATCAACTGTCGAGGGTTTGCTTTGGAAGCTTTGGAAATAGACGAAGAGAGAAGTCATCATTTCGTTTAGATTTATCTTTAGAATAAGCTGCATAATCTAAAACACTTTTTAAAAGTTCATTTTTATGTGCGGGGTCGTTTATTTTCGGATAAACATCCAGCACTTTTTCTATTCTAGGAATAATATCGATCTGAGCTTTTTCACGCTGCATTTCCTGTCCTAGAACCAGTTTAGCTTTAGATAGACTCACTTTAGTAGCATCTATCCTGGTAGCCAAGTTCTGAGATCTTTCCAAATATGTATCAACATCATAGATACCACGTTCTAAAAAATCATGTAAACTATTCTTTTGATTTTCCAACTCCACCAATTCCTTCTGTAAGTTCTCAACAGCCTTTTCAAGTACCGGAATAGAAGAGGTAAGCTTAGATTTTTTACGTTTGCTTTTATTGTCTATATCCCACTGTGCTCTATATTGGAGGCACCATTCAGCCAATCCAGCTAGAACTTCCTTTTCAACATATTTTAGCTTAGAGGATTTATTACCGCAGTTATTATAACACATCACCTGATGATCCTTATCTGGGTATGGTCTAAGGACCATAGAGGCGCCACAGTTCTCACAGCGAATTAATCCAGCAAGAGGGTTGGTAATACCATTTTCTAATTGATAGGGTACATGGTACCTTTTATTTAAAATCTCTTGTGCCTTTTCAAATAGCTCCTCAGAAACTAGGGCAGGATGCTTGCCATCTGCTATGATCCATTCTTCCTTAGGTCTCGTTACCGTATCTTTAACTTTCCCTACTTCAGTGGATTTCTTAATATCTTTCCGGCCCCAAACAACCTTACCCGTATATACAAGATTCTTAAGCATATTCAACACAGAAGAGCTGCGCCATGGGATACCAGTATAGGATTTGTATCCGAGGTCATTCAGCTTGTTTGCGATTTTGCCAGAGCCTAAACCACTAACATACCATTCAAATATCATTTTGACGACTTCTGCTTGCTCTGGATGGGGCTTTAAGGTCCTGTAGTCCTTTCCCTCGTCAATTTCATATCCATATGGAGGGTTAGGGCTGATATAGTTTCCATCTTCAATAGAACGCACTCTACCGTTTTGTAGACGCCGATTAATCATCTTCAATTCTTTTCTAGCCATAAAGGCCTCAAACTCACTATACTCTTCGTCAAATTCATCATCTAAGTTGTATATCTTCCTAGGAGTAATAATCTTAGTGCAAGACTTTTTAAAAGTTTCTAGAATAAGACCTTGCTCCTGCATGTTACCTCTGCCAAGACGATCCACATCCATAACCAAAACAGCATCATATTTTTTAGACTCCACGTTCTTTAAAAGCTCCAGCATTTCAGGTCGATGCATTAAGCTTTCTCCAGATACTATTTCTTCATATATTTTAACGATACTAAGCTTCTTTTCCTTAGCTACTTTTAGAAGGGTACTGCGGTGCTTGGCAAGAGTTTCACCTTCACCACGAGATTCAGCTTCTATGTCAGCTCTGGATTTTCTTAGATAGATTGATACTTTTTCCATTTCAATCACCACCTAAATATATTATTCTGTTTTGCAAAAATAAAAAAGTATTTATGTTAATCTTTATAATGGCTTATGATTATTTAGTTTTATAAATATATTTTTGAAAAATAAAATTTGACATGATGCGACACAGAATTTTAAAAATAAATGTTAAAATTAGATATGGAAATAAAATATTTATTAAACACTTGAAGCTAGATAGAAAACATAAGGATTATAGTTGGAGTTGGAATTGATTAATATGTTTATTCGCATAATTAATAAAATAGAATCTACCACAGAAGTTGAGAGTAAAACTGAAATTGAAATAAAATATTAAAGTTCTAAATAGAATATATTAAAAAAGTTTAGAACATTCCATTTTCATGGTAAAATTTATAGCCAAATTTTATTTAAATAAATTTCATATACGTGCTAAACTATCAATTAAAATATCGACGAAAACATCATTCCGTATTGTTAGAAAGTTTATCAAAACTTGTGGAAAGAAAAATTAATTTGTAAAATATTTACTTAAACACTACCAAAACCATAATATAATTGATACAATGATAACTAGGCGTTAGTTCAAATATATAACAACTAATGTATAAAATAGCAAAGGAGCTGAAACAAATGAAGAAAATAGTTGTATTATTAATGGTAGTAGGTGTTTTAGTAAGCTTTTCAGCATGTAAAGGCAAAGAAGTATCGAACAATGGAGCAGGGGATAAGGGTACAAATATCGAGGCTCCTAAGGAAAATGAGCAGGAAGAAAATAATGAGACAGATAATAAAGCAGAGGATAAAGAGGATAATACTGATGGATCTGATAACAGTGAGGTAGTAACTGAAGGGCAGCCAAAAGAGAAGTTATTAAAATCTGCATATGAAGGAAAAATAGACGGCATTGAATTTGGAATAGGGGATAAAGGTACTGACATAATTGGGAAAATGGGAGAACCAGATGAATCGGATTATTTTCTAGGGGGATTCTACTTATCATACGATGATATTATGTTTCTTACAAATGGTTATGATGAAACTGGAAAAGTAGTAAGTATATTATTCTTCGATAAAAATGCCGAGGTATTTGGTATTAAATTAGGAATGACTACGAAAGAAATTGAAAAAGTTCTAGGAACTGCAGACGAAGTCATATCGGCAAAAGATAACGAACAAAGTGAACTGTACATGGATAATTGGACGACAAGATATAAACTAGGTAGTTATGAATTAACATTTGTTCATGAGGATAAAGATGGTCCTGTAGAATGGTTCTCCTTGTGGCAAAAATAAAATAATCTATACTGAAATAAAAAACACCCTTTTCTGGCTAACAAATCAGTCAGAGAAGGGCTTTATTTTTATTTAAACACAAAATATTTTACAGGCTCAAAATACCTACATATATGAACTTGAACCATTACTTCACATTCTTCAGTACACGAATTTCTACTTCTTGAGATTGTACCTTTTCTTCGATTTTATCTACCTTATCTTCTATTCGGTCTAGCCTATCAGTATTTTGTTTATATCCATCGAACAGAGCGTCTAGCTTTCTACCATGGTCATGTTCAATCCTAGTTACAGTATTTTCGATAGAAGAAACTTTGCTTTCCAAGTTTGCTTGACCAACTTCTAATTTAGCTTGTCCAACTTCTAATCTTTCAAATCGCTCATCCATCTTCTCAAATCTTTCATCAATCTTGTCAAATTTCTTACTAAAGTCACTATACATCTTTTCCATCAATTCAAATAGCTTTTCGTTATCCAAACTTTTCACCCCTCAGTTAAAGCTCTTTATTTATTATAACATTTTATTAAAACTTTTCCATTACAATTAATGGCTCAAAGTAAATTATGTAATTACCTATAGAATGACAGATCCATATATTCCTTTAAAGTGCTCTATAGCCATGTCAACGAATTCTTCTGTAACGTCTAAAAATTCTGCCGATTCATGCCGATTGCTAACTCCAACTTTATAAGCATCTATAAATTGTTCCACTTTAATTAACTTATCTATGGCCCATCTACGGGCCTTTAATTTTTATTTCCTATCTTAGACTGATCCAATATATTGCCTACAGTGGTGAAGTGGTGGACAACCTCTTCTGATAATGTACTTAACTTGGCTGAATTAGTCAAATCCTTTTTTATCGCAATTCTATTCCCTTTGATTCTTCCATTGTAACCCCTTAGGGGTTTTTCTTTTACTATTAATCCGGAAGAATTAGTCTCTTTTAATAGCTCTTCATATGTCATATTTTACATTCCCCCGTATATATATTAAAAACTATCATCAATATCGAGATTATAATATAAAAAGAAAGGAGCGAGGGAATGTGTGTAGGTATGAAGATAAAAGCCTTTGTAGATGAAGTTGATGTTTCGCAAACTTTTATATCTGAGAAAACTCAAATACCACTTATAAAGTTTAATTTGGCTTTAAATGATAAGCGTAAAATGACATTTGAAGAATATGAATTTATATGTGGGGTCCAACAGGTTAATAAAGATAGGTTCTTAATATCAAGGAAAATAAATAAAAACTAGGAGATGAAAGCTATGAGAAGATTTGAAGTACTAAAAGAAATTACAGATATCAAAGCATTTTCTTCGCTGATATTTGATCTTTTGAAGAACAAAGAAACATCTGAAGAAATCGAAAATCTTCTCTCGGAAAAAATACCAGCATAAGGCTTACAGACGTTAGAATCTGAAGCCTGAAAGGGTTATCGGTTAACCTTGGATCGTAAACAGTAATAGCATCCATTTGGTTCTGAAATACCTAAAAAGATAGCGCGTATCTGAGAATCTTTGTATCTTGTGTAATTTGATATATGTTCTGATTCATTTTGTTAATTTGGCAATGGATGCTTTCATTATCTAGGCCGTGTATTTCATCAGTAGATTTATTCGGTACAAATTGATTACCGTTATATATAAGTTGACATATATCGGTGCATATTGTTTTACTTTCCCAGTTATTTGGCTTGACAAAGTCTGTACTTATATTATAGAAAGAGAAAATACTTGTAAAAGAAAATTAGAATGTAATAGTACAAACCGGTATTTTCATAACATTAGAGTACGGAGGTGGCGATATGGATAAAGATGTAAATCAGGAAGTAAATAAAGATTACTTAATTAAGCAAGTGAAAGATGGGGACAGGATTATATCTGAAACATATAAATTTAGAAATGCAATAGTTGAAGTGGTGGCTCCGCCACCTATGACAGAAGAAGAGATTCAAAAAGTTCTTGATGATATGCATAACGTAGCTTGGAAGATCATCGAGGATTTGGTAGCCAAAGGAGATCGTGATGTAATATTGTAGATATAAAAACAAAAGATGACAAATACTCAATATCGGTAATGTGTAGCGTCCGAAGCATATCAAGAAGTACATACTACTATAAGTCTAAGATCTAAAATATAGAGGATCCACTTGTTGATAATGTTATTAGGATATTCAAAGAAAATCGAAAAAACTTGAAGATAAAGGTGAGATTGCCTCTAGATGTAGATATAGGAAGAATCATGCGCAAAGATAGTCTGGTTTCAAGATATACAATTGAACAATACAAGCCTTTCGAAAGGTATTCTAACGAAGATATTACCACCTGAAGTAAATCGTAAGTTTTCAAATAGAGACCGATTAAAAGTGGTTGTAAATGATTTGACTTATGTTAGAGTTGCTGGAAAGTGGGATTATGTCTGCATTTTAATAGACTTATTTAATAGAGAAATTATCGGGTATAGCCCTGGTCCTAAAAAGGATGCAATGCTCGTTTACGGAACCTTCGCTAAAATGAATGAAAATTTCAACAATATATCCATACTTCATACTAATCGAGGCAATGAATTTAAAAACAACGTTATTAATGGCCTGATAGAGACTTTTAACATTCAGAGATCCTTGAATCAAAAAGCATGTCCATATGACAATGTGGCAGCAGAAGCGACCTTCAAAGTATTCAAAACAGAGTTTGCTATATGGACATATTTTTAAATCGTTAGAAAACCTTAATATTAAGTTAGATGATTACATGAATGCGTATAATAACATAAGAATTCATTCAACATTAGGCTATCTAACACCTGTATAATTTAAGAGAAATACCCTTAAAAAGATTTGCTTAGTTTAGTATTGACAATTCAAATTTCGAAGCAAAAACATATGAAGAAATTCAAGAGGAGTTACATTGTGGTTTAGGAATACCAAGAAGATGGATAAATCAAATGGTTAATCAACTTAGCATCTACTTAATTTGGTATGGATGGTTTAAAACAGATGCTAAAGTAGTGCAAAAAAGATGCTATTTTATACTAAGGTTAATGTGTTAATATGGTACTAAGGAAAATTATATAAATCTAAAACCTCTTCTATAAACCGAAGGGGTTTTTTATTGGTAAAAAAATGTAATGAAAAAGACATGAAACGGTAACCTGATTGTAAGAATAGCAGGGTATACTTGTATTATAAAAGCTTAACAACTAATTTTCCCCCCTTTTAAGACCTCGTCACCTTGACGGGGTTTTTGTAAATCATAAGTTAACGAAAATCTAACACATACATAACAATTAAATGGGCATAGGATGATATCATAAAAGTACAAAAACTTATTCATTTTGAGAAAAACTCCCCATTATCTGAGAAAAAACCTTTGCGTAACTGCAAAGGTTTTTTCTCGTCCTAAAAATAATTTTATTGGGGTGGTGAATATAAAGAAAAGCTATTTTGACGAACTAGATGAAAAAGAAAGACTAGCAGAACTTAGGAGACAGAAAGTTATACAATCTCATAAATGCTTTAGATGTGAATGGAGTAGTTGGACAGGGAATGGGTATTTTGTATGTTTGGTAGGTGCCAGAAGTGACCTATTTCACAACCAGCAAGATAGCTTATTGTTCATTGTCGGAATTTGACGAATAATTAATGTAGGATTTTAGCCTTCTGTGAAGAAATTAATATAGAAAAGATTAATAAAGGAGGGCTAAACTATGAGAGCACAAGGATTTGCTCTAGGGCTAATGTTTATAAATCTGGCTTTAATAGGGCTAGGTATTTATAGCATGGTGCTATTTATAAAACTTGCACGTAGAGGAATTAAAGCATTAGATATCTACATTGATCGTAATAGAAAAACCGAGCAATAACATTGTCGAAACTTTCGATATTTTGTTGTAGGACTTTAGTCCCTTTTACTGAATTTACCATGTATAAGGAGGTGATTTATATGTCAATAAATATTAATGTTACTAATCAAAGTGGAAATTCCTATTTTGACGGTGGTTTGGCGCAATTAATGGGTTGGTCTATATTAGGAGGATTAATAACATTTTTCACTGCAGGAATTTGTTATCCTTGGGCGTTATGCATGGTTTATGGTTGGAAAATTAATCATACTGTAATTGAAGGAAGAAGATTAAAGTTTAATGGTACAGCTATTGGATTGTTTGGTAATTGGATTAAATGGCTATTATTAATTGTTATCACTGTAGGTATTTATGGTTTTTGGGTTGGAATAGCGTTAGAAAAATGGAAAGTTAAAAATACAACATTTGTGAGTTAGAGCCAATAGGCTCTTTTTTGTTTGCGAGGCATGTTGCCGAGCCGATGGTTTGAGAGAAAACCTGTCACCTGGCTAATGGGAAGACAAGCTGTAAGTAAGGGCGTTTTCGGCGACGAAAGGGTCTGAAGGAAACTGATGGCGGTTGCTGGAACGAAACGAAAGTGAACCAGTGTTGGCATGTGTAGTGGATAACCTTCCAAAAAGCAGGGACGTCCCAATATTAGCTTAGCTACATGTGTTTAGATGGTCGTTTTAGTAATAGGCGGAGCAACTTAACCTTGGAAGTGCTGTACTCGATGCTGTAGGTTAAGTTCACAAGCGAAAGCAAGGAATTAAACTAGAGTGCAGTATGCAGATGAAGCCATAGTAGTGATAAAATCTGAGCCAATGAAAGGGAGTAATCCTATGGAGGATAAAACTCAGGTGACACATCACACAGTTGATGTGGCTGGCATAGTTCAAAAGCTTATGTCTGGTGCCAAGGGCGAAAGAGATTTCAAAGTGTATTGGAAAGGATTTTAAGTAAGGGAAAAGGTGTTAAATGAAGGCTGAAATGCTGGAAGGTACGAATATCTGGCATGAAACAACTTGCAAGCTATCTCGACGACATAGATATGAAGTAATTAGAAAAACTGGGGATAAGATTGCTATGGAGCTAGAAACGTTAAGAAATTCTAATGAAAAACGTATAGCTTGAACAAGAATAATAGAAGATGCAGCAACAAAGGAGGGAAAATCTTGAGGAAATGGTACAGCCTTATCGATAAAATATATCGAAAAGAAAATCTAGAACTTACATTTAAATATGTAAAGAAAAATAATGGAGCCCCTGGAATAGATGGGGAAGCTGTTTCTACTTTCATTTAAATTTCGAACTAAATATTGAGTATCTTCATGATAAACTGAAAACCAACGGATATGAACCCAGTCTAGTAAGGAGAGTAGAAATCCAAAAGCCAGATGGTGGTGTAAAATTACTAGGAATCGCTACAGTAAAGGACAGAGCAGTACAACAAGCTATTGTAAATATTATTGAGCGAATCTTTGATAAGACATTTCATTCATCAAGTTATGGATATAGCAATCTAATGTGTGTATGTAATAGGCATCATAATAATATTCACAACAGAAAGTATGAGGCAGTAGGAGAAGGGTTAATGTCTAAGGAGAAGGGAGTGTTATTACTTACTATAATTAATGCAATAATTATATCCGTAGCCAGTATGGGTGGATATGAGGTTATCTCAGATCCCAAGGCAGAAAAACAGAAGCAGAGTTAAGTGAAGATGTTTGGATAGGGCTCAGGCTACCCTGTTTCATTTTCGTTAGGTAAGCGATAATATTTTTTCCTTATTTTCTATTAAGCAACATCTTTTCTATCTAAAAGTATAAATATGTTTCTTGAAATAAATGTTCATTAATATTAAAAATGAGGAAAAAACAATTTATTTAAATTTTGCGAATAATTACTATTTTATTACTAATAATATTATTGCTTAAATCAATAGTAATGGAGGGAAAGCAGTGAGAAAACTATCTGGATCAGAACTACTAACATTGACAGGAATGTTAAAAATGGAAAATGAAGGTCTTGCAATGGCTAAAGCAACACATATGTTAATTGAAGACAATGATTTAAAAAAGTCAGCAGAAGCGGGTATAATGGCATCAGAAGCAAGAATAAAAGGTATGCAGCAATTTATTAATGAAAATCAAGTCATAGGCACTGGGGAGGTAAAGTAAAATGAAACCTATAAAAGAAATGTTGGGTCAGAAAGCAACAAATTTATCTGATCAAACTATTACAAATAATGCCTTAGCTGCAAAAACTGCAGCATCAAATGCATATCTAAATGCAATGTTGACCACAGCAACTCCAGAACTAAAGCAATTGTTTAGTGCAAACTTAACACAAACGCTTGGTGAACATACTGGATTATCTCAATTGGCTGCAAATAAAGGATGGGTAAATCCATATGAACAGCCAGAAAACCAATTGCTTCAAACTTTTAATCAATCTAAGGAAATATTAGATAGTCGTGTAACTGAATAATATACAGCAAAGAGCCTTTATAAGAGGCTCTTTTTATAAGCACAGATTGCTGTTACTTGTGTCTAGAATTTTTAAAAATGTTTTTATTGGGATGTTTATTCGTTAGAAGAGTATCAAATTAATGCAATTATTGTATCTGTATACAGTATGGGTGGATAAAAAGTTGTTATAGACTCGAAAACAGAGAAACTGCAATATAATTAAATCTTAGGATAGGTCTAGGCTCTACTATTTTTCATTGAAGAAGGAATTTTGCTTATTCTAAAGAATATAGATAAAAGTCCAATTATGAAATTTGGAGGATATTATGTGGGATGATATTTTAGAATTTATTTTAGAGGTTGTAGTAGAGTTGATTGATGCTAATTGGCATAGAGAGAAGAAAAAACGGGTTACACTTGAAGAAATAAAAGAAGGCGATATAAAAAAACTTTAGATGTTTTTATTTTATAAACTATAGATAACATGAACAGGGCAATGAAATTTCCTTGATAGATATATTAGGTACTGAAGCAGATGAAGTCTTAGAGGAAGTAGAATTAAAAATGCAGATTAAAAAGCTCTATTCAAAAATGGCTAGTGTTTTGAAAACGAGAGAAAGAATTGTCATAGAGCTTAGATATGGTATATGTAACGGCGGCTCCAAAACGCAGCGTGAAATTGCTCAAATGCTAGGTATTTCAAGATCATACGTTTCTAGGATTGAAAAAAGAGCTATCAGAAAGCTGAATAAAGCATTGAATGGAACGAATTGATTTTTTATTTCAATAATAGACTTCTCTTTGCTCATAATTGGAATACATAGTATTCTAATTATGATGAAGAGAAGTTTTTCTACGTATACATATATCTATATTTTATTTAAATCTATCAGCTAAGGCACCAATTTTTATATCGTAGCCACATTCAACTTTAAATGTAGTTTATTTTACAGAAAAATTTTATTTTCTAACCTTGTTTGAGTAAAATTTAGATACTGAAGACTGATTTTCGTTCCTTGAATTTCAATAAATTAAGCCAATTATTTCTCATCATCCATCATGTCGTTCTGTAAAAATTTTATGAATATATACTATATGTAGAGGATAATGGTATTGCTGTATTGACTATTCGATGAAGATTCGGAATAATACTTAATTAAGAATTTCTTAAAACCTGTTTCGATACGCGATCACCATGCATATAAATGGCATGAGGAGGGGTAACAATGTCTGAAAATAAATTATACGATACAATTAAAACACTTTTAAATTTTATTGAGGACGAATCTAGAAAAGAATTAAATAATAGTAGCTATGAAGCAAGAATATGGAGTAAGGGATATAAAAAAGCCATGGTAACAATTAGAAATTTCATATGGAACCTTCTGAATAAAGACAATTAATGATATAAACTGAATGAATAAAATGTTAATATAAAAGAGCATCTCATCCTAGAATAATGTTCTATTTTGAGATAGCTCCTTTTTTAGATCTTATACCATATTTTATGAATGGGAATTTCATACTATTTTAATGTGTCTCCTATAATGATATAGTTAATGTAGAGACTTATAACTTACAATGCGTTTCTTCCATACTTTGTTGAAATTAAAAGACTGAAGATATTTATGTCATAGGCTATATTTTAATCAATATAAAGAATTTTATATAAGGTTATTTATGTATTTTCGATAGAGAGATATTTAATATTAACAACAGATTGATTATTGAAGGGGTGAAGGGTATATGGAGAAGATAAAAAGGGGATTGAAAACTTGTAGGCGCTGTAAAACACCTATTCATGAGAATTCACTTCAGGACTATTGTTCAAGATGCTATAAAGTTATAGAAGATGTATTTGATAAAATTCGAGAGTATTTAAGAAAATATCCTGGTGCAACTGCTTATGAAATGGAACAAAGATTAGAAATTCCAGTTCATGTAATCAATAATTTTGTAAAGGATGGACGGTTGGTTGAAATTCCAAATGGATATCTAAATATTCAATGTGCTCGTTGTGGATGCCTATTATTATCTGCTCATCATAAATACTGTCCTAGTTGTGAGGCAGAGATGAGGAGAGGGATGCAGAAAGCTACAGATGAGCTATCGAATAAAATTACTCCTGTAAAGGATTCGGGGAAAATGCATTTAAATCATTACCTAAGAAAGAAATAAAGAACTATAATAAAAGAACTTCATTAGAGTTTCCGGCTAATTGAGTTCTTTTTTTATTTGGAGCATTTTAAATTTACAATACAATGTTCAATTGATAGGATATAAAGCTTATGAGTTTAGGTTAGAAATTTTATGTTATCTATATTATTTTTAGAGCAAATAGCAATAATATAAGGTATAATTAGGGTAAGATTACATTGATTTATAGAAAATATATGATTATGATGAGGTGGATATATGATTAGTTTGTTAACTCCAAGTTTATATGTGGAGTCCATATTTAAATTAGACTTAAATGAACTAAAAAATAAAAACATAAAAGGATTAATCATTGATATCGATAATACTCTAGTATCTTGGGATATTAGACATGCTAGTGAAGACACTAAAGCTTGGTTATTGAATCTTCAAAGACACGGGTTTCAAGTATGTTTGGTTTCCAATAATACAGAAGATAGGGTCGTAACATTTAATGAAGAATTAAAATTGAATGCTATTCATAGAGCATCGAAGCCAAGGAGAGGCGCTTTTAAAAAAGCTATGAAAATAATGAACACAACAAGGGAGAACACTGCTGTAATCGGTGATCAACTTTTTACCGATATATTGGGTGGAAACCGTATGAAACTATTTACTATTTTAGTAATACCTTTACCTGGCAAGGAATTTTGGTGGACCACTTTTGTAAGAAAAGTTGAGAAACATGTATTGAAGAAGGTATTACAGAGCCTTTAGTTTCAATCTCAAATACAGGTTGTAATAAAGAAATATTTTACAGCATACTTTTTCAAAGACTAAAAGGAATATTCTAAAAAAGAGAGAATAATCTATAGATTAATAAATTGAGGGTGATGGGATGGCAGATAAGAAACTGAAATTGGGAGAGCTCTTACTATATGCAGGGAAGTTAACTCAAAGCCAACTGGATAATGCTCTGGATATCCAAAAGAAAACAGGTAAAAAATTAGGTGAGATTGTTGTATCTGAAAAATACACTACAGAAGACGATATTATTGAGGTCTTGGAATTTCAACTTGGAATACCTCATGTGGATTTAGACAAGTATGAAGTAAATCCCACTGTAGCAACACTGATACCGGAAAACATCGTCCGAAGATATGAACTCATTGCGATAGACAAAAAAGATACAATATTAATCGTAGCAATGACGGACCCTTTGAATATTTTTGCTCTAGATGATGTCAAGCTCTTTGTTAAATCTGATATTCAGCCAGTCATCTCAACGAAAGAGAAATTGATCAAGGCAATCGATAAATTTTATAGTAGCGAGACTACTAAAAAGGCTTTAGAAGAATTTGAAGAAAACTTTCTGCCCATTAATACGGACGACATAGAAGAAAGTGAGTTGCTAGAAGTTACTACTGCACCCATCGTAAAACTTTTAAACTCTATTATTGAGCAAGCCGTTAAGGAAAGGGCATCGGATATACATATAGAACCCTATGCTGAGGATATTCGAGTGCGGTTTCGTATTGATGGAGATTTAAGAGAAATTATGACCTTGGCTAAAAATAGTATGTCGGGTATCGTTACGAGAATTAAAATCATAGGAAAAATGAACATTGCAGAAAAACGAATTCCGCAGGATGGAAGAGTAGAGACTAAAATCAATGGAAGAGATATCGATATGAGAATCTCTACCCTGCCCACAGTTTATGGAGAAAAAATTGTAATTAGGCTACTGGATAGATCCAACTTTAAATTCACAAAAGATGCTTTAGGTTTTAGTCAAAAGGACTTAAATCTATTCAATCAGATATTGGCCCAGCCATACGGTATGGTACTGGTTACAGGACCAACTGGTAGTGGAAAAACTACCACTTTATATACGATACTTCAAGAACTAAATCAAATTGAAAAAAATGTGGTTACCATAGAGGATCCAGTGGAATATAAATTGAAGGGCATTAATCAGATGCAGGTGAATATAAAGGCTGGATTAACATTTGCCTCAGGATTGAGATCTGTCCTCAGACAGGATCCAGACATCGTCATGGTTGGAGAAATAAGAGATAGTGAAACTGCTGAAATATCCATCCGAGCAGCAATTACAGGGCATCTAGTTCTATCCACATTGCATACCAACGATAGCCCATCCACCGTATCTCGACTAATTGATATGGGCATAAATTCTTATCTGGTATCATCAGCATTGATTGGTGTCATATCACAAAGGTTAGTCAAACTTCTCTGCCCCAAGTGCAAGCAAATATATGAAGGACAATCTTTGGAAAAGAAAATTTTAGGCGTACCAGAGCATGAAAAATTGCAATTAAGTAAAGCAGTTGGTTGTAATTTCTGTAATAATGGGTATAAAGGTAGAAAAGCAGTGCACGAAATAATGCCAATCAGCAAAAATATAAGACAATTAATAGATAGAAGAGCTAGTATAGATGAAATTAGGAAACAGGCTGTGACAGAAGGGATGCACTCCTTATTAGAATCAGCTTCGAGATTAGCCATCAATGGTGAAACTTCTTATGAAGAAGTCGTGAGAGTGGGATTCACATTAGAATAGGAGAAATAGAATGAATATAATTGAATTGGTAAATAAAGCCACCATAATCAAAGCATCAGATATTCATATCACAGTGGGATTACCTCCAGTTGTAAGGATCAATGGGAAACTTGAAAACCTTGGAGAAAGCAAATTAAGTCCAAATGACACTAAGAATTTGGTGTACGCTACTTTAAGTGAAAAGCAGGTAGAGGTTTTGGAACAAAATGGAGAAATTGACACCTCTTTTTCAAGTCCGGGAGCAGGACGATATAGGGTGAATGCTTATAAACAAAGAGGATCCTATGGCATGGCACTGAGAATAATTCCATTAGAAATACCCAGTGCAGAGGCAATTGGACTTCCTGCTGTCGCAAAAGAGCTTGCAAGGCTGCCGAGAGGACTGATTCTAGTTACGGGCCCTACTGGCAGTGGAAAATCTACAACTTTAGCCTCTATGATCAATCAAATCAATCACGAAAGAGAATGTCATATATTAACTTTAGAAGATCCCATAGAGTATTTACATAAACATCATAAAAGTATCGTAAATCAAAGGGAGATCGGAACAGACTCAAGGTCTTTTGCTACAGGGCTTAGGGCAGCGTTAAGACAGGATCCAGATGTTATTTTAGTAGGAGAGATGAGAGACTTAGAAACCATATCCATAGCACTGACCGCCGCAGAAACAGGTCATCTTGTACTATCTACTTTACACACCAATGGCGCTGCAAAAACAGTGGATCGGATCATTGATGTGTTTCCGCCACATCAGCAGCAGCAGGTTCGAATACAATTTTCATCTGCAATTCAAGCCATCATATCTCAGCAGTTACTTCCAAAGGTAGATTCATCTGGAAGGGTAGCGGCTTTTGAAGTGATGGTAGCCACACCAGCCATCAGGAACCTCATAAGAGAGGATAAGAACCACCAGATTGATACAGCGATACAAACTGGAGCAAAATTTCAAATGCAGACAATGGACGCATCTCTATTGGAGCTTTATAAGAAAGGAATTATAACGAAAGACACTGCATTAATGCAGGCTATCAACCAAGAAAATATTAGAAAGTATATTATTTAGGATGTGAATCTATGATTTACAAATATAAAGCCATTTCTCAACGAGGCGAAAGCATCGAGGGGTTTTTTGAAGGGAACGACGAAGCCGATGTACTTGCAATGCTGAAAGGAAACAATTACTTACCCATTTCCATAGAGAAGGATTCTGGCACTGTGACAGAGGTCCATATATTTTCGGCAAAGGTAGGGAAAAAAGATCTCGCCGTGTTCTGTAGGCAGTTCTATACGATGCTCAATGCAGGCATTGGTATCGTAAAATGTATGGAGATACTAGAGAAACAAACGGAAAATAAAAGCCTTATAAAAGCCTTGGAAACCTTGGGTGAAAACGTTCAAAAGGGGTTTGCCTTATCAGAGAGTATGAAGAAACACACCAAGGTCTTTCCGCCTCTTCTTATCAATATGGTGGAAGCGGGAGAGGTCAGCGGTAATTTAGACACCATAATGGAGCGAATGGCCATACACTTTGAAAAGGAAAATAAACTGGAAAATAAAATAAAATCTGCATTTATGTATCCTGCTGTACTATCCGTTGTTACAGTCGCCGTCGTTATATTTATGTTGGTAGGTGTTATGCCAACTTTTGTGGGTATGTTCGAGGCCAGTGGACAGGCTTTACCACAGCTTACATTATTATTGTTAAATATAAGCAATTGGATGACAAAATACTGGTATATATTTATTTTTTTTAGTATAATAATTACTGTGGGCTCGATGATGTTTATGAAGTCCGCTGAAGGTAGGCGTTTTTTTGATACCCTAAAGATTACAGTGCCTATAGTGAAAAATACGAATATCAAAATCATTACTTCAAGGTTTACTCGAACTTTATCCACTTTAATGGATAGTGGTATTCCTCTTCTTCAAGCCATGGATGTGGTAAGCAGAGTCGTAGGCAATACCGTAGTGTTGGACAAATTGACTGTAGCTTCTGAAAATGTACGGAAAGGAATTCCATTATCAAAAGCCATTCATGATATGAAGGTATTTCCTCCAATGGTGGATTCTATGATAAAAATAGGGGAGGAATCTGGAACTTTGGACGATATCTTAAATAAGACAGCAGACTTTTATGATGAAGAAGTAGAAACGGCACTACAGAGAATGACTACCTTGATGGAGCCAATCTTGATCGTTGTCATGGCGCTCCTCATTGGATTCATCGTTATTGCCATGGTGCTACCTCTATTCGACATGGTCAATACAATACAATAAATGGGCAAACCTAGGGACGCAAAGCTTGAGTCTACGGTTATCTCAAAGATAATTACGATCGTTCAGCTGCATAGATAATATCTTTATTATTTATGCAGTTTTTTTATTATAAATGTTTCAATTGAAAGATTGGGTCTATAAATTTTATGGCTACATAATTTCGTAATCAATAATAAGCAGATTCAATGCTATTATTTTTTAATAACCTAAAACACAAAAAGAAAGGGGAACAAATATGTTCGATGTAATGAAGAAAAAAAAGAAAAGAAAAGGATTTACCTTGGTAGAGCTTGTGGTGGTAATTGCAATTCTAGGTATCTTAGCAACCATTGCCATACCGAAATTTAGTTCATCAAGAAAGACTGCAGCCGTAGCAGCACATAATGCCAATGTACGAATTATTAAGTCTGTGGCAGTGATGTATTTAGCAGATAATCCAAGTGCAACTTCGATTGATATGACTGAATTTGCAAAGAGGTTTGATGGAGAGATGCCCAAAGCAAGTTTCGATGCAGCTGGTGAGGATGCACCGAATACCGAGTTTACAGTAACTATAACAAATGGAGATATTAAAGTAGAGCCTGGTGAAATGAAAATAGAGAATGGAGAAGTTAAACCAGTTACACCTTAAAACTATATATGAACTTTTAAGTTTTATTTAATACAAAGGAGTCAATCCAATGAAAACAGTTATTTTCCTTTATGGACTTTTAATCGGTTCTTTTTTAAACGTATGTATCTACAGAATACCACGGGAGGAAAGTATTGTTTTTCCCTCTTCCCATTGTTTTAGTTGTGGTACGAATTTAAAATGGTACGATTTAGTACCGGTACTTAGTTATATGGTTCAAAAAGGAAAATGTAGATATTGCGGGGAGAAATTTTCCTCGCAATATCCAATTATAGAGCTATTCAATGGAGTTCTTTACCTTTTGATCTATATAAAATTTGACTTTACCTTAGAATTTTTCTTTTACTGTATTTTATTTTCTATTCTCATGGTAGTTGCATTGATTGATTTAAAGCATATGATTATACCAGATGTTCTAATTCTATGTATTTTTATTTTAAGTATCCTTTATAAAATTGCTGCCTATGTGCTGTGGATGGAGCCTTTCAACATTGTTCAAAGTATAGGTGGGCTGATACTCAGTGGACTATTCTTTGTGCTTATTATTTTCCTATCGAAGGGTGGTATGGGAGAAGGCGATGTAACGCTGATATCTTCTTTGGGATTTATTCTTGGGATTAAAGACATATTTCTAACAATATTTCTGTCCTTCGTAGTCGGTGCAATTATTTCTGTTTTTTTATTGATTACGAAAATAAAGGGAAGAAAGGATCCTATTCCTTTCGGACCGTTTATCATATTTAGTTTTTTTATGGTAGTATTCTGGGGAAACCAGCTTGTACAGTGGTATCTCAACAATTTTTATTAGGGCACTGTAAAAGAGGTACTCGTAAAAAAGAAGAGAATCATATTGTAGTCCTCGCAAAAGAAAATGTAGAACAGGTAGGGAAACTGTAGGGAAAGCGCTTGCTCATGAAATGCAGGAAGATCGTAGTGGCTTATCTGAAATAAAAATAGCAGTACATTCGGAAAGCCTTATCAATTTGTATTCCAATCTCATAAAGAGAGATGCTACTTCAAACCAAGGAACGATATCTCTAAAAACATATAATGAAAGAACTGAAGAGGGAGGAAATAAGAAAACGATCTGTAAGGAAACTATTTTTAAAGATGAAGGGGACAATTTTATGAAATTAATTTCAATACCAAGAAAGATCCTGTCTATAGATTTCGGATCCAAGGATATAAAGATTATAGAAGGAAAGTACAGCAAAAATAATATTCAAGTATTGAATGCGATTACCCTCCCTCTAGAACCGCATTTTTATAGGGATGGTGTATTATTTGAAAAGAGCATGGTAACGACTTTAATGAATAAGGCTTTAAAAGAAAACCGATTTTCTACAGACAGTACCCATGTGATTATAAACAGCTCACAGATTATCACAAGAGAAATCATCATTCCAAAGGTTAATGAAAACGAAATTGCTGCCATTATCAGCTTCCAGATAGAGGACTTTCTTCCGATTGACCCAGAGGAATATGAAATGAACCACCTTCTCATAGGGAATCGAGTGGACGATGGCATAGAAAAAATGGAAATTCTTTTGATTGCTGTGCCAAAAAAGATCGTTGTTGCTCATTTAGAATTAATCAAAGATCTTGGGCTGAGCCCCTTAGTTTTAGATTTCCAAAGCAATGCCATCTGTAAGCTAGTAAAGATGAATACCAAGATCAATGACACCTATGAAACCAAGGGTAAAACCATAGCATCGATGGATATCGGCTACAACAGTACAAAGCTTACAATCATGAAAGAGGATAAGATTAAAGTTACTAGAATTATAGATGTAGGCGTAGAGACCATATTAGAAAATATATCTGCAGTTTTTGATTACTCCAAAGAAGACATTGAAAAACAAATCAGACAAATAGAGGATATCTCTGCAAACATAGAGGAGTTTACAGATTACTATAGACTTCTAAATATTGTCCGGACAACATTAATGAATTTGATGGAGAAATGTAGTATGGTATTTCGATACTATACAACCCGTGAAACAGGGAATGCTATCGATTTAATATTGCTACAAGGTGGGTTAGCGAATTTAAATGGCATCAGCTCTTTGTTTTCAGATTATTTCAATATACTCACTACAAACCTATCTTCCTTAGATAAGATTAAGTGGAACGGAAATTTAGGTAGATTTTCCAATGCCATTGGCGGATTAATACGTTTTGATGAGGTGTAATTATGGGGGACTTAAACTTTTTTCAACATTATATAGAAAAAAACGAATTAAAAATTGATAAAAAAATAATATACATTGCCATATCAATTTCCATATGCTTCTTTTTAATTTGCTATGGTATATATAACCAAGTAATGATTATGAAGGAGATTAAAGCAGTTGAAAACCTAAAGAAAACAGCTGAAGATATGAATATATTAAAACGGATAGAAGAAATCAAAAGTAAAGAGAATGAAGTTAGTAATTTGAAAAAAATTATGGGTAAAGCTGCTACCTTGGATGAAACTATAGAAAAAAGGGATATATCCGATGAAGACATCCTCAATAAAATTTATCATAGTATTCCAGAAAATTTATACCTTACATCTTTAAGTATCAATAGCTCAGAGGTTAACATAACTGGCTTAGCAAAAGACAAGCTGTCTATTGCCAAATTCCAGAGTGGATTAATGGCGGTCGACAATTATGAAGATAGCTTTATTTCTCACATATCCATAAAGGAAGGCTACTACGATTTTACTTTAAATGTCACAATGAAGGGTGTGAGTGATGATGGAAAAACTATTGAAAAATAAGATTAAAACCAGAGAATTAACGAGAAACGAAAAATTTCTTCTAGGGATTTTAGGTATTCTTTTAATTCTTTTAGGAGGATATCGATATATCATCACGCCACAGACCAAGACCATAGAGACTTTAAAGGCTCAACGATTAGACTATGAAAGCAAAATAGAGGAAAATAATGATTTCATTCGAAGAGAAGAAAGTATTCAAGAAGAATGGAACCGGTTAAATAAAGAAAAGGAAACGCTATATACGAAATATTTTTCTACACTGAATCAATCTGAAATTATTTATTTATTAAATGATATTATCCCGAATCAAGAAGTTTTTACGGAGGATTTGAGTTTTAGTAGACCAGTATATGAAGAAATGGAAGACTTTCAAATTAAGAACATGGATATATCTTTACCATATAAGGGAGAGTATACTGGAATTATAGAAATTATACGTGCATTGAAAAATAGCCCCCAAAAATTGTCCTTAGAAAGCGTATCCATCGATATGGATTCTGATGGAAGTCTAAATGGAAATATGGCGATCAAGGTATATAGCCTAGATGGCATCGATGGTAATATTTCTAAGCCTTTATTTACAGATGATGTTGAAAGAAAGAATTTAAATGAGGACAACGAAGATATTTCTATGATACCTTTCTTTGAGAATAAAGTTGAAAATGAAAATAGAGATGGTCAAGATTATACAAAATCCACGGTTAAACCTTATATAGAGGAAACCTTACTTGATTTTGAGACGAAAAACATTTATCTTATCCCTTCCCAAAAACTAGTGCAAGGAAATGTTTCAATCTCTAAGAAAGCCAAATCAAAAAAATACGCGCTGAGATTGGAATACAATATTCTTGCTGTTGAAGAGGAAAATAGAGTCTATGTAGATGTTTCTAAAAATAATGTAATTTTAAAATATCCGCCAAATACCTTAGGAATTTGGGTTTATGCCTACGATTATTCTCCTGCTACTATTGGTATGCTTTTTAGGGGGCAAATGGGTGAGGAAATTTATATTCCTTTTACAGAGGGCATCGGCTGGACAGGATGGCGGTATTTAGAGGCTCCTCCTCATGAAGATCTGAAAATCTATCCCCTTACTTTAGAAAAGCTATACGTAGAAATACCTAGTGGAAGAGAAGATTATGGTGTATTGATAATGGACCAGCTGGAAGCGGTATATACTCGAAACATAGATGAAAAGGGGAACGATATCAGTGGTGAACAGTATATGTTCCACGTAGTAGAACAAGGGGATACGATTGAAAAAATTAGTGTGAAATATTATCAAAGCAATCGGTATAAAAATGAAATATTGAAGCTAAACGATTTAAATGAAGGAGAAATAATATCGATCGGAAGAATTCTTGTACTGAAAAAGAGATAAGGAGGTGTAAAGATGATAAAGCATAGGATCATATCTATAATGGTATTGATCACCATTTTATTAACTGGCACTTTGGCATACGGCGCCGATAGCAGCGACGATTATGCAACTGGAGAACAGTATGGAACCAGCAGAGGGCTGATAGAAGGTGAAAGTGTAGGGAAATTAGATGCTCAAAATAAATCAAATACGAAATATGAGGAGCTTTCAAAAAGAAAAAAGGCTTGGGAGAAGGATTTTATCCTTTTAAATAGAAGTGACCGGTATATTAGAGGTTTTATGGATGGTTTTACAGAAGCCTTTGAAGCAGGATATAGGAGAGGCTATGATGCTGTTAGGGAAGATGAAGCAAATTCGATTTACGGTGCAAATGATTTTGGTATAATCATGGGGAGAATTGACGGCTATAAGGCTTATCGGTCTGGCAGTAGAAATAGCTGGGAGCGGTACATTCCCAGTGATAGGGAAATTAGAGATCTTTTTGAGCTAAATAAGGAGACCTTGGAGTATCGGAATAAGTTTATAGAATTTTTTAAAGAAGCTTACCAATCTTCTTTTGAAGCTGCATTTCAGGTTGCCAAGTTAGGTGAAAAGGATTACTCCTACGAGCAAGGCTTAAAAGCAGGAGATGAATATGCTCGAAGCTTGGCTGAGCTTAACGGTAAAAAAGATTATTTGCAAGGGCTAAGCAACAACTATCAGAGAAACATGCCTTCTCATAAAGAAATTATTGTCATGTTTCATTTATCCAATGAGCATAGTGAATATCGAGATGCTTTTTTAACAGGCTTTGAGTATGGGCAGAGTACCTCGGGCGGGATAAGCGATGGAGGATACATAGCTTATTATAACAATGCCTATAGGGAAGCGAATAAATTAACTGTAGAGACACCAGATGGTCAAGGCTATGAAAATGGTGGAGAAATTGGTAGAATGAAGGGTGAATATGAAGCGATTATGGATGTTACCATGGGAAAACTCAATTCCTGGAGCAGCCATAAAAAATCAGACACCATAATTTCCAATGAATATGGGCTTGGCTTCCAATCTGAAAATTATAGGGCTTCCTTTATATTAGGTTATTGGGATGAGTTCATGAAATCTTACAATGAAACGTATAAAAGACTCCAACAGGACACAAACAAAGTAAAAACGCACACGGAAAAAATTTCGATGGATGGTAAGAAAAACATAGGAATATTCGGTGATGACAAATTTTTGGTGGATATTGAGGCCGGCACTTATTACAATGATGTTATTGTAACGGTGGACAATGTACCTGCATCCTATTTGAATCTGAATTCATGGAGATATACGCAAGCTTCTGGCGTATATGGATTAAAAATTATAAATCCATCAGACTCTTTTGATAGAAATAAGAAAATTACGGTTAAATTTAAATCTTATGGAAATAGTGAACAATACGGTATATACAAGTACCACTATAATAAATGGATCTATATTCCTTCCGTGCAGGAAGGAAACTATTTAGTAGCAGATATCAATATTAATAACATCAGTTCAACAGGAAATATTTATGCTGTTAGAGTAGATCATCAGCTGCCAACCTTTCATGACATCAGAGGACATTGGGCTAAGAATGAGATCAATACCTATATCAAAAGAGAAGTGATTTATGGTTATCCAGATGGAACATTTAAGCCGGACCGCCATATTTCAAGGGGAGAATTTGTTACTATGCTTAGCAGGTTATACGATTGGTATCCGCCACAAGACTCGTCAAATGTTACTAAATTTAGAGATTATGCAGAATTTGGATATGCTGAAAAGGCGATTTCCTATGCTACATACCACAATATAGTGCAAGGTTACGCTGATGAAACCTTTAAGCCACAGAATCCAATTACTTATAGGGAAGTGGAAATTATAATGAGCCGGATAATCGGCAGCAATTTTAATTGGCACTATATTGCAGAGAAAATGATGTATGAAAAAAAGATTTATTCCGAGAGTAGAAATAATATGAACCATTGGATAACGAGAGCAGAATTTACATTTTTATTACACGAGCTGAATGAATGGCAGTATTAAAATAGCAATTAGAAGAGCAAGTGGAACTATACTTCTGGGGAGATGACAATAGTTTTATTTGCTTTTCTTTTACCTAAAATTACTGAACTGCAAATGAGGAGGGATTTCTGGTTGTGAAAGATAGGAAGGGAACTACCTTGTTTGAGATTGTCATTGTAGTAGCCTTGATATCCATTCTTTGCTCTATTGCCTTTGTGAATCCGATGAAATTATATCATAGAGCAAAGCTGAAAGCAGCGGCTCTTGAAATTAAAGAAGCACTGAAACTAAGCCAACAATTAAGCCTGAATGAATCGAAAGAATATTGTGTAGAGGTTTTTAAAGAAAGATATCGAGTGCGAGAATACATCACTGGAGGAATCATTGTACTTTCCGAAAAATTTGATAAAACGATCTCCGTGGACAGAGGATCTCAAAATAGAATTGCATATAACAGAGACGGAGAATCGAAATATGGAAGGTTTATTTTAACAAACAACCTAGGGGAAAGGATTGATATTGAAGTATTGATTGGAGTAGGAAGTGTAAGGGTATCAGATATTTATTAGGAAGTGATGAGGCGTGAAGAAAAAAGGATTTACTCTTGTTGAAGTACTATTGACCCTTTTTATATTATTGGGATCTGTTTTCATATTTGGACAATATTCTAGGTTGTTTTATAAGATGGAGGGGATGGATAATATATATCAAAAATTGACGGATCTATCCATCAGTAAAATTGAGGAACTTAAATCTGGACGAATTTATATCAATGGAGAGGAACACTTGATCTTA
This sequence comes from Alkaliphilus oremlandii OhILAs, assembly GCF_000018325.1. Lineage (GTDB taxonomy): Bacteria > Bacillota > Clostridia > Peptostreptococcales > Natronincolaceae > Alkaliphilus_B > Alkaliphilus_B oremlandii. Next base: position 1,729,141 of record NC_009922.1, on the reverse strand, counting down.
GGGGATGTAGATGAAATCATTATATTTGAAGAAGAGGACTGCAAGATTGAAGTTCATATGAAAGACGTACCACATCTATCGGACTTAAAATATGTGAACATCCAAGTAAGCAGCAAGAAAAGTCAGTATCGATATCATCTTATCAGGTTCGTTCACTTTAAGAGAAATGAATTGCCAAGGAGCTACGATGAGATTTCTGTAGAAACGTAAAGGAATATAACGGAATATTCTGTTATAATTCCCTCGTAAGAAGGTGATTATTATTTGTCGTAAAATAAAAAGAAGCAAGGAAGGCTTCGTTTTAATTGAGCTTGTATTATCTATTTTGCTTTTTTCTACAATCTTAGTAAGCATGTCTACTTTGTTTAATTCTACTTATCAATCGTACAGAAGCTATACAGAGCGTCTAGCTTTCAAATACGATGCACAAATCGTTCTAAAATATATAGAGAAAAGAATCATGGAATGCAATCAGGAGTCTATTATTTATTATAAAGATAAAAATATATTTGAGGGAAGGAATATGGACAATAAAATTCTATATGTGGATTTAAGTGGTGCACTTTCTTATAAAGAGAATACGATGATCAACTTTTATAAACCTAAGAATGAAATTAGAGTGAATAAAAACAGGGAAAATAATGTACTCAATAATAATATAAAAGAGATCATTATTACTGAAATAGTAGAGGGAGAATTAATAGAATTCGAAGTCATAACAAATAAAGGCAATTATTCTAAAAAAATAAGATTAAAGTTTAAGTACCAAAAGGTGTGATATGAAGAATCCAATAAAAGGTTCAAAAGGTATAATCAGTATCCATGTTTTTTTTATAGCGTTGATGATGTTTGTCATTTTAACATCCTTGCTTTATATGATGACCAATCAACTCAAGATACAGATGTCGAATAATGATAGCTATCGAGCAAATTACTTGGCAGAATCAATTGTAGAATTAAAACTAGCAGAGGTACTACAATTATCTGAGGAAGTTATAAAGAAATATCGAATAGATCTATATCGATATAAAGTTGAGTATCTCTTATTGATTTACCAAGGATTTGATAAAAGATATAATCCGCCAGTATTTGCAGATTATGTTAAGAGAGAACTCCTCCCTCAAATAAAAGAACTGAGTAGTAGTGAAAATAATCCCTTTGAAGACTATTTAGAGGATCATCATTATAAAATAAAGATCCAATATGATATCAGACAAAATGTTATAATGATGGAGGCAATGGGTAGATATAAAAGAGCACGAAGATTTATCTATGTAAAACTATCCCTACCGCAATCGATGGATAATGGCTTAGATGAATATGATCTTCCACGAATCAGCATTATATCACCCCATATTATAGGGTATTATAGAACGATTGGACTTTAAGAAGATCGAATGGAAGGGGAGCCTCATTAATGGTAAAGAATATTGTTCTAGTAGGATTCATGGCAGTAGGAAAGACAACCTTAGGAAAGTTACTAGCGGATCAATTAGACTATAACTTTATTGATTTAGATCTGTTCATAGAAAAGAAAGAAAGTATGTCTATTAGTGAAATTTTTCGGCTAAAGGGAGAAGCCTACTTTAGACAGAAAGAAAGTGAGGCGTTAGATTTGCTCTCTGATGTAGAACAGTCCGTCATAGCTACTGGTGGTGGTACTGTAATTTCAGAAGAAAATCGTAGCAAGCTAAAGCAAATAGGTAGAGTAATTTATTTAGAAGCGGAACCATCTTGGATTTTAACGAATATAAAGAGAAGCGCCGTCATTCGCCCCCTTTTGGTAGATGAAAGAAAATCCATGGATAAAATAATAGAAATTCTGGAAAATAGGCGTTTATACTATGAAGGTACTTCGGAAATTAAAATACCGGTGAGTCACCGAACACTAGAGGAAATCATAAAAGATATTGTTTGTAATATTTAGCTTTCTAATCCAGATAAACCTATTCAAAAATAAAAAAATATGGTATTATGATATAGGAATTTATTAACAGGGCCTTATATTTTGAAATTTATAGCCTATTTTAAATGGCTTATATTAACTTAGTATGATAATTTTTATTTTAGGAGAAGCTAAGTACAAATAATAATTAAATTTGGAGGGATACTATGATTTCAGCAAGTGATTTTAGAAAAGGAGTAACATTCGAAATGAATGGAGAGCCTTATGTAGTCTTAGATTTCCAGCACGTAAAACCTGGAAAAGGAGCAGCGTTTGTAAGAACAAAATATAAGAATCTAAAAAATGGTGGAACTAGGGAAGAAGCGTTCAATCCTAGTGATAAATTTCCAAAAGCTCATATAGAAACGAAAGAAATGCAATATCTATACAGTGATGGCGAGCTATATTATTTTATGGATAATGAAACTTTTGAGCAGACTCCTTTAACTTATGAAGAAGTTGAGGATGCAATTAAATTCTTAAAAGAGAATGATAATGCTACAATTAAGTTCTATCATGGAAAGCCATTCCAAGTAGATCCCCCAAACTTCGTTGAGTTACAGATTACTGAAACAGAGCCAGGCGTAAAAGGTGATACTGCAAGTAATGTAACTAAGACTGCTACAGTTGAAACTGGTGCAGTAATTCATGTGCCTCTATTTGTTAACGAAGGAGACACAGTTAGAATTGATACTCGTACCGGCGAGTATATGTCTAGAGTATAGGGAAATAATAAAAATGTTAAAATAAAAAAAGGAGGTAGTACCATGGAATTTTTATATGAAAAAGTAGCGTATTTAAAAGGATTAGCAGATGGTCTAGATATCGAAGAAACAACAAAAGAAGGTAAATTACTAGTTAAAATTATCGATATCCTAGAAGATTTTGCAGATGCAATCGTAGAAATCGATGAAGATGTAGATGAAATTGCTGAATACGTTGAAGCAATGGACGAAGACTTAACAAATATCGAGGAAGATTTATACGAAGATGAGGATGAAGACGATGAGGATGACGAAGACGATGAAGATATTGACTTTGTTGAAGTAGAGTGTCCGAATTGCCATGAAGAAATATACATAGATGAAGACTTACTTTATGAAGATGATATTGACGTAGTGTGTCCAAGATGTAATGAAAAAATTGAATTAGAAGAAGAAGATTGTTGCTGTCATGGCAATCACTGCGATGACGAAAACTAAAAAATAAGTGTACAAGCTAAAAATCCAAGGAACTAAAACCTTGGATTTTTTTTATGGAAAAATTTTTATAAAATCAGCATAATTATTTGAGCATGTCAATATGAATGATATATAAGGAGGGACATGTAGTGGAAAATAGTAAAAATGTAATTGATAGAAATAAAAAAAATATATCTTATATTTCTAAGCTAGAATCGTACCTGTCTCCAAATATCAGAAATATTATCAGAAATGTACCACAGAACTTTAAAGAAACATTGGAAGAAATAAGGTTGCGGGTGGATAATCCTTTAATGGTATTTGGGGATCAGAGAGATTACTTCGTAGATCTAAAAGGAAATTTAACATTGAATCCAATGAACAGCTACTATGTGACGACAGATGATATAGAAAAAACACTGCAGTTTGCATCGAATTACTCTATATATTCAGTGGAAGAAGAAATAAAGAAAGGGTATATCACGGTGCAAGGTGGTCACAGAATTGGAATTGTTGGGAAAGTACTGCTAGATAATAATGGTATAAGAACATTAAAAAATTATAGTGGACTCAATATTAGAATATCGAGAGAAAAACTGGGAGTCGCTACCGGCGTATTACCTCATATCATCAATGCAAAAGGAGAATTAATGAATACATTAATTGTGTCACCACCTCAATGTGGAAAAACCACCTTGTTAAGAGATGTGATTCGCATGGTTAGTACAGGGGTACCACATATGAACTTTAGAGGATTGAAGGTTGGAGTAGTAGATGAAAGATCGGAACTAGGGGCTTGCTTTCAAGGAGTACCGCAGAACGACTTAGGGCCTAGAACCGATATATTGGATTCCTGTCCAAAGGCAGAGGGTATTATGATGTTAATTCGAGCAATGTCTCCACAGGTCATTGCTACAGATGAGATCGGAAGAGAAGAAGATATGATTGCTATTGACGAAGCAATCATGGCAGGCATCAAGCTTATTACAACGGTACACAGTAGATCCTTGGAAAATATATTGAGTAAGAGGGTTGTAGGTAAATTAGTTAAAGATGGTGTATTCGAAAGAATCATATTTCTATCCAATATGAATGGGGTTGGAACCGTGGATAGTATTGTTGATGGAACAAATCTTACTTATTTAATCCAAAATACCAATAAAAACAGGGGGATTACATAACATGGAGCTGAAAATAATCTGTTCTATTGTAATCATTGCATGTAGTTCGCTGGTAGGAATTATTTTTTCAAACACCTATATAGAAAGAACAGGCCTATTGAGCCATTTAATATCGACGTTGCAGATAATAGAAACGGAGATATTGTATGGAGCAACACCAATTCCGGTTTTACTAGAGAAGATGGGAAGTCGGAGTAAGAAGGAAATTGGTTGCATTTTTTTATCAGCATCCAACCTACTTAAGGAAAATAAAGGGCAACCCTTTGAAGAAATATGGAGTATTGCTGTAAACAAAGAAATTAAAAATACATCCTTTAGCAAGAATGATATAGAAATTCTACTGTCATTAGGTAAAAACTTAGGGCTATCCAATAGTGAGGATCAAATCAAACATATTCGATTGATCCAAGAGGAAGTAAAACGGCAGCATGAAAATTCCATAATAGAGGAAAAAAAGAATGTAAAACTATTTAAAAATTTAGGCTTTCTACTGGGGTTATCTATTGTAATTGTACTATTTTAAAAAAGCATGATGCTAGGAGGTAAGACAAATGATTATGAACATTGACGTAATATTTAAGATCGCTGGTATTGGTATCGTAATTACTGTACTCAACCAAGTATTAATCAAAGCGGGTAGAGATGAACAGGCTACTTTTATTACTTTAGTAGGTGTTGTAGTGGTCTTAACGATGGTTGTGAATCTAGTGACCAATTTATTTGATACGGTCAAAACAATGTTCCAGTTATATTAAGGATGTGATGAGATGGAGATATTCCAAATAGTTGCTATCGGTATAGTTGCAGCCATATTATCTGTATTGGTCAAGACAGAAAGACCTGAAATCGGGATGTTCATCAGTCTCGTTGTTGGTGTCATCATATTTCTATTTATAGCAACTAGACTTCAATCGGTACTACAAGTGCTCAGTCAGCTTTCAAATAAGATTCAGATTGATCCAATCTATCTATCTACAATTTTTAAAATAGTAGGAATTGCCTATATTGCCGAGTTTGGCGCTCAAATATGCAAGGATGCTGGGGAAGGTGTCATTGCATCAAAGATTGAACTGGCTGGCAAAATACTGATTATGGTAATGGCAGTACCAATCTTAATTTCACTGATGGAAATCATCATTAATATAGTGCCATAGGATGTGAAAAAAATGAAAAACAAAAAAACCATCATCGTTGTAACCCTATTGTTTATTCTTTCATTGACTTATTTCTCCTGGGCAAACCCTAATAAGGTTACCCAAGAGAGCTTACTTACAGAACAATTAGACAAGCTTAATATGTCGGAGCTACAAGAAATATTGGAGCAATTGAACCATGATTTAGATGGATATATTCCTAAAATCGAAATAAAACCATTCATTACAAAGCTGCTGAAGGGGGAGGAAATTGTATCCTTAGAAGCTGCATTGAATGGACTAATGAAATACTTTTTTAAAGAGGTTGTAGGAAACTGGAGGATATTATCTCAAATCATCGTATTGTCTGTGATTTATGCCATACTAAATAATCTCCATAGTGCATTTGAGAATGAGGCCACAGGAAAATTGGCCTATATGGTTTGTTATCTTGTCATCATCAGTATCACGATTAAAAGCTTTATGATTGCGATCAACTTAGGAAAAGAAACTGTAGATACAATGGTACTATTTATGCAAGCTTTGCTTCCAATCTTGCTAGGGATATTAATCGCCGTCGGTGGATTAACGACATCTGCATTTTTTCATCCAGTTCTATTAGGATCCATCGGTTTTATAGGAACCATCATAAAATCTGTCGTATTACCGCTTATATTATTTTCTGCAGTTCTATCCATCATCAATAATTTATCATCCAGAGTTCAAGTAACAAAGCTGGCGAATCTATTTAAACAGGTATCAGTGGTCATCCTTGGTTTTGCACTGACAGCATTCATAGGCATCATATCGATCCAAGGGATTGCAGCTTCAACGGTAGATGGAATCACTATGAGAACAGCGAAATATGCAATTGGCAGCTTTATTCCGATCGTAGGAGGGTTTCTATCGGATGCAATGGATACAGTAATGGGCTATTCTCTTCTTTTGAAAAATGGCATTGGTGTCATCGGCCTTGTTTCGATTTTCATAATTTGCCTCATACCTATGGTAAAAATCGTAGCATTAATAGCCATGTATAAGATATGTGCTGCCATCGTAGAACCCATTGCACAGAATGAATTGGCGGATTGTTTGAACCAGATGAGTAGTTCTTTAACTTTGATATTTGCCACAGTTTCATCGGTAGCAATTATGTTCTTTATTACCATTGCAATCATAGTTGGTGCAGGAAATATTACAGTGATGATGAGGTGATAGAATGGATTTTGTCAGACAATGGACCATTACCATAGTTTCAGTGATTATTTTTATAACCTTTGTAGAAATATTAATACCAAATTCAAACAATAAAAGGTATATCAATGTAGTGGTCGGTTTTTTGTTAATGATTATCATATTGAACCCATTGACGAAATTTATTGCTGGAGAAATTGATTTTGAGGAAAGCATACTGAAAAGCTTGAATCAGATTGAGGCAGAAACGGCTAAAAATGTAATCAATAACATTCAATATAGCAATGAAGAAATGGTCATCAGTTTATATAAGAAAAAGATAGTAGAGCAGGTGACTACTCGCCTAGAAAAAAATACGGATTATTTAGTGAAGGATGTCCTTGTAAATATTGTAGAGGATATCAATAGTGCCAACTTCGGTAGCGTCAGCAGTTTGGATATCACACTGACAGAAAATCAGAAAGACAATGTAGAACTAGAGTCAAAGATTAAGCCAGTGAAAATAAATGTATCCTTAGGAGATAAAATTAATAATACTGTAAAAGCAAATAGCATATTGATTAGTAGTGAGGAAGATGCCTTAAAAAAGGAACTGGAAAATTTTTTAAATGTATCGAAGGAAAATATCAATATTTATACACTGAAGAATAATAATTAAGTAAGGGGGATGTTTTATGGATATGGATGAAATTAAGAAGTTTTTAAAGGAACTAATCTCCAAGAAATATGTTGCCAATATTATGGTAGTTCTGGCAGTTGCGGTAATTGCTCTAATATTTTCAAGTGAATTTTTAGCAAAGGATTCTAGTTACAAAAATAATATTAAAGAAACATTAGGGGATACCCTAGTACAGGAAGATACTTTTTTAAAAACAGAGGAAGAAATAATTGAAGCAAGACTGAAAGAGATATTAGAGAAAATAAAGGGCTCTGGTAAAGTAGAAGTTATGGTTACCTTTGAGCTGGGAGCAGAGATTGTTCCGGCCTTAAATACGGTTGAAAGCAAGGACACTACGGAAGAAAAAGATGCAAATGGTGGTGTTAGAACTGTTACATCGCAGAACATTACAGAAAATATCGTTACAGTAGGCGGAACCAGTGGGAATAACCCCATGGTTCTAAAAGAAATAAAACCGCAGGTAAGAGGTGTAATCGTTGTAGCAGAAGGTGCCGAAGATCCAGAAGTAAAGATGAGGTTGTACGATGCAGTCAAAACAGTTCTTCAGGTTTCTGCAAACAAAGTACAGGTCTACAGTAGAGATTAGTTGATGGATATTTTAGTAGAGAGTCAGCAAATAAATTTAGGGGGGAATTCAATTGAAACTTTCAATTACAGCAAGAAAGAACTTTATAATCTTTTCCTTAGTATTGATGCTAGGTGTCATCAGTTATGCAAATTATAGTCTAAATCAAAATGCTCTTCTTGAAACATCAAGTGAACTTGAACGATATGAGTTGTCAATGATGGAGGAATACGGGCTACTGTATGACACTTTAGATGGAGAGGCAGTTTTTAATAGTGATGGAGAAATTGTTAGCGTAGGGGAAGAAGAAAAAGATGTACATTTGGTGGAACAGCATACTATGACCGAAGAGGAACTCAGCAAAACTGTTGTTGATAGTACAGAAAATAATAAGCTAGAGGACCTGGTCAAGGACACGAATATAGATATCACTGAAACTGTAACCAGCAAAAGCTTAATGAAGAGCAGTGCATATTTTATTGAAGGAAAGCTCACTAGAGATAAGAAAAGAAGTGAGATGATCAGCAGCTTAGATGACATTATAACAACGCAGAATACAAGTAAAGAAATAAAAGACAGTGCAACGAATATGAAGTTAAACTTGATTTCTAATACAGAAAAAGAAGTCTTTATAGAGAATATGATCATGGCGAAAGGTTTTAATGATGCTATTGTATATTTAAGTGATCAGTCCATTAATATCGTTGTGAGCAGCGACCAACTGGAGGCAAATGATGTTGCAAAAATTGTGGATATCGTAAAAAGAGAAACAAATATTCCAATGGATCAAATTATTATCATGGGCAAGAAATAGAACTGTTTGTAAACAGAGCATTGATTTGGTATAATAAGTTTATAAAAAAGATATTTAGGAGTTGATATAATGGATACAATTGAGAACCTTGAATACGGGGAAGTTAAAATAGTGGATGATGTTGTTGCTACTATTGCTGGATTGGCTGCTACGGAGGTCAAAGGCGTAGCTGGAATGAGCGCTGGATTCGTTGGGGGAATCGCAGAAATCTTAGGAAAGAAAAGTCTTTCTAAAGGTGTAAAAGTTGAAGTGAAAGAAAAGGTTGCTGCCATTGATTTATATATTATTGTTGAGTATGGAACAAAAATCCCCGATGTGGCTTGGGAGATTCAAGAAAATGTAAAGAAGACCATCGAAACTATGATTGGCATATCTGTCAATGAGGTAAATATCCATGTGCAAGGCGTAAGCTTCCCGAAGGAAACGGCAGAAGTTAAAGAGCCAGAACAACCATCTAAATAATAAATCCTTTTAACCCTCTAATATTAGAGGGTTAGTTTAGGTTAAATGGGTATAATATATAAAAAATCTTGTAGCTATGTAGTTTAAATTTTCTAGTTACATATAACAATATATCATATATAATATTTCCATATACTACATATTATACGAGGAGGAAAATTATGAGCAGAAAATTAGCGAGAGAACTTACCATGAAGGTATTGTTTGAAATGCATATAAATAACGATTTCAATATTCAAAGGGTAGAACATCATTTGTTTGAGGGAAGTATTGAAGAACAACAAAAGGAGTATATCCATAAAGTTTTAAATGAAGCCATTCTCAACCTTGAGGCAATTGATAGCATTATTGAAGAATACTCCACTAGTTGGAAGTTAAACCGTATTGCAAATGTTGATTTAGCAATTTTACGTTTGGCTTTTTCGGAGATTATTTATATGAAAGATATTCCATATAGAGTATCCATTAATGAAGCTATTGAATTAGCTAAAATATACGGTTCGGATGAAACGCCAAACTTTGTCAATGGAATATTAGGGAAGTATGTGGAGCAAGAAGGACTTATGTTAAATGAGTAAAAAGGTGATATTGGGCTTAGACACATCAAATTATACGACTTCAATGTCATTGATGTCTTTAGATGGAGAACTTGTATACGATGCAAGGAAACTACTGCCTGTAGATCATGGTAAAAGAGGTCTTCGGCAGTCCGAAGCTCTTTTTTATCATGTTCAGCAACTTCCATACTTGTCCAATGAAATATCCCAAAAAAGTGATGAATTTCATATTGTAGCAATCAGTGCATCTACTAGACCAAGACCTGTGGAGGATTCTTATATGCCTGTATTTTTAGCGGCTAAATCTTATGGAGAAATAACGAGTAATCTATTTCATATTCCATTCTATGAATTCAGTCACCAGGAAGGCCATATTGAGGCGGCATTGTGGTCTGAAAATATCCATATGAAAGAAGAATTTATAGCAATCCATATATCTGGTGGGACAACGGAAGTATTGGTGGTAAAACCTCGTGATATTGGATACGATATTGAAATTATTGGCGGAACCAGTGATCTAAGTGCAGGTCAGTTTATCGATCGGGTTGGTGTTGCCATGGGCTTAGAATTTCCATCGGGTAAATCTCTTGAGGAAATAAGCAGGGGTTGTTCGGAATTGAGTTTGAATGTTCCCGTATCTGTAACAAAAAATAAGATCAGTTTTTCTGGACCAGAAACTCATTTTTCAAGGCTCATAAAAGAATCGAATGCTTCTAAGGCAGATATTGCTTATGGCGTATTTCATTGTGTGGCTAGGAGTTTAGAGCTACTGGTTAAAAATATTGGGAAGCAGTATCCTATCAAAAATTTGTTGATTGTCGGGGGTGTTGCCTCTAACAATCAAATTCGTTCATATTTACTAGAAAAACTTGCACCTGAGAATATCCATATATATTTTGCAGCACCTAAGTATTGTACAGATAACGCTGTCGGCATATCATCTCTTGGCGTATCTAAATATCTAAAGCAAAATAGCTATTGTAGAGAAAGGTTGACTTAATTATGCAAATAAAAGCACTTTCTGTCTCTGAAGTCAATCAATATATGAAACGGATTTTAGGAAGCGATCCCATATTATCTCATATTTATGTGAAAGGTGAAATTTCAAATTACAGACTTCACAGCAGTGGACATATGTATTTCACTTTGAAAGATAAGAACAGTAAAATTAGTTGTGTGATGTTTAAAGGCAATTGTGAAAAACTTAAGTTTTTTCCTGAAGAAGGAATGAGTCTGGTTTGCAAAGGATATGTTTCCATATATGAAAAAGATGGACAAGTTCAGCTCTATGTAAATGATATGGAGCCATCAGGCATTGGAGCACTTCACTTAGCATTTCAACAACTTAAAGATAGATTAAACAAAGAAGGGCTTTTTGATACTAAATATAAACAGGAAATTCCATTGATTCCGCGAAGGATTGCATTGATTACTTCGCCAACCGGTGCTGCCATTAGAGATATGGTTTCTATTATTCTTAGGCGGTTTCCACAGGTTGAACTATGTATTTTTCCAGTTTTAGTTCAAGGAGAGGGAGCGGTTGAAACCATTGTAAAAGCCATCGAACTATGTAATCGATATCCAGGGATTGACTTAGCGATTGTTGGTCGTGGTGGCGGTTCCATAGAAGAATTATGGGCCTTTAATGAAGAGAAAGTAGCGAGAGCCATATTTAATAGTAGGGTTCCTATTATTTCAGCAGTTGGACATGAGACGGACTTTACTATTTCAGATTTTGTTGCAGATCTAAGGGCAGCGACTCCGTCTTCAGCAGCAGAATTAGCTGTACCGAATCGAGTTGAATTGAGAGAGTATATAGATTCTATGGAAAAGAGAATGATTCATTTAATGAAAACAAAACTCAATACTTCCTATCAAAAATTATCCTTTATAGAAAATAGTTACTTTTTTAGATACCCTCTAAATCCAATCTATGATAAACAGCAATATATCAATGATTTACTACAAAAAATAAAAAGTGCTATAAATGTAAAGAAACAATTTAATCATCGTCATTTGAAATATTTAGGAGAACGACTTCACAGCTTAAGTCCACTATCTATTTTTTCGAGAGGGTATTCAATCGTTAGAAACAGCGAAGGTTCAATCGTTAAATCTACGGATCACGTTCAAGTTGATGAAAGACTGTGTATTGATGTGATCGATGGAGAAATTAACTGTAAAGTTATTGAATGTAAGAAGGAGGAGAAGATCCTTGGAAAGTATTAATTTCGAAGAAACTCTAAAGAAATTAGAAGATGTAGTCCATAAGTTAGAGGTTGAGGAGTTATCCCTAGATGATTCTTTAAAAATATTTGAAGAAGGAATCGGATTATATCGCCAATGTAGCAATGAACTGAATAAAATTGAAAAAAAGATCAGTATCATAATCGAAGAAAATGAAGAATTTAAAAAAGTTCCATTTCCACATGATGAGGAGGAATCGTAATGACTTTTAGGGAGCAGCTACAGCACTATATAGACTTAACGAATGAGCATCTAAAGGATTATTTTAATATGAAAGAAGGATATAATCAGACTTTAATAGAGTCCATGAAATATAGTTTGTTCGCTGGCGGTAAAAGATTGAGACCAATTCTTTCTTTGGCATCGTACCAAATGTTTAGAGACGATATTGAAGAAGTGATGCCCTATGCTTGTGGTATCGAAATGATTCATACTTATTCCTTGATTCACGATGATTTGCCGGCTATGGACAATGATGATTATCGAAGAGGAAAATTAACGAATCACAAAGTTTATAATGAAGGCGTTGCTATTTTAGCTGGCGATGGTCTTTTGAATTATTCTTTTGAACTTATGTTAGAGAATGCTATCAAACAAAACGATATATACAAGCATATTGTTGCCATTAAAGAAATTTCAAATAGTGCTGGAGTCCATGGCATGATCGGTGGACAAGTGGTTGATTTAGAGAGTGAGAATAAAATTATTGACAAAGAGATGCTGGACTATATCCACATCAACAAAACAGCAGCATTAATTACCACATCTTTAAAAGTAGGGGCGATAATTGCTGGTGCACAAGAGGAAGATATTAGAAATATGGAGAAAGTCGGCCTAAATTTGGGCTTAGCATTCCAAATTAAAGATGATATACTGGATGTTGTAGGAGATGAAGCGAAGCTAGGAAAGAGTATTGGTAGGGACTTAGAAAAGCATAAATCGACCTACCCTGCATTGATCGGCTTAGAAGCCTCCATTGAAAAAGTAGGGGCATTGACTAATAATGTGAAACAGTTACTTCACCGATATAGCTCTAAAGCAGAATTTTTATTGGAGTTATGTGACTATTTAACGAGTCGGGAGTCTTAGTCTAAGGAGGAACGTCAGTGATTTTTTTAAAACAAATTGGTAAAAATGAAATTTTTATTGTAGCGGTATTCTCTTGGTTTATTGCTCAAGTAATAAAGGTCGTAAATACTTTTATTGCGGAAGGAAGAATTGACTTCACAAGGTTCGTTGGTTCTGGTGGGATGCCCAGCTCCCATGCATCTTTTGTAATGGGGCTTTCAACTGCTGTAGGGCTAAAACATGGGTGGGATTCTACTTATTTTGCAATGTCTATTGCCTTCTCAATCGTTATTATGTATGATGCAGCTGGTGTAAGACGAGCAGTAGGCAAGCAAGCGATTATTTTAAATAAAATGATTGAGGATATTCATAGAAGAAAAGAAAAGAAACTGACGGAAAAAAGATTAAAAGAATTAATTGGACATACACCAGTTGAAGTTTTTGCTGGTGCCATATTAGGGATTGTGTTAGCGAATTTAATGATATAATGAATGAGATTACATGAGCTGATAGCGCTTACTATCAGCTTTGAATTTAATTCGTTCAAAAATAAGTGATTGGAAGATAACATTATAAATAGCATCAGTACTTCCTTAAAAAATTGTATTAAGAGGAGATTGTATAATGTATAAATATTTAATGGAGATTAATTCTATTGAAGATTTTAAGAAATTGAATTCTAATGAGATCAAAGTATTAGCTGAAGAGATTCGACATTTCTTAATTGAGTCCGTTTCTAAAACGGGAGGACATTTAGCCTCTAATCTAGGTGTTGTGGAATTAACTCTGGCTTTACATCAAGCATTCAACAGTCCTGAGGATAAAATCATTTGGGATGTAGGGCATCAAGCCTATGTCCATAAAATATTGACCGGAAGAAGAGATCAGTTTTCTACATTACGCCAATACAAGGGACTAAGTGGATTTCCAAAGAGATATGAAAGTGAGCATGATCAGTTTGATACAGGACATAGTAGTACTTCTATATCAGCTGCCATGGGATTAGCTACTGCTAGAGATTTAAATAAGGATAAATATAAGGTGATTGCAGTTATTGGAGATGGTGCTATGACTGGAGGTATGGCATTTGAAGCACTGAATCACATTGGTCAAAGTCAAAAAGATATTATTGTAATTTTAAATGACAATGAGATGTCCATATCTCCTAATGTAGGTGGGCTTTCCAACTATTTAAATAAAATTAGAACAGCACCGATTTATTCTAAGGTTAAAGACGATGTAGAGTATCTAATCAGCAATATTCCTGCGATCGGTAAAAGTGTTATGAAAACTGCTGAAAAAGCAAAGGATAGCATCAAATATTTTTTTGTACCAGGAGTATTATTTGAAGAACTGGGTTTTACATATATTGGACCCGTAGATGGTCATAATTATCATTCACTGTACGATGTGATGAATCGTACAAAAAATATAAAGGGACCTGTATTATTACATGTAATGACCACAAAAGGCAAAGGTTACACTTTAGCCGAAAAACATCCGGACAAATATCATGGTGTAAATTCATTCCATATTGAGACGGGAGAGCCTATTTCTTGTAATGAAAATCTATCGTATTCAGAAATCGCAGGAAAGACTTTGGTAGAGTGCGCTGCAGAAGATGAAAAAATTGTGGCAATCACTGCAGCAATGCCTTCTGGAACTGGATTGAATAACTTCGCTAAGAAACATCCGGAGAGATTTTTTGATGTCGGTATAGCCGAGCAGCATGCTGCTACATTTGCCGCTGGTTTAGCAGCCAATGGATTCAAACCATTTTTCGCTGTATACTCCACGTTTTTTCAAAGAGCCTACGATCAAGTAATCCATGATGCTTGTATTCAAGACTTACCAGTTACTTATTTAATCGATAGAGCTGGGCTTGTTGGTAATGATGGAGAAACGCACCATGGTTCTCTGGATATATCATTTCTATCCTGCATACCAAACCTCACATTCATGGCCCCTAAAGACGGTATTGAATTAAGTGAGATGGTTAGATTTGCCGCGAAACATAATGGACCGGTAGCGATCCGATATCCTAGAGGACATTCCAATATGGATTCTCAGGAAAATTTTTCTCCACTAGCTTTGGGAAAAGGAGAAATTACTTATCATAGTGGAAATGATGTACTCATACTTGCTCTGGGGACATTCAATAAAATGGGGCTGGAAATCTGTAAAGACTTAGAAGAAAATAATATTTTTTCAACCTTGATGAATCCTAGATTCATTAAACCCATGGATGAGGAATTGATTGTAGAGATGGTACAAAAACATAAAATTATATATACCATTGAGGATAACTCTAAAATAGGTGGTTTTGGTACTTTAGTACAAGTATTACTCAATGACAATCAAATATTGAAACCTGTAAAGGTATGTGCCCTGCCCGATCGATTTATTGAACACGGTAACGTAGAAGACTTATATGAGGAGCTGGGTTTAACGAAAAAGCAGATTGTAGACCAAATTAAGAAAGAATTTAGTGATCTATAAACTTGCATTGAAGATTTATATAAGAAAATAATTGGGAGAAATCATATGGACGTAAAAGAGCGATTAGATGTTGTTTTAGTAGAAAAAGGTTTTTTTGATAGCAGAGAAAAAGCAAAAGGTGCAATTATGGCTGGTATTGTTTTTGTAGATAATGAGAAAATAGATAAGCCAGGAACGAAGGTAAAGAAAAATGGCAATGTTGTTGTAAAAGGTAATCTGATTCCTTATGTAAGTCGTGGTGGTCTAAAACTTGAAAAAGCGATGAAAGAATTTGATTTACAATTAAGGGATAAGGTTTGCCTTGATATAGGTGCCTCCACAGGGGGTTTTACAGACTGTATGCTTCAAAATGGCGCCTCTAAGGTATATTCAATCGATGTAGGCTATGGGCAACTCGATTGGAAATTACGGCAAGATTCGAGAGTTGTAACCATGGAAAGAACCAATATTAGATATGTCACTTTGGAGCATATTGGACAAAAAGCTGACTTTGCTTCCATCGATGTTTCTTTTATTTCTTTGAAGCTGGTGCTACCAGTGTTGAAAGAATTATTGAAGGAGCAGGGAGAAATTGTAGCCTTAATTAAGCCTCAATTTGAAGCAGGCAGAGATAAAGTAGGTAAAAAGGGCGTGGTAAGAGATATGGCTGTTCATAAGAGTGTGGTAGTGGACATTGTTTCTTTTGCTGCAGATAAGGGTCTCAAAGTGGTTGGTCTTACGTATTCTCCGATTAAGGGGCCGGAAGGGAATATAGAATACTTATTATATATGAAAAATACGGAGGAAGAAAATTTACAGATCCATACGGAATATATTGATGAGATCATTGAGAAATCCCATGAAAATTTATAGAAAATCCTATACAAGTTTTTTAATCCTATATTTTTGGAAATATTTATATTTTTTGAAGGAATGTGTCGTTTTGCGAAGAATATTAAATATGGGAACTGTACTCTGTCTTACAGTTGAATAAGATTTGTATTAAGCTAAGGAGGAATCCTCTATGAAATATACAAGGCATAGTAAAATTTTAGAGTTAATAGACAAGAATGAAATAGAGACACAGGAAGAATTATCGGAGAGACTGAAAGATATGGGGTTCACAGTAACACAAGCCACTGTTTCAAGAGATATCAAGGAGTTGAGGTTGATTAAGGTGCTTACAAAGAACGGAAAATATAAGTATGCTACCTTACAGAGTCAAGAAAATATATTATCGGATAGAGTCGTTAAAATTTTTAAAAACTCTGTTGTTTCAATCGATTATGCAGGGAATCTCATTGTGATAAAAACTTTAACTGGTTCAGCGCAGGCGGCGGCAGCTGCCATTGATGCGGGGGATATGAATGATGTGGTTGGTACCATTGCAGGAGATGATACAATTTTTATCGTTATTAGAGATGAGAAAAATGTACCAAGTACCATAGAGCATTTTAGAAAATTGATGAAATAAAGAGAGGGTGCTGTATGCTTTTAGAGTTAGAGATTAAAGATTTCGCATTGATAGACCAGTTAAATATAAGTTTTAAAGAAGGATTGAATATTTTGTCAGGAGAGACTGGCGCTGGAAAATCCATCATCATTGATGCTGTCAATATGGCCATCGGAGAGCGAGCAGATCGAAGTTTTATTCGTTCTGGATGCGATAAGGCTTCGGTTCAAGCCATCTTTCATGTTAAAAATATAGAGGATATGAACCAGGTTCTGGAAGAATATGGCGTAAATGATGGGGAAGGATACGATACCCTGATCATAACCAGAGATATCTATGCCAATGGAAGAAGCACATGTAGAGTGAATGGTGTTATTGTAACACAAAGTGTCTTAAAGATAATTACACAGAAACTAATAGATATTCACGGGCAACACGAGCACCAATACCTTTTAAATCCAAGCTTTCATATGGATATGTTGGATTTATATGGTGGAAAAGATATCCTAGATTTAGTTTCAAATGTATCTGTGTTATATCATGAATTACAGACAGTACAAGAGAAATTAGATTCAATTTGCTTTGATGAAGCAGAAAAACAAAAAAGAATAGATTTGATAAAGTTTCAGTTGGACGAAATTGGAGGAGCCAATTTATTTCCAGAAGAAGAGGAAGAACTGAAAAAACAGAAAAAGATTTTATCCAATAGCGAGAAAATTTATCAATCGCTTTCCAATATCCACGAAATCCTTTACGGTGAGAACTCAGAAAGCTCTGTATTAGATAGAATCTATAGCACAGTAAATGCAATGAGTAATATTTTACCCTTAGATGAAAAATTTATGTACTTTAATAATGTTTTAGAAGAAACTCAGTATAAATTAGAAGATATATCCAGAGAGATGAGAACCTATATCGATCACATCGATTTTGATTCCAAGATTCTTGAAGAGGTAGAAAATAGATTGGATTTAATTAATACTTTAAAGCGAAAATATGGGAATACTATAGAAGAGATCCTACTATATCAGCAAAAAATCGAATTAGAATTAAGGGATTTTGAAAAAAATGATGTTGCGATCTGTAACTTAAAGCAAGAAATTGATGTAAAGTATAACGAGTTAAAAAAGCAGTCTTTAAAGTTAAGTTTGCTAAGAAAGAGTATTGCTATCGATTTCGAGCAAAAATTAACAGATATATTACAGACATTAAATATGGGAAAAGTTCAATTTAAAGTTTCCTTTACCAATGAAAAAGAAATACAGACGGATCTCAAATTTACTTCCAAGGGAATAGATCAGTTAGAATTTATAATTTCCACAAATCTGGGTGAACCATTAAAATCGTTATCTAAAATTGCATCTGGCGGAGAGATGTCTCGAATTATGTTAGCGTTTAAAACCATATTGGCGGATGTAGATAATATTTCTACTTTAATATTTGATGAAATTGATACCGGAATCAGCGGACGTACTGCACAAATCATTGCAGAGAGACTCCATAATTTAAGTGAGCATCATCAGATCATCTGTATCACTCATTTGCCTCAAATAGCGGCAATGGCAGATCATCACTACTTAATAGAAAAAATCGAAAAAGAAAATAAAATAAATACCATCGTTAAAAAATTAAATGATTTAGAGCAAGTACATGAACTAGGAAGATTATTGGATGGTAAATTAACGGACATTACACTCCAACATGCTGAAGAAATGATTCGTCAAGCACACTTAAGAAAAGGCAAATAGCTTTTTTCTTAAGTGTGTTTTTGAATGTATATCCATAAAAGGATTTAAATAACACCTTTATTAGATTTTATGTATCATAAAGATCACTCTAAAAAGCCAATCTAAGTATAGTAGAAAAAATTAAGTTTTGCTATATTATGTTGGCAGGAGAGTGATAAAATGAAAATTTATAGAAAACTTAAAACGATTACAGTTATAAGTTTATCTATTTTTTTTATAGGATTTTTCTCTATGGGAGTTTTGGGGTTAATCAATAAAATACCTACTGAATTTAATATATCAGTAGGGGATGAAATCATGTTGCAGGCACAATTTCCAATGAAGTATTCTATAATCTCGGATAATTTAAATAAGATATTAGAAGTTAATGAACCTTATAGTCAGTCTAATGAAGATGGCTCTCTCCGACTAAAACCTATCACGAAAGGTAGTGCGGATCTTCAGGTAAAAATTTTAGGATTAATACCTTATCGAACTGTAAAAGTAAATGTTATTCCTAAGATTGAAGTTGTTCCAGGAGGAGAATCTATTGGTGTTAAGCTCAATACAGATGGTGCATTGATTATTGGTTTGGCAGATATTGTAGATGAGCGAGGAAATAGTCAAAGTATTGCTGCTAATTCTGGCATAAAAATAGGCGATACATTGATTAAAATTAACGATATTAAAGTGAAAAATGCAGCCCATATCAGTGAAATTATTAAAAATAGCAATGGGAATGAAGTTACTCTAACCTTGAAAAGAAACGATAAGGAATTTAAAGCAAATGTAATTCCCATTCAATCTCAGGAAGATGGACAGTATCGATTGGGACTTTGGGTGCGTGATAAAACGGCAGGTGTCGGTACTTTAAGTTTTTTTCATATGGAGAGCGGCAAGTTTGGAGCATTGGGACATGCTATAACGGATGTAGACACAGGAGCACTCTTATCCGTAAAAAATGGAGAAATTATAAAGTCAAAAGTCGTGTCCATTGAAGAAGGGAAAAGAGGGAAGCCAGGAGAAATTCGAGGTGTTTTTTATGAAATCAGTAATCCCATAGGTAAACTAGAGAAAAATACGCCTTTAGGTGTATATGGTCAATTGTTTTTTAATTCTTTTGATAATAAATATAAAAAACCCATGCCGATTGCCTATCAACACGAAATAAAGGAAGGACCTGCTTATATATTAACGACATTGGATCATAATAAAATAGAAAAATTCGATGTAGAAATTACGAAAGTAAATTTTCAGACTAAAGCAGAGGCGAAGAGTATGATCATCAAAGTTACAGATAAAAATTTATTGGACAGAACTGGTGGTATTATTCAAGGAATGAGCGGTAGTCCAATTATTCAAAACGACAAGGTAGTTGGCGCAATTACCCATGTTTTAGTAAATGATCCGACGAAAGGATATGGGATATTCATAGAGTGGATGGTTTCAGAGGCGGGTATAAATGACAAAAATCGATAAAATCATGAATTATTTTTGCATAAACCAAGAAATTTGTAAAACTGTTTTTTAAATAATTGCTCTTTGTTAGAAGGAAACGAATTAGAGATGTAGAATATGTAAAAAGTAAGAGATTATTATAAAACCGGGTTCAAGGGGGAAAACTATAATGGGAAATAGAATTAAGATTTTGATAGTTGATGACAATAAAGATTTTTGTGATATTTTAACGGAGTATTTAGATCGACAACAAGACATTGAAATTGTTGGCGTTGCTAATAATGGTAAAGAAGCCGTCGAGTTAATACCTCAAAAATTACCAGATTTAATCATATTAGATATTATTATGCCACATTTAGATGGATTGGGCGTGCTGGAGAAAATTAATTGTATGAATTTAACCAAATATCCTAGGGTTATTATTATGTCAGCAGTAGGACAAGATAAAATTACTCAAAGAGCCATCAGCTTAGGTGCAGATTATTATGTTATCAAACCATTCGACTTTGAAATTTTTATTGAAAGAATTAGGCAGATAATTAATGAAAATACTGTAAGTAACAGTATTTCAGAAGTGAAAAGACAGAGTATTAATTCCACACATACGTCTCCAAACCGTACCTCTTTAGTGACAAATAACCGTAGTATAGAAGCGGAGATAACAAATATTATTCATGAGATTGGAGTCCCAGCTCATATTAAAGGATATTTATATTTAAGAGAAGCGATTACCATGGTAATTGAAAACATAGAGCTATTGAGTGCTGTAACAAAAGAGTTATATCCATCCATTGCTAAGAAATTTAATACCACATCCAGTAGGGTTGAAAGAGCCATTCGACATGCGATTGAAGTAGCGTGGAGCCGAGGCAAAGTAGATACCATTAATACTTTATTTGGATATACAGTTAACAACGACAGAGGAAAGCCAACAAATAGTGAGTTTATTGCAATGGTTGCAGATAAATTAAGATTGGAGCAACAAGTAGGATAGAAAAGATACAAACGATTGTGATCATAGAGAAATAGCTAGCAAAATTATCATTTTGCTAGCTATTTTCTATGATTTTTTTAAACGCTAAATTGATGGTATCTTTATCATATCCTTTTTGGTATAAATGTGATTTTACTTTATGTTCTACCAGATAAGGGTTTGTTTCTTTTGCTTTATACTTAACGAAATATTTATTTCCTAATTTGATTGCTTCTTTCACATAGAGTTCCTTATTGGAATCTATATGGGATTGAACCTCAGAATCCTGTTCTAGAATATTGAGACATGTATTGATAATTTCCCAATTAAAACCCTTTCGCATCAGAAATTGAGATAATTTGTTTTTAAATTGGTTAAAAGGTAGATGGGCATTTTGTTTGAAATATTTATTGCTCAATTCTTTTGCTATTTCCAAATTGGTCTCACAGGAAAAGAGATGCATATGAGACTCAATCATATCCTGTGGAATTTTCTTATTGATTAAATCCGACTGCACTCGATCTTTTCCTTTTTTCCCTTCGGCAAGGGCTGTTTTAATATAATTCAATACATATTGATTGTCATCTACATATCGATAATACTTTAATTTTTCTATAACCTTTTCAATGATCTTTTCTTCGTATTCCTTTTTTAATAAATAAGTATAAATTTCAAAACTGGTTCGTGATTTAAAGGACAGGTAATTTAAAGCAAGTCTAAAAGCAAACTCTTCTTTACTTTGATCAATCACCTGTAATAATTTAGTTCTATCGATTTCTAATCCTTCTTTTAATTTATATTTTAAAATAATTTCCATATCGCATGAAAACTCATAGGAACCATCAACAAAGACATTTCTTCTATTTTTGTTTTTATTCTGTGCCTGAATCTGTGTTATTTTAGGCATGATTTCACTCCTTGACGTCCATAATTATTTATAGTTCTATATTATACACTGAAATTTAATTAATTCATACCGCAAAAGAAGAATGTTTATGGTAAATATACAAATACTAGGTATAGAATGTATTGGAGGAGAAGCTATGGGAATAAAGGCAAAAGCAAGATTAGATAAAAAAACGAAGCAACTGATCAATCGATTAGAAGCTGGTGATATCGCAATCATTGATCATGATGATATCGATGAAGTTGCTGCGAATTCCTTAGTTGAAAAAAAGGTCTCTGCAATTATAAATTGTGGAAAATCCATTAGTGGTAGATATCCAAATTTAGGACCCACTATAATTTCTGAATCCAATATCCCTATTTTTGATGTCACCCAGGGAAACTTATTTGAATTGCTGAAGGAAGGAGACATAATCGAAATCGTAGATGATAATGTGATAATCAATCATCAAATCATTTGTGAGATGGTATTTTTATCTAAGGAGAAGATCGAAACAGCCCTTGCGTTGGCAGAAAAAAATATTGAAGTAGAGCTAGAAAAATTTATAGAAAATACACTGGTCTATGCGAATAAAGAAAAAGGATTAATTTTAGGAAACTTAAACATACCCCCTATTAAAACTAAAATGGAAAAAAAGCATGTACTGGTAGTGGTAAGAGGGCAGAACTACAGAGAAGATTTAATGACAATATTATCCTATATTAAAGAGGTACGACCGGTTTTAATCGGTGTAGACGGTGGTGGAGATGCTTTATTAGAATTTGGGTTCATACCAGATATTATTGTAGGAGATATGGACAGTGTCAGTGATGACTGTCTAAAAAAATGCAAGGAAATCATCGTCCATGGTTATCTGGATGGAACAGCACCGGGCATGGGCCGTATTGAAAATTTAGGGTTAAGTGGTCTTGTATTTTCAGCAGCGGGAACTAGTGAGGATATCGCAATGTTGATTGCTTATGATAAAGGAGCAGATTTAATCGTTGCCGTCGGAACACATTCAAATATGATTGATTTTCTTGAAAAAGGGAGAAAAGGCATGTCGAGTACCTTTCTAGTAAGAATGAAAGTTGGATCGAAATTAGTCGATGCTCGGGGTGTTAGTAAATTATATAAAAATAATATTAAGCCAAAGTACATTATTTTGCTAGTTATTGCAGCATTAATACCAATTACAATGGTGATGCTCATATCCAAGCCAATTCAAAATCTGTTTAAACTACTAAATATTCGGATCAGAATGATACTTGGTTTATAGGAGTGTGGTTATGTGGGAATCAATATGAGATACTATATTGTTTCGATTGCTTCCATATTTTTATCCTTAGCAATTGGAATATTTATAGGATTTAATATGAATGGAAATGATATATATGTAACACAGCAGCAAGAATTAATTAATAGTTTAGAAAGACGATTTGATAACTTTAAAGCAGAGAATGATGCATTAGAAAATAAAATACAAAATCTGTCTCATTTAAATGAAAAGCAGAATATATTGATCGAAAATATCGTGGAAGATGTAGTTTATAAAAAACTTCAAGGTATGAACGTTGCCATCATTGAAACAACCGACAATTATTTTTATGTGGACCTAAAAGATATTCTAGCGTCATCAGGTGCAAACATTCCTGTGACGATTCAATATTTAAATAAAGCTTTTCGTATAAATGGAGAAGAACTGAGGGAGATCAACGAATTATTTCGTTTAAATCTACAAACAACGGAGGATATGATATATTTTATCAACAATGAGATAACAAATTTTTTATTAAAAAAAGAAATAACAGCAGTATTTCAATATTTAATAACAAAGGAATATATCCATTGCAATCTTCCTTACGAGAATTTAGAAGGGATCGGGATAGATCGTATTATCGTAGCGGGTGGAAGCAATGAAAACTTAAACAATAAGATAGAAAAGTTAGAGGTAAATCTAATCAAAAGGTTAGATAATTTGAATTTCAAGGTAATTGGAGTGGAGCGATTAGATGTAGAGAATTCATTTATAGCAAACCTAAAAAAAATTAAAATTCCAACAATTGATAATGTTAATACGAGAATCGGACAAGTTTCTTTAATCTATGTTTTGTTAGGAGCTGAGGGCCACTATGGAGAAAAAGCAACTGCGGATTCCTTAATCCCATTTTATTCAATGCAGCAAGTGAGAGGTGAGTTTGTTGAATAAAATTATTTCTGTAATTATTCCTGCATACAACGAAGAAAAGCGGATTGTCAATACCTTATTGGCAGTGAAAGGTATTTCACAGATACAAAATATTCTAGTAATGGATGATGGCTCGAAGGACCATACATTTCTAAAGGCATCATCGGTTCAAGGAATTGAGGTAGTCCGCAAAGAAGTGAATGAAGGCAAAGGAAAAGCCCTATATGAAGGCATAGAAAGGGTTATAGAGGATGCTGACATTATTGTATTTGCAGATGCAGATTTAGAAGAAAGTGCTAAAGATATTGAAAAATTAATCATACCGATTATAGAAGACGTAGCAGATGTCACTATTGCCAAATTTCCCAGTGCTAAAAAAAAAGGAGGCTTTGGGCTTGTGAAAAAGCTAGCTAAAACAGGTGTTTATATCAATACTGGCCGTCAATTGGATACGGTACTCTCTGGACAGCGAGCATTTAAAAAAGAAGTAATTCAACATATAAATCATAGTTATACTGGATATGGCGTAGAATTGGGAATGACCATTGATATTTTAAATAATGGATATCGTATTCAAGAAATTGAAGTCAACATGCACCATAATGAAACTGGTAGGGATTTGTCTGGATTTATACATCGTGGAAGACAGTTTTTTCAAATATTAAGGGTTTTAATTAAAAAAACTATTGTGACAACTTTAAAGAAAAGGTGATCTTTTGAAAATTATTAGCTTTGGAATAAGTCTATTATTAACATTTACCGTGATGCCTTTTATAAAAGCGATGTTGTTCAATGCAAATATCATTAGAAAAAATTATAAAGGGGATCAGATTCCTGTTTCCATGGGCATTGGATTTGTACCAATTGTGATTATAAACAGTATAGTTGTCGCTTTTATTTATAGTGATCATAGAACGAAAGAATTGGTGCTAATTTTTTTAACAGGAATTATGACTATGGCTACAGTAGGATTAATTGATGATCTCGTAGGGAATAGAGACGCTACTGGATTTAAAGGACATATCATGTCCTTACTAAGAGGTAAATTGACTACGGGAGGTTTTAAAGCGATTGTAGGCGGGCTTATTTCTCTTTTTATAGGAAGTATGCTTTCATTTAATGTTTTTGAAATTGTCCTCAATACTTTGATAATTGCTTTATTTACCAATCTAATTAACCTATTAGATTTAAGGCCAGGAAGAGCATTGAAAGGATTTTTATTGATCTCATTTATTTTTATGGGAATCGGAATTTTAGAAGAGATTAAAGTCATTGTATTATCATCTGTAGCCTACGCAATCGGATATTTTTATGAAGATATGAAAGGGAACACCATGATGGGCGACGTTGGTTCTAATACGCTAGGTGTTGTATTGGGAATATCCTCTGCAATTAGTTTTACTTTACCGATAAAATGTATTATTCTAGTCTTATTGATAGGCATCCATCTCGTTGCTGAAAAGTATTCCATTACAGAAATAATCAAGAAAAATCCAATTCTTAATTTTATTGATAAATTGGGTTGTTGATCAAATACTGATGAAAAGAGGCATTTATATGATGAGTATCAAGAGAGGAAACGTTGTACGAATCCTTGACAAACTAGATGGAAGAACGGATGTTCTGGTAAATGTGAATGGTAAGTTAGAAAAAGCCATCAATTACGATTTTTTAACGGGGCAAATCCATAAGAATCATGAAATTATTTTAAATACAACTGCAGTAGATCTAAATCTTGGGACCGGTGGATACCATTTTGTAATATACAATTTAAATAATGAAGATGAACAAATGAAGCAAGGGGGCCACATTATGAAAATGAGATACACCCCATTTCAGATTAAGGTTTTTGCAGCAGAAGAGCAGGAAAGCCCATACCACGAACTATTTAACGGCTTTAAAAGTTTAAATAACATGCCAGTAATTATAGGTACCCTACATAGCATGTTGGCTCCGATTTCGGCCACATTAAAATATTTAAATCCAGATGTAAAGATTGCTTTTATTATGACGGACGGAGCAGCGCTTCCTATCTATTTAAGTAATTCCGTACAAGAGCTACGAGTGAAAAACATCATTGACGTTACTATAACTCTAGGCCATGCATTTGGAGGTGACTACGAAGTAATCAATATATACAATGGTTTAATTGCGGCAAAAGAAGTTTGTAAATGTGATGTTGCTATTGTGACCATGGGACCAGGCATTGTAGGAACTGGAACAAAATTTGGCTTTACAGGGATTGAGCAAGGGAATATAATTGATGCTGTAAATGATTTAGGCGGCATACCCATATCTGTTCCACGCATTACATTTAGAGATAAGAGAGCAAGACATTATGGTATAAGCCACCATAGCATTACGACTTTGGGTATGATATCGAAAACTAGATCTCATATTGTAATTCCTCTTTTTTCCACAGAAAAAAATAAAATTATTGAAAAACAAATAATCGATGGAAATTTAGCAGATAAGCATCATATAATTAATGTGAGAGAAAATGTTTTATTGAAAGCTTTAAATCGATATGATTTAGGTGTCAAATCCATGGGTAGGGATTTGAATGAAGACCCAGAATTTTTCATAACTTGTAGCTCGGCAGCCATGTATGCACATACTTTAATAAAAGAAGAATCTATAGATTAAATATACTTATTAGGAGGAAGTTTAAAATGACCTTTGAAGAAAAAACGATGAAAACAGAAAGGATATATGAGGGTAGAATTATTAATGTAAGAGTGGATACTGTAGAACTACCCAATAAAAAATATTCTAAAAGAGAAATTGTGGAGCATCCTGGAGCTGTTGGTATCATACCGATTACAGAAGACAATAAAATTATCTTGGTGAAACAGTTTCGCAAAGCAGTTGAAGAAGTACTACTTGAAATTCCCGCTGGAAAAATTGAGCCTGGAGAAAATTTAGTTCGGTGTGCAGTTAGAGAATTGGAAGAAGAAACTGGATTTACTACAGACCACGTAGAAAAATTGATAGAGTTTTATACTGCGCCTGGCTTTTCAAATGAAAAACTCCATATTTATGTAGCAAAAAACTTGAAAGAAGGCATTTCTAATCCAGATGAGGATGAAAACATCGAAATTATTGAACTTTCTATGGATGAAATTTTAAATAAAATAGAAACAGGGGAAATAAAAGATTCAAAGACTATTGTCGCAATGCTAACTTATACAAATTTATATTCAAAAAATCGATAGCATCATCGTTTTATACTTGGACAAGATAAGCATAAGTTTTCTTTTTTTAGCATATTCTGTATAGAATAAACTTAAGAAAGGAAGCTATTTATGCATAATTCTATTTTGAATTCAATGAAATCCAATATAAGGAATAATATTATTCTTTACTTTTTAGTGCTCCTATGCTTCTTGGTTGGAATATCCGTGGGCGGTTTTACTGTAAAGGTGATTAGCCCTAGTCATAAGCAAGAAATTGTATCTTACTTGAACAGCTTTTTTCAATTATTCACAGCCCAAGGCTTAAATAAACTCGATATATTTACGCAATCATTTATTAACAACATTCAATTATTGAGTCTAAGTTGGATATCTGGCTTATTAGTAATCAGCATTCCTGCCATCATTTTGATCATACTGTTTAAAGGATTTGTCATTGGTTTTACAGTGGGATTATTAATCGAGCAATTTAAATTCAAGGGAGTTCTATTATTTCTTGTAGGTGTATTGCCTCACAATTTAATAATAATTCCGATCTTCATCGCTGCTGGTGTTACTTCGATTTTATTTACGATAACGATAATTAAGAAGAAGCTTAATAAATCAAATAAATTAAAAGAAGTAAACTTTTACAAGGAAATGATACCGTATACTGCAATCTATGTATTATTTACAGCATTCGTATTGGTAGCGGTCTCTATTGAAGCCTTCATTTCTCCTGTTTTTATCAAACTGATCAATACATATATTCAATAAATTTATCGATAACAAAAAAACTTGCAGGAATTCCGCATATTTTGTTGAATAATTGTATTTAGTGGGCAGTATGATGTTATAGCCAAAGGAGTTATTGAAATGGAACAGCTAATTTCTAGTTTTACAGTTTATTTAGATCAAGAAAAAAAACTATCAAAGAATACTTTAGAATGCTATAAGCGAGATATCGTGCAGTATTTAATATATATTGATCATGTTGTAAATCAGGATCTTTTTCTGACCAATAAAACTACTGTTATTACCTATTTATTGCATTTGCAGAAAAGTGGGAAATCTACTGCGACAATTTCGAGGAACTTGGCTTCCATTCGATGTTTTTACAAGTTTCTATTGTTAAATAAGCGAATGGATTATGATCCAACGATTAATTTAGAAGCACCGAAGATTGAACGAAAAACACCAATGACGTTGACTTTAGAAGAAGTGGACTTATTATTATCCCAGCCTCTAGAAATAACTGATAAAGGTGCTCGAGATAAAGCAATGTTAGAACTTTTATATGCAACTGGAATCAGAGTGACAGAGTTGATTTCTTTAAATCTAGAAGACGTGAATCTAAACTTAGGTTTTATTCGATGTCACAATGGTTCAAAAGAGCGATTTATTCCGACAGGGTCAATTGCATTGGAATCCCTGACAAAATACATAGAGAACCATAGAGCCAGTTTTTTAAAAGATCCTTCTGAAAGAAGTTTGTTTTTAAACTATTATGGCAAACCATTGAGCAGACAAGGATTTTGGAAAATTATAAAAGCTTATACGGAGCAATCGAATATTGAAAAAAGTATTACACCGAACACCCTAAGGCATTCCTTTGCAACTCATTTAATCCAAAATGGAGCAGATTTAAAATCTGTTCAAGAGATGTTGGGTCATGCTGATATTTCAACGACACAAATATATGCTTACGTTATGAAAAATAGAATAAAAGAGGTTTATAATAAAACTCATCCTAGGGCCTGAATCAGGGCCTTATTTTATCGGTATACCCATTTAAAAAGATTTTTTAAAATAAAGTTAAGGGGTATAATACTAATAGATCGAAATGTTATAAAATTATAGGAGGGATTTTAATGATGAATAGAGTTATTTTATTTATAATGGATAGTGTTGGCATTGGTGCTTTGCCTGATGCAGAACAATTTGGCGACCTTGGTGCGAATACCCTCGGCAATATAGCTTTGCAAGAAAATGGGATCGATTTACCTAACCTACAAAAACTTGGTTTAGGTAACATTGATGGTATTGTAGGTATAGAACCTGTAGAATCACCCCTAGGTGCATTTGGCAAGTCCTTAGAAGTTTCTAATGGAAAAGACACGACTACAGGCCATTGGGAAATTGCAGGAATTCATTTGAAAGAACCATTTAAAACGTTCCCCAATGGGTTTCCAGAGGATGTAATCAACGAAATAGAGAGAAAAATCGGGAGAAAGACTTTAGGCAATAAAGCTGCTTCTGGCACAGTAATATTAGATGAGCTAGGAGAGGAGCATATGAGGACCGGATCGCCGATTATCTATACTTCAGCTGATAGTGTACTTCAAATAGCAGCTCACGAGGAGGTTATCAGTTTAGATGAACTCTATAAAATATGTGGTATTGCTAGAGAAATAATGATGGGCGATAATGCTGTAGCAAGAATAATCGCAAGACCATTCATAGGTTCTGTAGGCAATTTTTCTAGAACACCCAATCGAAGAGACTTTTCTCTAGACCCTTCTGGAGACACCGTATTGGATATTGCAAAACGAGAAGGATTTGATGTAATTGCAGTAGGGAAGATCGAGGATATTTTCAATGGCAGAGGAATTACAGAAGCTGTCCACACCGTAGATAATATGGATGGTATTAATAAGACCATAGAATATATTGAGAAACAAAACAAAGGAATTATCTTCACAAACTTAGTGGACTTTGATTCAATGTATGGTCATCGAAGGGATCCAAAGGGATACAAGAGGGCTTTAGAAGATCTTGATAAAAGGATTCCAGAAATATTAGAAAGTATGAGAGATGATGATATCATAATTTTTACTGCAGACCACGGAAACGATCCAACATATAAAGGAAGTGACCATACAAGAGAGTATATCCCTCTGGTTATTTATGGTAAAAAAGTTAAGGCGAATACAAATATCGGTATAAGGAAATCCTTTGCAGATATTGCTGCAACAATTTCTGACATTCTTGAGATTCCGTCAACAAATAAAGGTGAGAGTTTTAAAAATAGCATTATAAAATAATTGTTTATTCATTATGGGAGGTACGTATGAAAACATATTCTGAAAAAATATTGGAAGCTAAACTATATTTAGAAAATAAAATAAAGGTTAAGCCAGAAATTGGTTTGATTCTAGGTTCTGGTCTAGGAATATTAGCGGATGAGATAAAAAATCCACTGATTATTCCATATGATAACATCCCAAATTTTCCAATCTCTACAGTGGAAGGTCATGCGGGAGAATTGGTGATTGGCGAATTGATGGGGAAACAAGTAATCGCACTGAAGGGAAGATTCCATTATTATGAAGGCTACACCATGGACAAAGTGACATTTCCAGTAAGGGTAATGAAAGCCATTGGTGTTGAAAACATCATCGTCACCAATGCAGCAGGAGGGGTAAATAAAGAATTTACACCTGGCGATCTAATGATCATTGAAGATCATATTAACTTTGGATTTGATAATCCATTGATTGGCCCTAATGAAAAGGAGATGGGGGTTCGTTTTCCAGATATGTCTTCAGCATACAATAAAGAACTTATTCAAATTGCAAGGGTAGTAGCGAAAGACAAAAATATTCATGTTAAATCGGGTGTATATGCCTTTTTAACTGGCCCTACATATGAAACGCCCGCCGAAGTGAGAATGATGGACTTTTTAGGGGCGGATGCTGTAGGAATGTCTACTGTTCCAGAAGTAATCGCTGCTGTTCATGGTGGAATGAAGGTTCTTGGTATTTCTTGTATCACCAATATGGCAGCTGGAATTTTAGATCAACCATTAAATCATGAAGAAGTTATTGAAACAACGCAAAGAGTAAAAAATACATTTGTTGACTATATTGAAGGAATCATAGAAAGTATTTAAGGAGAGATCACTATGGAAAATATGTTACTAAAATTAGAAGATACAAAGCAATATTTATTGAATATTATTGATGAAAAACCGCAGATCGGTTTAATTTTGGGCTCTGGATTGGGATCATTAGCGGATGAAATCGAAAATCCTACCATTATTGATTATAAAGATATCCCTAATTTTCCGATCTCTACCGTAGAAGGTCATGCAGGGCAACTGGTCATTGGAAAGCTCATGGGCAAACAGGTTGTTGCTATGAAGGGTAGATTCCATTACTATGAAGGATATTCAATGCAGCAAGTTACGTTTCCAGTAAGAGTGATGAAAGCCATCGGTGTAGAACTATTGTTAGTGACAAATGCTTGTGGTGGGTTAAATCCTAATCTCTATCCAGGAGCATTGATGGTAATTAACGATCATATTAATATGACAGGAAGCAATCCACTAATCGGCACCAACTATCCTGAATTAGGGCCGAGATTCCTGGATATGTCCAGTGCTTATGATAAAGAATTCATTCAATTAGTCCATGAGGTTGGAAACAAAATAGAGGTACCAACACATGATGGTGTTTATTTATCCATTAGTGGACCAAACTATGCAGCAAAGGCTGAACTAAGAATGATGCAAAAAATAGGTGCAGATACAATCGGAATGTCTACGGTACCAGAGGTTATTGTTGCAAAGCATAGTGGAATGAAAGTAATCGGTATATCCTGTATTACAGATATGGCACTTCCAGATCAATTAGAATCCATAAGTCATGAAGAGGTAATGGAGGTTGCAAATAAAACAAAGCCTAAGTTTATTAGATTAGTGAAAGAAGTTATTGGAGAGGTGTCTTTATAATGCGGATGTATGATCTAATATTAAAAAAGCGAAATGGAGAAGCCTTAAGTAAAGCAGAAATACAGTACTTTATTGATGGCTATACCGATGGAACAATTCCAGATTATCAAGCTTCAGCGTTGTTGATGGCCATTTATTTTCAGAAAATGAATGAAGCTGAAACTGCTTTTCTTACAGAAGCCATGATGCACTCAGGAGATGTAATCGATTTAAGTGCCATTGACGGTATCAAAGTAGATAAGCACAGCACTGGCGGTGTTGGAGATAAAACTACCATCGCCTTAGCGCCGATAGTTGCCGCTTGCGGTGTCCCCGTTGCTAAAATGTCTGGTAGAGGTTTAGGACATACTGGAGGAACCTTGGATAAGCTGGAGTCCATTCCCGGATTTGATGTCCATATGAGCATCGATCAATTTATAAATAACGTAAATCGATTAAAGATTGCAGTTGCTGGTCAGACAGCAGATTTAGCACCTGCAGATAAGAAAATATATGCCTTGAGAGATGTTACAGCTACCGTAGATAATATTTCACTGATTGCAAGCAGTGTTATGTCTAAGAAATTAGCTTCTGGAGCAGATGCCATCGTTCTGGAT
The DNA here is from genome assembly GCF_000018325.1 of Alkaliphilus oremlandii OhILAs. Lineage (GTDB taxonomy): Bacteria > Bacillota > Clostridia > Peptostreptococcales > Natronincolaceae > Alkaliphilus_B > Alkaliphilus_B oremlandii. The sequence goes on along the minus strand of NC_009922.1, from coordinate 1,696,451 downwards.
GTGAAAACTGGGAATGGTGCATTTATGAAAAATACGGAGGATGCTTTTAAATTAGCCAGCGAAATGGTTACTATTGGAAGTAATATGGGGCGCAATACCATCGCTTTAGTAACGAATATGGACGAACCTCTAGGAAATGCAGTAGGGAATAGCTTAGAAGTAAAAGAGGCCATCGATACATTAAAGGGAGAAGGGCCAGAGGATTTTAGAGAACTATGTATTACGCTGGCATCCTATATGCTTTTACTAGCCGGAAATATAGACTCTATTGAAGCTGGAAGAGAAAAAGTAGAAAATGTAATATCTACAGGTAAAGCATTGGAAGTATTTAAGACTTTTGTTGCGGCTCAAGGTGGAGATATAAAATATGTAGAAGATACCAACTTGTTGAATTCATCTAAAAAAATCTATCCATTACAATCCGATAAATCTGGTTACATTAATAGAATATATGCAGAAGAGGTCGGCTTAAGTGCCTTATTATTGGGTGCTGGAAGAGAAACAAAAGATAGTATAATAGATTTATCCGTAGGTATCGTATTAAACAAGAAAGTTGGAGATTACGTAGAAAAAGGTGAACCATTGGCCTTTATTCATTATAATGATGAGGATAAAAAAGATAATGCAGTTGAAAAATTAAAAACGGCTTACTTGATTAATGAAGACAATCCAGCAAAATCACCATTAATATTTGGTACCGTTACGAGAGAAGGGATACAGAGGCTATAATACAGCCTCTGTATTTTTATATAAAAATGTATAAAGATATAAAATATTCTTCTAAAAAAATATGTAAGTTTATGGAATTGTTTTGTGTAATAGTGGTGAAATGGGTAGAATTCCTTCTTCAAAGAAGATTTTGCTGCTTACGATTGTTGCATAACAAAATAAGTAGCTGGAAAACCTAAGATTAAATACTTCTTAAGGAGGATATTCGATGGTAAAAAAATTTAAAATTATGATATGTCTATCACTGATAATATCTTTAGCTTTATCTACGGCCATAGTGAATGGAGATACAGCACCATTCGATATTAATGCAAAATCAGCAATATTAATCGATGCAAATACTGGTACAGTGCTATATGAAAAAAATATTCATGAAAAACTACCGCCAGCTAGCGTAACTAAAATTATGACAATGCTTTTGGTGATGGAAGCTATAGATAGCAATAAAATCACTTTGAATGATAAAGTAACGGTTAGTGAAAGAGCGTCTAAAATGGGTGGGACGCAACTTTATTTAGAGCCAGGAGAAGTAAAAACTGTAGAAGAATTAATGAAAGGCGTTGCCATTCGTTCTGCTAATGATGCATCGTTAGCATTGGGTGAACATATTGCAGGAACTGAGGAATTATTTGTACAAGAAATGAATCGTCGCGCCAAAGAATTGGGGATGAACAATACTACCTTTGTGAATACCAATGGGCTTCCCGCTGAAGGTCATGTTACAACGGCATATGATATCGCTATAATGTCCAGAGAGTTATTAAAGCATAAAAGTATCCATAAATGGCTTACAACTTGGATGGATACTGTAGTTGTCGGAAAGCGGCAATCGGAGCAATCGCTAGTGAATACCAATAGACTGATCAATTCGTATCAAGGTGCAAATGGGATCAAAACAGGTTATACAACGGAAGCGCTCCATTGTTTATCTGCATCTGCAACAAGGGGAGGTACAACCTTTATCTCCGTCATATTGGCAGCACCTAGTTCTCAAGTTCGATTCAACGAAGCAGCAAAGCTTTTAGATTATGGATTTGCAAATTACAATACAGTAGAAGTTGTAAAGAAAGATGGTTTCGTTGGGAATATTTCTTTAAATAAAGGTAAAAAAGCAGAGATAGAGCTGGTTGCAAAGGACAATTTAAATGTTTTGGTGAAAAAAGGTGAGGAAGCTAAGGTTCATAAAGAAATAGTTCTCCCAGAATTCATCAATGCACCGATCAAAAAAGGAGATACAGTAGGAGAAATTATTGTTAAATTAGATGAAACGGAAGTAGGAAAAATAGACATCGTATCGAAGGAAGATGTAGAAAAATCATCTATCATAAATACATTGGGTAAAATGTTTAATACAATGATGGGAAAGTAGAGTAGTGCATTTGTGCTACTCTACTTTTTCTAATATTATTTGTGTGGTATAATTATATATTATTATAATAAGTTGGTGGATATTATGGCTTACAATGTTAAGATAGAAGTTTTTGAAGGACCTTTTGATTTATTATTTCACCTAATTGAAAAAAACAAATTGGATATATATGATATTCCTATGACAGAAATTACGGATCAATATATTGCTTATCTATCTGAGTTGGAAGAGCTGAACTTAGATGTTACCAGTGAATTTTTGATTATGGCTGCTACTCTTATTGAAATTAAATCAAAAATGTTATTACCGATACAAAGCATTGACAATGAACAGCTCTCTATAGAAGATATAGATCCTAGAGGAGAATTAGTGCGGCGATTATTGGAGTATAAAAAATATAAGGCTGCAGCAGAGGAATTAAAGCAGAAGGAACAAAAGTATCAAAAGATATATTTTAAAACCAAGGAAGAGTTTATTTTGGATCCCATTGAAGAACCTTTCTCAGAATTAGAAAACATTGATATGAAGGACTTACTATCCGCACTGAGTAAATGTATGGAGAGAAAAATACGTACAGCCTCCCCAGAGAAAACAATTCGTGAAATGCAAAGAGATACAATTACGATTGATGATAAAATTAATGAGATTATTTGTATATTGGCCAATGAAAGAAAAATATTATTCCAAGACATGTTTTCTAATGCATCAACTAAACTAGAAGTAATTACTACTTTCTTAGCGCTTTTAGAGCTAATGAAATTGAAGAGAGTATTGGTAAATCAAAATAGTGCGTATAAAGATATTATAATAGAATTAAGAGAACCTACGGAGCAGGGAGTGGACATGAATGGATAGGGATGAGATAAAATCTGCGATAGAAGCTATTTTGTTCGCTTGGTCAGATCCTTTGTCAATCAAAGATTTAAGTGAAGTTTTAGATATTGGTACGAAAGAAATAGAGGGTGTTTTAGCAGAGATGATCAATGAGTTTAACTACAGTAAAAGAGGTATACAAATAATAAAGATGAATGACTACTATCAGTTATCCACGAGACCAGAGCACTATGAATATTTACAAAAACTTTTTGCACCGAAGCAAAATAGAGGCATCACTCAGGCAGCATTGGAAACCTTAGCGATTATTGCGTATAAACAGCCTATTACAAAAACAGAAATTGAGGAAATCAGAGGAGTGAAGTGTGATAAGGCAATTAGCACGCTGTTGGAAAAAGAACTTATTGAAGAGCAGGGTAGACTTGAAAAAACAGGCAGACCCATCATCTACGGTACGACCATTAATTTTTTAAAGGTATTTAGTATATCTTCACTGGACAACTTACCTAATGTTAGTGATTTCAACATATCTGTAGATTCGGATATATTAAAAGACATTTATGAAAAATAGAATGGAATCATTTTTATTATAAAGAGGCTTTTTATAAGTTATTTGCGAAAATTCCTTCTTTCCTATTTGTTATAAAAAAAGAAATAAGCGGAATCTTTATCCGCTTATTTCTTTTTTGTTTCCCTATAGGACTAATAGCATTTCTCTAATTATTTTAGAGGCAACAGCGGTAGAGACACCTGTAGAATCATAATCTGGAGAAAGCTCCACTACATCTGCCCCAACAATATTCAAGGCTTGTAGTTTTGAGATAATACGCATCATATCATTAAATGAAATACCTCCGGGTTCAGGAGTACCAGTACCAGGAAAGATAGAGGGATCTAATATATCAAGGTCAATGGTAACATATACAGGACGATCTTTAATGGTATGAATCACATCGTCTAACATTTCGTATCCGAATTTATTTAATGTGGTGTGACCGGATGCTGCCCATTCGAACTCTTCTTTCAGTCCAGAACGAATGCCAAATTGATAGATTCTATCATCGCCAAGCAAGTCCCAAATGCGCCTAATTACTGTGGCATGAGAGAGCTTTTCTCCCATATAATCCTCTCTTAAATCTGTATGGGCATCAAAATGTAAGACAACTAAATCCTTAAATTTATGATGAAATGCCTCAACTACAGGTAATGTAACTAGATGCTCTCCACCGATCATTAGGGTTTTTTTATTATGATGGATCGTATTCGTAACGAATTCTTTGATATACCTCATTACCAAATCCCTATTTCCGAAAGGAAAATCTAAATCTCCAGCATCGTGAATATCTCTAGAGAGAAGATCTTTATCTAAATAAGGGCTATAGGTTTCCAAGCCGTAAGAGTCGATTCGAATCCGGCTCGAAGCAAAACGAGAACCCGGCCTGAAAGAACTTGTGCCATCATATGGGGCACCAAAGATTATGGTATCTGCAGAATGAAACTCCTTGTTACAGCTGATAAATGAATAATTGTTAAATAACTCCATTGTTATGTTCTCCTTATCAATGACTACAATACTAAAATATATTTACAAACTTATATTGATTCTGTAATGAATATGAATACGAAGGATAATAATTCTCTTCTAAAGCAGGTAATATTCATACTCCTAGAAGGTTTATTAGAAAGATGGTGGATTTGAAACCCAAAGAACCAAAGCAGGTTTATTGGTTGGATTTTCAATATAGTGTAACTGACTAGATTTGAAATAGAAACTCTCACCTTTTTTTGCCTTGAATTTTCTATTGCCAAGATACACATGGATGGACCCTTTTAAAACATAGCCAAATTCTTCTCCTTTATGGGGTTCTTCAATATTGCTTGTACCGTAGGGATCTAATTCTATTAGGATCGGCTCCATTGCGTTTTTTTGAGCATTTGGAATTAGCCAAGAAACTTTGTGGAATAAATCCTCATTTACCGATTCGTAGATATCCTCTTTAGTAAATATAATTTTAGATTGCACATCTTCATTAAAAAACTTTTTTACATCCGTTCCTAGTGCTTCCAATAAATCCATTAAGGTGGCAATAGATGGTGATGTAATATTACGTTCTATTTTAGAAATGAAGCCTTTTGTCAAATCGCACCTTTGTGCAAGCTCATCTTGCGTTAATTCGTTTAAAAGGCGTAAACGTCTGATTTTTTCACCTATGTCCAAGCTATCACCTCACTTATACAATTAGTAAACGAAAAATAATACTTCCTAAAAGGAAACTTTTTGTTTACCTATATTAAATATATAGTTTTTATAAAAAATGTCAATATATTTTTATTAAAAGTTCTGCCTAAAATGCGATCTGGAATAGTTTGAATTTATAGGTCTAACTTACAAAAAAGTGGTAAAAATAAAAGTAAGGTGAAAACGAGGAGTTTGATAAAATGATTATTTTAATAATAGGAATTATATTGGTTATCCTATTTTTTTCTGATTTTATTATAGAGATGCGTATAAATAAATGTGGTAAGGATCATAAAATCAATATGCACTTGAAAGGATTTTATGGGATAATGAACTATAATATCCATATTCCTTTTATTGATATTGTTACAGGAAGAGACAATATTCCAGCATTAAAATTTAATCAAAAGATAGGAAGAGGAAAAAATCTAAAAAATATAGCAAATAATAAATCTGTAATCAATCTGCATGAGTTGCAAAATATGTATAAAAAATATAAAAAAATTTATTTAAAATACACAACATTTATAGTAAGTATTCAAAAAAAGATCATCATACATCGGATATACTGGACAACAGAGCTCGGCGTTGGTGATGCTTATGAAACCGCAATGATTACGGGATTTATTTGGATGATGAAATCTTATTTAATGACAGCCTTATATCGGAGCCGTCATCAACCTAAGGATGCTCATATCAATGTGGCGCCAAACTATGGAAAAGAGATTTTGAACACATCGTTTCATTGTATATTTAGCATTAAACTAGGCAATATTATAAATGCAGGATTAAAAACTTTAATAGTACAAAAAAGGGACGGTGTGTAAAATGAGTGATCATCCGATAGAAGCTCTGATGAAGACTACAATGGAAAGTATTAAAGAGATGGTGGATGTCAATACGATTGTAGGAGATGCTGTAGAATCTCCCGATGGAAGTGTCATCATACCAATTTCAAAAGTATCTTTTGGTTTTGCATCTGGTGGTGGAGAATACACAGAAATTAGAAAAAATAAAAAAGAAGATGAGAATGGAAAGTTGGTAAAGGATAAATTTCCATTTGCAGGTGGTGCTGGTGCTGGTGTTTCCGTACAGCCCGTTGCTTTCATGGTAGTTGGCAATGGTCAAATGAAACTGATGTCTGTCGACCAGAACGCAAATCTGGTGGATAATATCATTAATTCGGCGCCAAAGATGATCAATAGTATACAGGCTGTATTTAGCAAAGATAATAAATTAAAACCCACTGACAGTGAAATGATTAGTTTTGAATAGAGGACGCATTAGTCCTCTTTTTATTTGATAGAATGATATTAAAAGTATATAATATGAGTATAAACAACGATACAAGGGGGAGTACTGATGGATATACGGACAGCGATAGAGAATATATGGGAAAATAGAAAATATACGACTCATGACCCTAAAACTGCAGTAAGTCATTTAAATGAAGAAGTTGCTGAGTCTTTAAAGGCTCTAATGAAAGGTGATATTGATAAAGCCAAACGAGAACTTCAGGATGCCATGTCTTGCTTGTTTATTGCAATGAAGGTTTTAAATGTAGATCCTATTGATGCAGTGAATAGTCAAATTAAACAGATGCAAAAAAGAAATGAAAAGATCATGATATTTAAAAACGATAAAGTAGAAATCTATGTAAATGGAATTTTAAAAGGTGGATGGTCTATCTGGAGTGAAGACGATGTAAAGGATGCTGAAAAATTGGCCAAAGAATTTGGTTGTGAAATAAAATATGAATAGTTTATGGATCGAAAATAAGTAAATTGTAAATTTTACTTATTTTTTTATGCAAAGAATGATTCCTGTAATATTGTAAATACTAATAATGTTCATAAGGCTCCATAAAATTGTTTTAAGAGGTGAAAATATGCGGGAAAGAGTTTTTTGTTTTATAATAATTTTTATGATGTTAATGGCGAATCCATCCTATGGTCAAGAGAAGATGAAAAATATACAGACCGGAGGAAAGTCAGCCATCGTTATGGATGTAGAAACAGGAAGAATTTTATATGAAAAAAATATGCATTTAAAACTACCTATGGCCAGCACAACTAAAATTATGACTGCTTTATTGGCAATTGAGAATATTCCTTTAGAAAAAAGAGTGAAGATCAACCAAAATGCCCAAGGGATTGAAGGTTCTTCTATATACTTAAGAGCTAACGAGGAAGTGAAGGCGATAGACTTAGTATACGGATTAATGCTACGGTCAGGAAACGATGCAGCAGCAGCCATTGCATATGAAGTGTCGGGGTCCATCGAAGCATTTGCAGATCTGATGAATGAAAGAGCAAATAAAATCGGTGCAAAGAATACAAATTTTACCAACCCTCATGGCTTGCACCATGAAAATCACTATACAACAGCTTATGATTTAGCTTTAATTACTCGGGAAGCATTGAAGAATAGTGTATTTAAAGAAGTTGTAAAAACTAAGTTCTGGACAGCAGATAGAAATGAATATAAGCATTTTGCCAATAAAAACATAGGGCTAGAAATATGTGAGGGTGGAGACGGTGTAAAAACTGGATACACCACAAGATCTGGAAGGTGCTTAGTATCATCTGCTAGTAGAGAAGGCATGCAGTTTATAAGTATTACATTAGATGATTATAATTGGTTCGATACAAATAAAAAACTATTGGATGAAGGTTTTAAGCGGTACCGACCGCATCATATTTTTACGGAGGAACAAGTCATTACAAGCATGAAAGTATTGAATGGAAAGAAGAATACAGTGTTTATAAAACCGAACAGAGGGCTAATCGTACCTCTAAGTGAAGGGGAATTAGAAAGGCTACTGACAGTAATCAATGCTCCGGATACTTTAGAGGCACCATTAGAAAAGGGCAGTAAAATCGGGACAATGGTTACATATTTAGATGGAAAAATTCTTGGAACCACTGATCTAATTATAGATGAATCTGTAGAAAGAATAACAATTAGAGAAAAAATAAAAAATTTATTTATAAAACAAAATTAAATACATTATCAAAAAACATAAATCCTTAATCTAAAGCTATATTAGGGGTTTATGTTTTTTATTCGTATTAAATTAGTAACATAATTTTAATAAAAAAATATTCTAGTAATATGTAAAGTTTAAAAGCCGGTTGGACTATTGGGCAGATTTGTACCATATTGAATTTGATACAGGGTGCAAGTCTTTAAATTATTTGCAATGGTTTGAAATAAATTGATTTTAAGGAGGTCGGTCATTACATGGGACTAAACAGATGGAAATGTATTGATGCAGGAAGTGAATACTGCCCTTGTTATTTAGCTGAAGAGAATAATTGTATTACATGTACACAACTACAGGGAAAAAGTTATTGTGATTGTAATTGGATGGGCGTTTGCATATATAATGACTTCTGTTTTTTTAATAATAAGAGAAAGGATACTCGTTTATCTCAAGAGGTAGCCATATTAACTAAAGAAGTTATGGATAATACCATGGTTTTATCGTTGAAGGTTCATAAACATTTAGCTCGATTATTAAAGCAACCGGGATCCTATATTTTCGTAAGAAATAAATTTAGTGATTATTACTTTGACATTCCAATATCGATTATGGATTCTGATGAAAAAACCGCTACCATAGTTGTTGCTATAGAAGTACGAGGCATTAAAAGTCAAAAAATTATGAATGCGGGAGATCATCTGATTATAAGAGGTCCTTATTGGAATGGCATATTTGGCCTTGAGCATCTTAAAACAACGGAGGAGAGCAAGTGCTTAGTGATTGCGAGGGGAATCGCCCAAGCACCTACTATTCCAGCGATAAGACAGTTACTTAAAAACAAAAATGATTTAGATATTATCGTGAACAAGAGAGCTGGTGAGCATAATTATATAAGTGATTATTTTAATTTAGAATCTATAAAAGAAATCGATATGGTATCGGATGAAGTTGCTATTTTTTGCAGAGATTTAATGGAGAAAAATAAATATGATTTAGTATTTATAGGAGGCTCCGATACATTACAAAACAAAATCATAAGGAATATAGAAAAACCACAGAATACGAAAATAGTAACGACAAATAATAATGTGATATGCTGTGGTGAAGGAATTTGCGGCGCTTGTGCCCAGAAAGATGAATTTGGAATATGGATTAGAACTTGCAAAGCTCAAAAAGTAGAATAGCAGGAGGGGGTATTAAAATGGCAAAAGTTATAATTGTAGGTGGTGGATGGGCAGGATGTGCAGCAGCTATAACTGCAAAAAAAGCAGGTGGTGAAGTCCATCTCTTCGAAAGAACAGATATGCTGCTAGGTTTAGGCAATGTAGGTGGAATTATGCGAAACAACGGTAGATATACGGCGGCTGAGGAGACGATACTATTAGGTGCACCAGAGCTATTTGAAATAACTGATCAATGCTCTAGACATAGAAACCTTGATTTTCCTGGGCATAAGCATTCCAGTCTATATGATGTATCCATCATTGAAAATACAGTTCGAAAATTATTAGAAGCCATGGGAATTCATTTATATTTAAATCATAGAATTGTCGATATCGTTAAAATAAACAATCGCATAACGGCGATCAAATGTCAGAACAATAATACCTTTGAAGGAGATATATTTATAGAAACAACAGGCTCTACAGGTCCTATGGGAAACTGCATTAAATACGGAAACGGCTGTGCTATGTGCGTTTTGAGATGCCCCTCTTTTGGTCCTAGAATCAGCTTAAGCCAAAGAGCTGGCGTAGAAGATATTCTGGGATTAAGAGCAAATGGTCAATATGGTGCATTCAGTGGCTCCTGTAAACTAAATAAAGATTCATTATCGGAAGAATTAAGACAAGAGCTGAACGAGAAAGGTGTCGTCGTAATTTCTCTACCGAAAGAAGATATCAATATGAGTAAATTAGAAATGAAAGTTTGCCAACAATATGCATTAAAAGAATACGCGGAGAATGTGATTTTACTGGATACGGGTCATGCAAAACTGATGATGCCATTTTATCCCCTAGAAAAACTTAGAAAATTAAAGGGACTAGAAAATGCAAAATATGAAGATCCATATTCAGGAGGAATCGGTAACTCTATTCGATATCTCTCTGTGGCTCCTAGGGACAATATGATGAAAGTTGAAGGAATCGAAAATCTATTTTGTGCAGGAGAGAAATCTGGACTCTTTGTAGGGCATACAGAGGCAATTGTAACAGGTAGTTTGGCTGGGCATAATAGCATTAGAGCCTCTCTAGGAATTCCGTTGTTACAACTTCCAGTAGATATTGCCTCCGGAGATTTGATATCCTATGCAAATGAAAGAATTCATCATCAAGAGGGGTTAAAAGAAAGATTCACATTTGCTGGATCGGATTATTTCAAAAGAATGAAAGAATTGAATCTATATACCACGGATACAGAGATTATAAAATTAAAACTAAAAAGATTAAATCTATTGAATATTTACTCTGAACGATTAAAATAGTATTAGAAGACAAATGATGAGGTGGAATAGATGAGACTACAGAAGTTTTTAGCTGCAAATGGCGTTGCTTCCAGAAGAAAAAGTGAAGAATTAATAAGTAGTGGTAGAGTTAAGGTCAATGGAAATATCATCACTGAAATGGGATATAAGGTAGATTTAGATATAGATAAAATTTCCGTAGATAATAAGGATATCATATTGCAGGAACGCAAAGTATATATTCTGTTAAATAAGCCTACAGGATATGTTACAACCGTATCAGAGCAATTTAACCGCAAGAAGGTTACAGATCTAGTAGATGTACCTTATCGAATTTTTCCGGTAGGTAGATTGGATTATAATACCTCTGGATTACTGATACTAACCAATGATGGGGAACTGACCTATAAATTGACGCACCCTAAGTTTAAGGTCGAAAAGGTATATATTGCAAAGGTGAAAGGAATACCGACGAAGGAAGCCTTAGAAGCATTTGAGAATGGTTTGAAAATTGAAGACTATATTACGGCACCAGCTAAGATTAAGATATTAAAAGAGATCAATCAGCATACATTAGTTGAGGTTCGAATTAGAGAAGGTAAAAATCGTCAGGTAAGAAAAATGTGTGAGGCTATTGGTCATCCCGTTGTTGAACTGAAGAGAATTGCTATGGGTAGAATTCATTTAGGAAACCTAGATGTTGGAAATTGGAGATATTTTACGGAAAGAGAGATCGCTTATTTGAAACAATTATAAGATGCATAAGAAAAGCTTTGGTCTTTAGAATAAAAGCTTTTCTTATGATCTATTGGAATATATCTATACTTTAACAATAGCATCAACAGATTGGGGAGATAGAGCAGTGATCATGATAAAAAAAGTGGAAAAAGAAGAACTTTGCAATTTTATAGGATATGAGGAGATAAGTGCTAGAATAGAAGAATATGAAAATACTACGACAAAAATCTATTTTGCAGCAATAGAAGGAAGCCTTATTTTAGGACATGCCATCGTCGAGATCGATGAAAGTTCCATTCCTGTAATCCATGAGTTAGTTATACGACCAGAAAAAAGAGATATGGAATTAGAAGATGGTTTATTAAGGACAGTCTTAAATTATTTATGGATGAACGCATTCAGTAGTGCGATGATAAAAAACGAGAATGGCTTAGAGATATGTGATATTCAGCGCTTTTTTTCAGTAAAATGCAAACATAGAGTTAAATAATATCATAAATTAAATATCTCATCCGAGTAATAAGATGGTTGCTGGGTATTTAATAGAATAGAAACATTTAAGAAAGGAATGTTCACTTGAGTCTACTTACGAGAGTTACAAATTTTGTTCAAATTATTTTAAAGGAAAAAATTAAACAAGGAAATATTGCGATTGATGCTACTATGGGAAATGGCAATGACACTGTATTTTTAGCAAGATCGGTTGGGATCAGTGGTAAAGTTTATTCATTTGATGTCCAAGAAATTGCATTACGGAATACGAAAGAGAAAATCACTGAACATCATTTAAAGGGATATGATATTCAACTGATCAATGATGGACATGAAAATATTAATCAATACATTGAAGGATTAGTGGATGTTGTAATGTTTAATCTAGGATATTTGCCTAAAGGTGATCCCGCAATAATTACCAGACCAAAAACTACGATAAAAGCGATTTCTCACATGATTCAGCTTTTAAAGCCTGGCGGCATCATATCTATTATTATATATTATGGACACGAAGGAGGTAAAGAAGAAAAAGAAGCAGTTTTAGATTTTTTAAAAGGAATTCCCAAAGAGGAGATTACAGTGATAGAATCCAATTATACGAATCATATGAATAATCCTCCAATTATAGTTTTTATAGAAAAAAATAAATAAAGGGTTTTTTCTACTTATATAGAATACCATAGGAAAATTGATAAAAATATATCAATTCTACCTAATAGTTTTTTAATATATGATAGGGGTGATCTAGTGACTAAATTAAAAATTACTGAAACAGTTTTAAGAGATGCGCATCAATCTTTATTTGCAACCAGAATGAAGACTGAGGAAATGCTTCCTATTGCTGAGATGCTAGATAAGGTCGGATACCATTCTTTGGAGATGTGGGGAGGCGCTACATTTGATGCTAGTTTAAGATTCTTAAATGAAGATCCTTGGGAGAGGCTACGAAGTATCCGAAAGGTCGTTCGAAATACGAAGCTTCAAATGCTGTTAAGAGGTCAAAACCTATTGGGATATAAACATTATGCTGATGATGTTGTATCAGAGTTTGTCAGAAAATCGATCTATAATGGAATCGATATTATACGGATATTTGATGCGCTCAATGATCTTAGGAATTTAGAAACTTCAGTGAAAGCTACCCTGGCGGAGGGTGGACACGCCCAATGTGCATTATCTTATACCATCAGCCCTGCCCATAATATCGCTTATTATGTGAAAAAAGCAAAGGACATGGAAAGTTTAGGTGCTAGCTCTATTTGCGTTAAAGATATGTCTGGAATATTAACACCCTATGTTGCTTTTGATCTAGTTACAGAGCTAAAGAAAGCAGTGAAGGTTCCGATTCAAATCCATACGCACTATACCAGTGGGATTGCATCCATGACTTATTTAAAAGCGATAGAGGCAGGTGCAGATGTTGTAGATACTGCAATTTCTCCATTAGCTTTAGGAACATCACAACCGCCAACAGAGCCATTGGTGGCATCTCTTAAAGACACGCCATACGATACTGGATTGGACTTAGAGGTACTTAATGAAATTGCTGAATACTTTAGACCGATGAAAGAGAAGCATCTGAAATCAGGACTAATTGATCCGAAGGTTTTAGGAGTGGATGCAAAAACACTAGTATATCAAGTTCCAGGTGGCATGTTATCAAATTTAATATCTCAACTGAGATCCCAAGGTAAAGAGGATAAATTCGAAGATGTATTAAAGGAAGTTCCGATGGTTCGAGAAGATTTAGGATTTCCTCCACTTGTGACGCCAATGAGCCAAATGGTGGGTACACAGGCCGTATTTAATGTGATTACTGGCGAAAGATATAAGATGGTACCAAAGGAAATAAAGGATTATGTCAAAGGTCTTTATGGTGAAACCACGGTGCCAATTCATGAAGATATCAAGAAAAAAATTATTGGAAATGAAGAATCGATTACTTGCAGACCAGCCGATCTCATTGAGCCTCAGCTACAGATTTTAAGGGAAGAGATTAAAGAGTATGTGGAGCAAGAAGAAGATGTACTTTCCTATGCATTATTCCCACAAGTGGCAACAAGCTTTTTTAAGGACAGGTGGGCTAAAAAATATAAGATAGAAACGAGCTTATATAATGAAGAGGAAAGAACTCATCCAGTGTAAAGTACATTCATCTTAAATGAATAAAAGCCATGTATGAAAGTGGACATTCTTCTTTCATACATGGCTTTTATATGATAGCTTTTCACAGGCAGTTACTGTGAAGAAAAATTTTGTTGAGGTGGGTACTATTAAATTTTTTTACTTTTGCTCGAGTACCTTGTTGAAGTATTTCATTACATTTAAAACAGAATAAATTACTTTTTTTAACGATTTCTTCTTCTATTTCTATAGGAAGATTACCATATTTTTGCCAGCTATCCCACCCTGTTTTACAAAGCAGGCTACGGTTTTCAAAATCCGCGTAAACCCATTTTAATATTCTATGAAAATGAAAAGGATATTTCGTATAAGCTATAAAGCTTTGAGGTAGTCCCAAGGAGATCGCATATTCCTCAAATGATTTCTCTACTAAACTTTGAAGAGGCTCCTGAATTTGAGTACAAACATAAGTATAATTGTTTTCCTCCAGCCAAATTTTCAATTTATCAAACATATACCCTCGACACACTTCAATTTTTTCTTCCGTTGTCACATTAATTTTATGAAATAACTTTTTTACAATAGTAATAACATAACAGATGTACTCTTTCTGCTTAAAATAATCATCACGATAATATTCTAAAGGTATGGTATCAAATTCATATTCCCCAGTTTCAACTCGTACGATACCAATGATTGTCCCACCGAGTAAACTTCCGCTACCAGCATCATCTATTTGAATCAAAGTATCACCTCTACCATATCATTCTCTCATAGTAACCATAATTTTATTATGGATAAAATTCTTGAATTATATTCATTTGTAGTTTTATAAACAAAATGTATTTAAAAAATAAGCAAGATTTTAAACCGCATATTGCAGTAATTATTACATTTAAAATTATGTATTCAAAAAAAAAAATCATTGACTGCTGAAATACTTAAAAAATCGATAAAGTAAAAATTTCTAATTATAATTTTTATTTCGTTTTTTTAAACTTTCTTTATTAAATGACGAAAATGAATTTTAAATTGCAAAATAATAAAAAAAACCAAAAATATGAAATAAAAATTGCAATAATCGAATAAATCTGATATGCTTTTAATAAGAATATAAAAATTGCTTTGTTGAAAGGAAGATACCAGTGGACAATAAAGTAAATAAAGAATTAAAAGTACGGACTGAGTGGTGTAAGGCCTGTGGAATATGTGTTGAGTTTTGCCCTAAAAATGTACTACAGATAAAGAATGAAAAGATCGACATAAAAGATAGAGAACGTTGTATTCAATGTGGCCAGTGCGAACTGCGGTGCCCAGATTATGCGATTTATTTGGAGGTGGTTGACAGTGAAAAATAATGAAGTAAAACTAATGCAAGGAAATGAAGCTTGTGTAGAGGGAGCCATTGCAGCTGGTATGAGATTCTACGCAGGGTATCCCATTACACCGTCTACTGAAATAGCAGAAATATGTGCACAAAAACTACCATTAGTAGGTGGCAAGTTTATTCAAATGGAGGATGAGATTGCCGGAATGGCTGCAACCATAGGTGCCTCTTTAACTGGATTGAAATCTATGACAGCAACGAGCGGACCAGGATTTTCTTTGAAACAGGAAAATATTGGATATGCTGCTTTGACAGAAATACCGTGTGTGATTGTAAACGTCCAAAGATACGGTCCTAGTACCGGTTTACCAACGGCTCCTGCACAAGGGGACATTATGCAGGCAAAATGGGGGACACATGGGGATCATCCAGTGATCGCTTTGAGCCCTACTTCGGTAAGGGAAACCTATGACCTTACTATTAAAGCATTTAATTTATCCGAAAAATATAGAACACCAGTATTCCTAATGTTAGATGAAATTGTAGGGCATATGAGAGAGAAAATAGAGATACCGAGTGTAGAAGAGATAGAGATTTATGACAGATTAAAACCAGAACAAGGAGATTTAGAATATAAAGCTTATGGTGTAAAAGACAATGAGATCGTTCCTCGAATGGCTTCTTTTGGTGAAGGATTTAAATTTCATGTGACAGGGTTAATGCACGATGAATTTGGCTTTCCAACCAATAGTTCAGCGACATCGGATAAACTGCTTAGAAGAATTATGAACAAGGTAAGTGATCATGTAGATGACATCGTCATGTACGAAGAAGAATATATGGAAGATGCAGAAGTTGTTGTTTTGGCTTATGGTGGTACATATCGATCTGCAAGAAGCGCAGTAAAGCAAGCCAGAAAATTGGGCTATAAAGTAGGATTATTTAAGGCGATAACAATTTGGCCATCACCAGAAAAGGAAATTAAAAAACTATGTAAGAACGTCGATAAAATAATTGTTCCAGAGCTAAATTTAGGTCAGTATTCTTTGGAAATCGAAAGAATTGCATCTGGAGAGAGTAAAATTTATAGCCTAGGAAAAGTAACTGGGGAAGCAATAACTCCTGATGAAATAATAGCTAAGATTAGGGAGGTTCTATAAAATGGCGAGTGAATTAATTCGTAATAATTTAAGAATGGATCGATTGCCCCACATATGGTGTCCCGGTTGTGGACATGGAATTATAATGAGATCTTTAGCTATGGCGATTGAAAATTTAAATTTAGATAAAGATAAAGTATGTGTAGTTTCCGGTATTGGATGTTCTTCGAGATCCAGCGGCTACATGGATTTTAATACCCTACATACAACACATGGGAGAGCGTTAGCATTTGCTACGGGAATTAAACTGGCTAACCCGGAATTAGAAGTTATTGTAATCACAGGAGATGGAGATTGTTCGGCTATTGGTGGTAACCATTTAATTCATGCTAGCAGAAGAAATATCGGAATTACTACCATCGTTTTTAATAATAATATCTACGGAATGACAGGAGGACAATATTCTCCGACGACACCGAGTCAGGACTATGGAACAACAGCACCTTATGGAAATATCGATAAACCTTTTGACATCTGCAAACTTGCGGATGCTGCTGGCGCTACTTATATAGCTCGAGGAACGGCATACCATGCAAATCAATTGATCAAGTTAATTGAAAAAGCAATTGAAAATAAAGGTTTTTCTTTAGTGGATGCTATCAGTGTGTGCCCAACGTATTATGGACGTAAAAATAAAAAAGGCTCTGCTGTAGATATGTTAAAGGATTTAAAAGAGGCTACTCTAGATGTAAAAGCAGCAGAAAAACTTCCGATGGAGAAACGAAGCGGGAAATTACTGATTGGAGAATTCAAAAATATCATAGAGCCTGAATATACAGAAGAATATAGTAAAATTATTGCGAAATATAGAAAGGAGTGATAATATGAATATGCAGACAGAAATAAGACTGACTGGTTCCGGTGGGCAAGGATTGATTTTAGGAGGTATTATTCTAGCTGAGGCTGCAATACTGGATGGTAAAAATGCAATTCAATCCCAGTCCTATGGCCCTGAGGCTAGAGGGGGTGCAAGTAAGGCGGAAGTGATTATCAGTATAGAAGAAATTGATTATCCTAAAGTTGAGAAGGCAGATTTACTATTATCACTTACCCAAATTGCATGTGATAAGTATATCAACACATTAAAGGAAAATGGTATTTTAGTTGTGGATTCAACGATTCGATTGCCTGAGAACCTGCCATTTAATGTAATTCAAATTCCTATTCTAAATACAGCAGCGGAGGAAGTTAAAAAACCGATGGTTGCAAATATCGTTGCGATCGGCGCAATTCAAGCGATAACAAATGCTGTTTCTAAAGAATCATTGGAAAAATCAGTCTTGAAAAGAGTTCCTGCTGGAACAGAAAATTTGAATAAAGCGGCTTTGCTTGCAGGATATAATTTAATAAACGCATAAAATAATATTATGGGATGATAAAATATGGTCGATGAAAATAAAAAAGACTTAATTAGTCAAATACAAAAAGAATTTCCAAAACTTAGTAAAGGTCAAAAACTAATCGCGCAATATATTATTGATAATTATGACAAGGCAGCTTTTATGACAGCCTCTAAACTTGCCAATAAGGTAGGGGTTAGTGAATCTACGGTTGTTCGATTTGCAAATGCACTGAACTTTGAAGGGTATCCTCAGCTTCAAAAGGGTTTAGAAGAGATCATTAAGACGAAGCTTACTACTGTTCAGCGTGTTGAGATGGCAAGCGAATATTCTGACGAAGGCGCCATACTAAAAAAAGTACTAAAGGCAGATATCGATAATATTAGAAATACCTTAGAAAAAATAGATTACGATGTATTCCAACAGGTAGTGGATAAGGTATGCCATTCTGAGACGATTTACATTGTCGCATTAAGAAGCTCCACTGCATTAGCCGACTACTTAGGATTTTATTTAAACTTAGTTCTAGATAATGTTAAAATAGTGAATCGTGGTATTAGCAATATGTTCGAACAGATGCTTAGAATATCAGATAAAGATTTAGTTATAGGAATTGGATTTCCAAGGTATTCTGTACAAACCTTGGATGCTCTAAACTACGCCAAAGAACAAGGTGCTACTGTAGTGGCACTTACAGATAGCTTGATATCGCCATTGGCAAGTATGGCGGACTATCCACTGATAGCAAAGAGTAATATGGCTTCCTTTGTGGACTCTTTAGTAGCGCCATTAAGTTTAATCAACGCTTTAGTTGTTGCAGTAGGAATGCGAGAAAAGGATAAAATTACAGAGTACTTTAATAAACTTGAAGACATTTGGGAAAAGTACAATGTCTATGAGAGAAAAGACCAGAATTGATAAAGATTTCTCTACAACTATGGAGGACTAATAGAAATTAAAATAAAGCGATCATGAGACCGCTTTATTTTAATTTTTAACATAATATTCTTATGGTAGTGGAATATTCAAGGGTTGGTTTTGAGAATACTTGGGTTGATGAAAATATTTTAAGGATAATAATTGGGAGTTGATTCAAATAAAGAATGTATATTTGGTGCGACATGGACAAACTTCTTGGAACTTAGAAAAAAGGACCCAGGGAGGAAAAGATTCTGACCTGACAGCCTTAGGGATTCGACAAGCTGAAAGTCTCCGTAAGAAATTCCAAAAAATTAAACTGGATTCAATTTATACCAGTCCATTAAAGAGAGCTTACACAACGGCACAAATGGTTGCTAAGGATCAAAATCTTAATTGTATACTGGATGACAGATTGGTAGAAATGAATTTTGGAGATTGGGAAGGTTTAACCCATGAGGAAATAAAAAAATTCTACCCGGAAGAATTCAAAACTTGGAGAATGGAGCCTCATATGGCTGTTATTCCAAATGGTGAGACGATATCCGTCGTACAAGAAAGAATGGTTGCCTTTTTAAATGATATTATCATTCAATCTAATGATGATAACATATTGGTAGTAAGTCATAGTGCCACCATTAAGCTGCTTTTGCTTCACATTCTTTCCATGAACTTGAATCATTATTATAATCTACAACAAGATAATTGTGCGATCAATTTGGTAACCTTTAAACCTTATGGACCTGTATTGGTAAAGTATAATGATATATGCCATATGGATATAATGATGGAAAGGTGAACTTTATGAGAAAAAAAGTGATTGTTATTGGAGCAGGTCCAGCTGGAATTATGGCTGGAATTACAGCTGCTAGGCAGAATAAAGAGGTTATTGTAATTGAAAAGAATGATCAAATAGGTAAAAAATTAAGAATAACTGGGGGAGGACGGTGTAATTTAACGAATGCTTGCAGCATTTCAGAGATGATAGAGAAGACCTTATGTAATGGTAAGTTCTTATATCCTAGTTTTAATGCCTTCAGCAATATGGACTTGATCCACTTTGTAGAAAGCAATGGCTGCAAGGTAAAAATTGAATCAAAGGGAAAGGTTTTCCCCCTAAGTGATCGATCCCAGGACATTATAGATCTATTTCTAAGGGTCTTGAATCAATATAACGCTGTTGTTCGAACGCAACATGAAGTAAAGGATATTCTAACATCTGAGAATACGATTGTCGGTGTTCAGCTTAGGGACGGGCTGGTATTGGAATGCGACAGTGTAATTATTGCAACAGGTGGTATGTCTTATCCACACTTAGGAAGCACAGGGGACGGCTATACCTTTGCACAAACTTTGGGTCATCGTATCGTCGATTTAAAACCGAGCTTAGTGCCAATTGCTATTAAAGAAGAGTGGATAGACGATTTAATGGGAATCTCTCTAAAAGATGTTCGCATCATTTCTAAAGTGGGTAACAAAAAGAAGATAGAAACAGAAGGTGATCTCATTTTTACACATTATGGCATATCTGGACCGGCTGTGTTAGAACACAGTGCATATTTAAATAAATATGCTCAAAGTTCCGGTAGCATAATAAAGATAGATTTATTGCCTTCTTATCAATATGAAGATTTAGAGCTTATTTTTAAGAATGAATCCATGATGAATGGAAGTAAATTGGTCCGAAGTATCTTGGGCAATTATTTGCCTAAGAACTTATCCAGTAAATTATTAAATTTACTGGAAGTAGAAGAAGATTTAAGATTGCGTGATTTATCTAAAAAGGATCGAAATAAACTGATTCATATAATTAAAGAATTGGAGCTGACGGTCAGTAGCTTTAGATCGATCAAAGAAGCTACAATTACATCTGGAGGAATCCCGATCAACGAAATAGATAGCAAGACCATGGAATCGAAAGTCATAAAAGGTCTTTATTTTGCAGGGGAGATTATTGATGTTGATGCTATTACAGGAGGGTACAATCTACAAATTGCTTTCTCTACAGGTTACGTTGCAGGTATGAATGCATAGATTCTTACTGACATGGTAGTAAAAATATGGATGTACTTGAGGAATCATATAAATTGATGTATAATCTCTTTAGGCAAATCAAAGAGAGGGATTCTAATGAGGATAATAGGTATTCGTGGCGCTATTACAGTAAATGAAAACAGTACTGTGGCAATAGACGCTGCTTCTTATGAAATGATGAAAAAGATTATTGAATTAAACTCTATCGTGGAAGATGATGTGATTAGTATAACTTTTACAATGACAAAGGACCTCAATCAACGGTACCCATCTGCTATTGTTCGAGAAAAGCTGAATTGGAAGAACACCCCTATTTTAAATTTTGAAGAAAAAGATATCATCCATAGTTTAGAAAAATGTATTCGAGTTCTAATATATGCATATAGCGATAAAGCAAAAAAAGATGTGGCTCACGTATATTTAAAGGAAGCTGAAAAGCTGAGACCTGATCTTTGTTTTAAATAACCACCAATATGGTGGTTACATTTATTCTAAGGAGGCATTATATGGAATTTGTTCAAATTGCAATAGATGGCCCTGCAGGAGCTGGGAAAAGTACAATTGCCAAAAGAATAGCAGAGCGTTTAAATATCACATATATTGACACAGGTGCAATGTATAGGGCTCTTACATATAAAGTTTTAGCCAATAACATCGATATTACCAATGAAAAAACAATTATTGAATTAGCCCAAAATAGTAATATTCAATTTTTACAAGAGAATATTTACTTAGATGGCAAAATGATTAATGAAGAAATTCGGAGTATTGAGATTAATAAAAAGGTTTCACATGTGGCTAAGATTAAGGAAGTAAGAGAAATTCTAGTGGATGCACAAAGAAAAATTGCTTTGGGCCAAGATGTCATTATGGATGGTAGAGATATTGGTACCCATGTACTGCCAAATGCGACTTTAAAGATTTTCCTAACAGCTTCTGTACAAGAGAGAGCTTTAAGAAGGTATTTGGAGCTCAAGAAAAAAGGAATTGAAGTAGATATTGATGAGTTAGAAAAAGATATTATGAATAGAGATAATATCGATAGCCAGAGAGCATTTGCACCCTTGGTGAAAGCCCAAGATGCAATTATTATAGATACAACAGGTTTAACCATAGAGGATGTTGTAGAACGTATAATTAATCTTTTAAAGGGGGTATAACCATGTTATTCTATAAAGTGGTAAGAAATACGGTTAAATTTTTACTTCATTTAATCTATAGAATTGAGATTTCTGGTAAAGAAAACATTCCCTTAGAAGGAAAATCTATCGTGTGTTCGAATCACTTTAGCCTGATGGATCCTGTGATTATTGGCACATGTTTGCGAAGAAAAATAAACTATATGGCGAAGGAAGAGCTTTTCTCAAACAAAATTTTTGCTTCCGCTTTAAATAAATTAGGTGTATTCCCTGTGAAGAGAGGTGGAGCCGATGTAAGTGCAATAAAATCCGCCTTAAAGATATTGAGATCTGGGGAATTACTTGGAATATTTCCAGAGGGTACAAGAAGTAAAAATGGAGAGATGCTGGAGGCGAAAGCAGGTCTTGCGATGATCGCTATCAAATCTGAGAGTCCGGTTATTCCTGTAGCTATCATAGCAAACTATAAGATATTTAGTAAAGTAAAAGTTATTATTGGCGAACCAATTGATTTTTCTAGTTATTATGGACAAAAAGTTTCTACAGAAGAGTATCAGTTACTAAGCCAAAATGTGTTGAATCACATCAAAAATTTAATTCATGAAGAAAATACATCCGTAGAAAAATTATAACAATCCTTGCTATTTTTTAAAATAAAACGGATGGATCTATATTAGAAAAAAATATGGAAATACTTATTAATGAAGAAGGATTTTAGCATATTATGTAGAATCATATTAAAGTTGTATGTTTAATTTCATATTATAAACCTATAGGAGGATAGTAATGAAGGTAGTCGTAGCAGATCATTCTGGGTTTTGTTTTGGAGTAGAAAAAGCAATCGATACTGCTTTTAAGGAGTTAGAATATAAAGATTCAAAAGATATTTACACCCTAGGTCCTCTTATTCATAATCAGCAAGTCATCAGTCACCTTGAAGAGAATGGAATTAAAGTTGTATCAGATTTAAATTCAGGGAAAGATGGCGTAGTGATCATTCGGTCTCATGGTGTTCCTAAAGACGTGTACAAGGATGCTTCTGAAAAAAAGATTGATCTTGTAGATGCTACATGTCCTTTCGTGAGAAAGATCCAAAATATAGTGGAAGAATATCAGAAAAAAGGATATCATATTGTTATCATTGGGGATCCAAGTCATCCTGAGGTCATTGGAATCAATGGCTGGTGTGACAATACAGCCCACATTGTTAAAAACGAAGACGATGTTCATAGGATTCCTTTTTTAGATAATTTGTGTATTGTTGCACAAACGACTATTTCAACATCTTTATATACTGAGTTGACGGCTATGATTGAACAAAAATCGAATAATGTTTTAAAGTTTAATACGATTTGTTCTGCAACAAGGGATCGTCAGAATTCTGCTAGAAACCTTGCAAAAGAAGTAGATGTCATGATTATAGTAGGTGGATACCATAGTTCGAATACCCAGAAACTAGTTGAAATTTGTAAACAAGAAAAACCAGACACAACCTTTCATATTGAAACTGCTGGTGAAATACCCATGAATATATTAAAAAATTACGAAAGCGTAGGTGTTACAGCAGGAGCATCTACACCAAAATGGATCATTGACGAAGTAATTGATAGAATTAACAATTTATAATAATTTATTTAGGAGGTTTTAACGTGAGCAATGATATGCAAAATTTAATGGAAGAAATAGAAAAATCGATGGTAAGACTTAGAAGAGGAGAAATTGTTAGTGGTAAAGTAATCAATGTTACGAACAATGAGATATTTGTAAATGTTGGTTATAAATCCGATGGAATTATTCCTAAAGATGAAATATCTAATGATATAACTGTACAACCTTCAGAACTTGTTAAAGAAGGCGACGAAATAAAAGTATATGTACTAAGTCTAGATGATGGTGATGGTAACGTATTACTTTCTAAAAAAAGAGTAGATTTAACTAAGGGTTGGGATGATCTTGAAAAAATTAAAGAAGCGGAATCCTTAGTTGAAACGAAAGTAATCGAAGCTGTAAAAGGCGGTGTGGTAGCCATAGCTCGTGGCGTTCGTTGTTTTATACCTGCAAGTCAATTATCTGATCGTTTTGTTGACAATCTAAAATCTTTTGAAGGAAAAAGCTTTACTACAAAAGTAATGGAAATTGATCGTAAGAGAAATAAAGCCGTATTATCAAGAAAAGTTGTATTAGCAGAAGAGAATAAACATAAAAAAGTAGAGCTATTTTCAAAGCTAGATAAAGGAATGCAAATTAGTGGTGAAGTAAAACGTATTACAGACTTTGGTGCATTTGTAGATATTGGTGGAATCGATGGTCTTGTTCATATTTCTGATTTATCTTGGGGTAGAGTAAAGCATCCAAGTGAAGTAGTGACTATTGGAGATATTGTTAAAGTAGTAGTATTAGATTTTGATAAAGATAAAGGAAAAGTATCTTTAGGTTTAAAGCAAACTCAAAAGCAACCATGGGATGATGTCGAACTAAAATATCCAATTGGAAGCATCGTTGAAGGAAAAGTAGTGCGATTAGTAGACTTTGGTGCATTTGTAGAGTTAGAGGTAGGCTTAGATGGTTTAGTTCATATTTCGCAAATTAGCGAAAAACATATTGCGAAACCTTCAGAAGAGCTTCACATTGGACAAAAAGTGAAAGTAAAGGTATTGGATGTAAAGCCTGAAGAAAAACGTATTAGCTTAAGCATCACAGCAGCAGATGAAAAAGAAGAAGCAATTGAATACGTTGCTGAAAATAGTCCGACAACAATCGGTGAAATTTTAGAAGAAAACAAATAAAAAATAAAGAGTCTTTGACTCTTTATTTTTTACAATATACTATAATTTCCAATCATTGCTTTAATTTCAAAATATAGTCTAGGGGGAATTACTTATGGAAGGCTATGAAGGTTTTAAGAGTAAAATCTATAAAAAAACTGGAATTGATTTAAACAGTTATAAAGAACGTCAAATGAAACGAAGAATAGAATCTTTGATCACACGGAATAATTTTTCATCGTATGATACTTATTTCGATGCGATCAGCAGCAATAAAAAGCTCATGGATGAATTTATCAATTATTTAACCATCAATGTATCTGAATTTTATAGGAACCCTCAGCAGTGGGAAATACTAGAGAGTACAATCATACCGAATCTATTAAAATCAAAATCCAAGATAAAAATTTGGAGTTCTGCCTGTTCGACTGGAGAGGAGCCCTATTCTCTGGTAATGCTACTGACAAAGTTTTTTCCCCTCAGTCAGATTTCTGTCTTGGCAACGGATATCGACGAGGGTGCTTTAAATAAAGCGAAGCAAGGTGTTTATTCAGAAAAAAGCTTGGATAATTTACCGAAACAATTTATAGATTTATTTTTTACTAAGCTCAATGGGACCTATAAAATAAAGGATGAGATAAAAAATCAAGTTTCATTTAAAAAATTTAATCTGCTTGAAGATGAATATCCAAATCAGTGCGATTTGATTCTATGTAGAAATGTAATGATCTACTTTACAGAAGAAGCAAAAAATATAATGTACAAAAAATTTCACGATTCCTTGAGTAGTGAAGGGGTTCTTTTTGTAGGAAGTACAGAACAAATCATATTGCCAAATCGGTACAACTTAGCACCAGTAAAAACCTTCTTCTATAAGAAGGCTAAATAAAGGAGGTTGAATATGTATTTAGAAGAAATACTTAAGAACTTGACAGAAACATCAGGCGTTTCTGGACATGAAGCTGAAGTAAGAGAAAAGGTAAAAGCTTATTTCACAGAATATTGCGATGACGTTCAGGAGGATTCCTTAGGGAATATTATTGGACTAAAGAGAGGAACTTTAGGCAACGGTAAAAGTATTATGTTAACTGGTCATTTAGATGAAATTGGTTTAATGGTCAAAAATATTGATGAAAATGGTTTCATCCAATTTACCAATATTGGTGGTGTAGATCAGCGTACACTTTTATGTCAAGAGGTTATTATTCATGGAAAAGAAAAAATTTACGGTGTTATCGGAGTGAAGCCACCTCATATCACCACCGAAGAGGAAAGAAGAAATGCTCTTGAAATAGAAGACCTATTAATCGATACAGGATTTACAAAAGAAAACCTGCTGGATCTCGTTCAAGTTGGAGATGTTATTACAATTAAAAGAAATTTGCTCAAATTACAAAATGATTGGATTTCTGGAAAAGCACTGGATGACCGTGCAGGCATCGCCTCATTATTGGCATGCCTAAAAAAGTTAAGCAATGTAAAGCATGAAGCAGATGTTTATGTTGTTGCTACTGTGCAAGAGGAAGTAGGAACTAGAGGAGCGATTACATCCTCTTATACGATCGAACCTCAGATTGGAATAGCAGTAGATGTAGGCTTTGGTAAGACTCCGGAATTGAGCCAATACGATGCCATCGAGCTTGGAAAAGGTCCTGCAATTACAGTAGGGCCCAATATTCATCCAAATATATTTAATAAAATAAAGCAAGTTGCAATTGATGAGTATATCGATTACCAAATTGAGGTTGCTCCTGGTACTTCTGGTACGGACGCTTGGCCAATGCAGGTAAGTCGATCTGGGATTGCCACAGGTGTTTTATCAATCCCTCTAAGATATATGCATACATCTGTGGAGACCATCAGTTTATCAGATATCGAAAAGACAGGAAAATTACTTGCCAATTTTATTGTTGCGTTAAATGAAATTGAGATGGAGGAGTTCTTATGTTATTAAAAAGATTAACTGATGCAATGGGCGTTTCTGGGGACGAAAAAGAGGTAAGAGATCTAATTTTATCTGAAATCAAGGAACATGTGGATCGCTTGAAAATAGATACCATGGGGAATATCATCGCATATAAAAAAGGAATCAAAGGCGATACGACCATTGCTGTAACCGCGCATATGGATGAGGTTGGCTTTATTATCAAGGGAATTGATGGGGATGGTTTGATTAAATTTGCTGCTATTGGCGGTATTGATGCGAGAATATTGGTATCGAAACAAGTTCTTGTTGGAAAAAATAAAATAAATGGCGTGATTGGAGCAAAAGCCATTCATTTACAAAGACCGGATGAGAGAAAAAGAGCTTTATCCATCGATGATCTATACATTGACATTGGCTGCACAAGCAAGACAGAGGCAGAAAAATTAGTACATGTAGGAGATTACATCGGTTTTTACAGTGAATATGTAGCGTTTGGCAAAAATCGTATTAAAGCCAAAGCCTTGGATAATCGAGTAGCCTGTAGTATACTCATAGAACTGCTACAAAGTGATGTAGATATGGATATCATCGGTGTGTTTACTGTACAGGAGGAGATCGGTTTGCGCGGTGCAGAGGTTGCAGCAAATCAAATCGATGCAGATTTAGTTATTGTTTTAGAGGGCACCACATGCTCTGATGTATCCAATGTAGAACCCCATATGCAGGTGACGGCTCTAGATAAAGGTCCTGCTATTTCATTGATGGATAGAAGTTCTGTTTACAATAGAAAGTTTGTGGATATGGTGGTTGAAACTGCAAAGGATGCTAATATTCCTTGGCAATATCGCAGATCCACCTTTGGTGGAAACGATGCTGGAAAATTTCATACAGCGAAATCAGGAACACCCTGTGTATCTATAGCGGTTCCTTGTAGATATATCCACTCTCCTGTATCTGTGCTCAGTAAAGATGATTATGAGAATTGCAAGAAGCTTTTATTTACGTTTATAGATCGAATTCGTGAAAGGGGATTACAATAATGGAAAATTTGAATATAGATCTACTGAAAAAAATCGTCAGTACTTACTCTCCTGCTGGAAATGAAACTAGAATTTGTCAGCTTATTAAGAAAGAAGTAGAACCCTACGCAGATGAAATTTATACTGATGCACTGGGCAATCTAATCGTAAGAAAAAAAGGAACAGGCAAGAAGGTTCTTTTAGCTGGCCATATGGATCAAATTGCATTAATGGTAACATATGTTGACGATAAAGGTTTTCTTCGATTTACGAACATCGGTGGTATATCTCCTGCGGTTACATATTCTCAAAGGGTAATCTTTGAAAATGGCACGATTGGTGTCATCGGATGCGAAAAAATAGACAGTTTAAAGGATTTAACTCTGGACAAATTATTTATTGATATTGGTGCAACTTCTAAGGAAGAAGCTGAAGAAAGAGTCTCCATCGGGGATGTATGTGTATATTACAGTGAGGTGATCGTGGACGATCGCCATATGATTGCACCAGCGCTGGATGATCGAATTGGGTGCTATATCATGATAGAGATTCTAAAAACAATGAAAAGTTCTAAAAATGATATTTATTTTGTATTCACCGTTCAAGAGGAAGTTGGAACGAGAGGTGCTAAAACTGCTGGATATGCAATAGAACCAGATGTGGCAATATCCTTCGATGTTACAGCTACTGGAGATACACCGAAGGCGAGACCGATGGCTGTTCAATTAGGCCATGGCCCCGCTGTAAAAGTAAAAGATAATTCGATTCTTTGTCATCCAAAAGTGAAAAACTTGATGATTGATAACGCAAAAAAACATTCTATACCATATCAATTGGAGGTTCTTGAGTTTGGAGGTACAGACTCTGGAGCAATTCACTTGACTAGAAGCGGTGTTCCATCTGGGGTACTATCCATCCCAACAAGATATATTCATAGTACTTGTGAAATGGTTTCACTATCCGATGTAAAGCAAACCATCAATTTATCCATAAAGATACTAGAAGAAGAAATTTAATGTAGAAAAAGAGATATAATTTTAAAATTATATCTCTTTTTGTATTCCTATGCAGAATGAAATAGAAATTTTTTTACTATTGATAGAATTTGTTTTACGATTTATGGTATAGCATAAAGGGAATTGAAGTCTCTCTATTGAAAATATCAATAGGAGGGGAAGATAATGTTGAGTAAAGAAGAAACGTATTCTATCAGCCAAGTAGCTGAGTATACTGGATTTAAACCGCATGTAATCCGTTTTTATGAAAAAGAATTCAATCTAAATATTCCTAGAAGTGAAAATGCTCGAAGATATTTTACGAAGAAAGAAATTAATCTATTTTTATATATTAAAAGCTTACAGGAAAAAGGTTCGTCTAATAAGGAAATCAAAAAGTTATTGAAATCCAAAGATATAAATATTGAAGAAGATTTTAATAAAATTAATGGTATCAGTGAAGTTGAGGATCAGAATCATGCCAATGACCTTGATGAAGGCATTATTTCCACAGAAAGTTTCCATATAAATTCTAAGGATGAAATTATTGCCGTATTGGAGCAGTATAACTATAAAAATGAAATAGAGAAGTTAAAAGAAAAGGTAGAGGAGTTATTGCTACAATTAAGTGGGTCTGATAAGATGAAGGATAAAGATATCTTGATCTGTGAAAATGCTAAGTTGAAATTAAAGGTGAAAGAAAAATCCTATGAAGTAGCTGAATTGAAAGATAGATTGAAACAGATCGAAACGCAAAGAACTTCTATATTCAGCAGGATTTTCAAACCAATGAAAAAGCAAAAAAGTTTACTTTAAAAATCCAGGGGATTCATGTATAATTGTCTATAGCTGAATACAGTTGTTATAGAGCAATATGCGTAGAAAACTAGGAGGATAATAATGAGTAAAAGGGCAAAGGTAGTTGTTTCACCAGAAAAAATAAAAAAACAAAGTGACATTATTGAAGAACTCAAAATATATAATCGTGGAAAAAATAAAAAATATATGATTACAACCTATGGTTGTCAGATGAATGAGCACGACTCAGAGACCTTATCTGGTATGTTGGAAAATATGGGATACAGCATTACAACAAATAAGGAAGAAGCAAATTTAATTATATATAATACCTGTTGTGTAAGAGAGAATGCAGAATTAAAGGTATATGGCAATATAGGGGCCTTAAAGGCACTAAAGAAAAAAAATGAAGATTTAATTATAGCAGTGTGTGGGTGTATGATGCAGCAACCACAGGTTGTAAAAGAGATCAAAAGGAAATATCGACATGTAGATTTGGTTTTTGGAACCCATAACTTATATCGATTTCCAGAACTTTTATCTAGATCCATGGAAACAGAAGGAATGTTCATCGAAGTATGGGATGAAGAAACTGGGATTGTAGAAGGTCTACCTGCGAATAGAAAATACGATTTAAAAGGATTCATTAATATTATGTACGGCTGTAACAATTTCTGTACTTATTGCATCGTGCCTTATACAAGAGGAAGAGAGCGTAGCAGGGAAGTGGCAGATATTATTAGAGAGGCGACGGATTTAGCGAATAACGGCACAAAAGAGATTACGCTACTGGGTCAAAACGTAAACTCTTATGGAAAAACCTTAGAACATCCGATCGATTTTGCAGATTTATTGAGAGCGC
The DNA here is from genome assembly GCF_000018325.1 of Alkaliphilus oremlandii OhILAs. GTDB lineage: Bacteria > Bacillota > Clostridia > Peptostreptococcales > Natronincolaceae > Alkaliphilus_B > Alkaliphilus_B oremlandii. The sequence goes on along the minus strand of NC_009922.1, from coordinate 1,666,192 downwards.
TTAATAAAATTGATGGAATTGAACGTATTCGTTTTATGACTTCTCATCCTAAGGATTTATCCGAACGATTAATTGATGCAATCGCCGAATGCGACAAGGTTTGTGAACATTTCCATCTACCGTTCCAATCCGGTAGTAATCAGATCTTAAAAGCCATGAATAGAAAATATACCAAGGAAAATTATTTATCCATCGTTAAAAAGTTAAAGGATAGGATTCCAAACATCGGATTGACTACGGATATTATTGTTGGTTTTCCTGGAGAAACGGAAGAGGATTTTCAAGATACATTGGATATTGTACAAGAAGCGCGATATGACTCAGCGTATACTTTCTTATATTCCATACGTGAAGGTACACCTGCAGCAAAGATGCAAAACCAAATCGATGAAAAGGTGAAGCAGGAAAGATTTAGTCGATTACTAGATAAAGTAAATGAAATTAGTGCAGAGATTAATCAAAGTTATCTCAATAAAGTGGTAGAAGTTTTAGTGGAAGGCCCTAGCAAAACCGATTCAAATAAATTGATGGGTAGAACGAGACAAAATAAGCTTGTAAACTTCAGTGGCGATGAATCTTTAATCGGTAAACTAGTGAATGTTCGTATTGTAGAATGTAGGACATTTTCATTAAACGGAGAAGTGATACAGGAATAAAATATTTTGAGCAAACAGACCATAAAATCGTTGTATAGAGTTCCTTTACAATGGTTTTATGGTATATTTATTTTGAAACGGTAAAGATTTTTTGAAAGATATTTAAATGTAGTAACACTATTTGATATAATGGTAATTATATTAATTCGTATAAGGAGGAATAAATTTGAGGAAGTTAACTCCTATGATGCAGCAATACATGGAAATAAAGAATCAATATAAAGATGCCTTAATGTTCTTTAGACTAGGCGATTTCTACGAATTATTTTTTGATGATGCCGAAACTGCCTCTAGAGAACTAGAAATCACTTTAACTGCAAGAGATTGTGGCCTGGAAAGCAAAGCACCCATGTGTGGTGTTCCATACCACGCTGCCAATGGATACATCGATAAATTAGTTTCAAAAGGATACAAGGTTGCAATATGTGAGCAGGTGGAGGATCCTTCTGTAGCAAAGGGGATCGTTAAAAGAGATGTTGTGAGAGTCATTACGCCAGGTACGTTAATTGATACAAATTTATTGGAAGACAAGAAAAACAACTATTTGGTTTCTTTATATATGTCGTCTTTAGGATGTGGCTTTAGCTATGTGGATATTTCTACTGGCGAGCTACTTTCCACCGAAATAGTTGGTACGTCAATAGAGCAGAACTTAATCGACGAAATCAGCAAAATAGAGCCCAATGAGCTTATTTATTTCGTAGAAGAAGAGGACAAGATTGGTACCAATTTCATCGAAGGAATCAGAAAAAAATTGAACATCCATATATCGAAATACGATCCTTGGACCTTTGAGGAAAGCTATGCCATGAACCAGATAAAGAATCAATTTAATATTTTAACTGTGGAGAGTCTAGGGTTTTCATTAAATCATTTAGGGATAAATGCTACTGGAGCCTTGATACATTATCTAAAATCAACTCAAAAAAGGACGCTTTCCCATATCAATAAAATCAATATCTACACTTTTACAGAAAAAATGGTATTGGATATATCCACAAGGAGAAATCTAGAGTTAACAGAAACGATTCGAGGCAAGAATAAAAAAGGCTCTTTATTATGGATATTGGATAAGACGCAAACTGCCATGGGTGGAAGGATGATCCGGAAATGGATTGAGGAACCATTACTAAATATCCAAAATATCAACAGAAGATTAGAAGCAGTTGCGACATTAAAAAACGATATTTTATTAAGATGTGAGCTCAAAGAAAGCTTAAAGCAAATTTATGATTTAGAGAGACTGTCCGGAAAAATTGCTTTTGGTTCGGCTACCCCCAGGGATTTAGTTGCACTGAAAAAATCTGTTGCTTTTTTGCCGGACATAAAAAAATTATTTGAAAACGAAAATTCAGGATTGTTAAAAGAACTGCTAAATAATATTGACACATTAGAAGATATTCAAGCACTGATTGAATCCTCGATTTTAGATGAGCCATCAATATCATTAAAGGATGGTGGAATCATCAAAGAAGGATATAATGATGAATTGGATGAGCTTTACGTAGCAGCAAGAGAAGGAAAGCACTGGATAGCAAAGTTAGAGCAAGCAGAGAAAGACCGAACGGGAATTAAGTCTCTAAAGGTAGGATATAATAAAATTTTTGGATACTATATTGAAATAACGAAGTCAAACCTACATCTCGCACCAGAAAATTATATCCGAAAACAGACATTAGCCAACTGCGAACGATATATTACACCAGAGTTAAAGGAACTGGAAGATAAGATTTTAGGCGCTGAGGAAAAAAGCATTGCTATTGAATATGAGCAGTTCATAGAAATTCGTAATATGCTCCTACATGAGATCGAAAGAATCCAGAGAACGGCTCGGGCTGTAGCAGAGCTAGATGTATTATATTCCTTTGCAGAAGCTGCAAGTGAAAATAATTATGTAAAACCTACCGTAAATAGTAGCGAAACTATCGATATAAAAGAGGGACGCCACCCTGTAGTAGAGAAAGTGTTAGAAAATAACATGTTTATTTCCAATGATACCTATATCAACACAGAAGACGAACAACTTTTGATGATAACGGGACCCAATATGGCAGGAAAGTCCACCTATATGAGGCAAGTTGCTCTAATCATCTTAATGGCTCAAATTGGTTCCTTTGTTCCAGCCACCAGTGCTACCATTGGAATTACGGATAGAATCTTCACTCGGGTAGGTGCGAATGATGATTTATCTCAGGGACAGAGTACCTTCATGGTAGAGATGAGTGAGATGGCCACTATTGTAAATTTGGCCACGAAGAAGAGCTTACTTATCGTTGATGAAATTGGTAGAGGGACCAGTACTTTTGATGGGTTAAGTATTGCCTGGTCCACTGCAGAGTATATATGCCAATCATTAGGGTCCAGAACACTTTTTTCTACCCATTACCATGAACTAACAAAGCTATCAGAAACCTATCGTGGTATTAAAAATTATAAAGTTCTAGTAAAAGAGGACAAAGAGGATGTCATATTTCTGCACAAGGTGGTGAAAGGGAATGCTGATCGAAGCTATGGTATTCAAGTAGCAAAGTTAGCAGGGTTACCAGCTGCCATTATAACTCGAGCAAGTCATATACTTTCAGACTTAGAGCGAGAAAGTATTCAAAAGGAACAATATATAATTGAAAGTACCGCAGAAAATACTTTAACAGCATCCACAGATGTTGCTAATGAAAAACAACTGAAACTAGACGACTTTATTGAATCGGAGATCGTGAAGGACTTAAAGAAGATAAATTTATTGGAAACCACTCCTATGGATGCATTGAATATATTATATCAATTGCAGAAAAAAGTTGCCGAAATTTAAGGAGAGATAGAATGAATAGAGAGATTCGCTTGTTAGATGATTTAACAATTAATAAAATAGCTGCCGGCGAAGTAGTAGAATCACCTCATTCAGTAGTGAAGGAGCTAGTAGAGAATGCTATCGATGCAGCATCCTCTGCTATCATTTTAGAAATTCAAGAGGGTGGGAAAAAATACATTCGAATTACGGATAATGGTGTAGGAATTAAAGAAGAATACGTGGAAGCAGCCTTTATGAGACATAGTACATCTAAGATTGCTCATATTGAAGATCTCAGTCGGGTTGAATCTTTGGGCTTCAGAGGAGAAGCTTTGGCCAGCATTGCAGCTGTTGCTCAAGTAGAAATGATCACGAGACCAGAAGGACAGCAGCATGGTGTATTGATCCATATCAACGGAGGTAAAGTTGAGACGATAAAAAAGGTAGGATGCCCCGTTGGAACAACCATAATCGTAAAGAATCTCTTCTTTAATACACCTGCAAGGCTGAAGTTTTTGAAATCTAACAATGGAGAAACCATGAAGATTACAGAGATCATTACTCGTTTATCCTTGAGTAACCCCAGTATATCATTCAAATATATAAACAATAATAATATTATGTTTACCACTCCTGGTAATAATATGCTATCACAAGCCATACTGTCGGTTTTTAATAAGGAAACCTTTAAAAACTTAATTTTATTAGAGGACCATCAAGAAGGGATGACTTTGCATGGCTATATTGGACAGCCCAGCTTTGTAAGAGGCAATAGAAATCTACAAATTGTTTTTATCAACGGAAGATACGTTAAGAACAAAGTAATCAGCAGAGCGATTGAAGTAGCTTATAAAGAAAAAATTATGATCAACAAATATCCAATCTGTATTTTAAATTTAAAGATCCATCCCTCTGTATTGGATGTTAATGTACATCCTGCGAAAATAGAGGTCAAATTTGAGGATGAGGAGAAAGTATACCACTTCATACTAAAAGCCATACTGAAGGCCTTAGAAAAACAATCCATTGTACCAAATATGTTAGAATTAGCACCTAGAACCAATATCGATAAAAAGCAACCACAGCGACAAATTCTTAAAGTTGTAGAGGAGAAACAAGAAGATATCGTAATAGGGAAATCTTTGGCTTCTATTCAGGATCAGATGAGCGTACAGGAGACAAAAGAAAACTATAGCAAAAATCTAGATTTTACATCGCTAAAAACACCAGTTGAAATTGTTGAAGAGCAGATTCAAATAGCTTCTGTTGAAGATCACAATATTGTTCAATCTTCTTTTTTAAACAGTCTATTAGACCGATACCATATTGTAGGACAAATATTTAGTACTTACATCATATTAGAAAACGAAGGATCTATGTATTTAATTGATCAACATGCGGCCCATGAAAGACTGCTATATAATACTTTCCGACAAGAAATTAAAGCTGAAAAGGTTGCATCACAAAGACTATTGGCGCCTATGGTCCTAGAATTATCCAAAGAAGATTATATGTTTTTATTGAATCATCTCTATATCTTTGAAAAATTAGGATTTGAAATTGAAAACTTTGGCGGCAATGATATCATTATAAGACAGGTTCCTATGATTTTAGGAAGACCACAGAATTTTTCCTTTATCTACGAGATCTTAGATGAAGTTAGAAAGTATAACGACGTAAATGCGATGTTTGAAGATACCATTGCAAAAAAGGCATGTAAAGAAGCAATCAAAGCAAATGACAAAATGGATTCTATTGAGATCAGAAAATTAATTGAGGATCTCAGCAAGCTTACACCACCTTTAACATGTCCTCATGGAAGACCCATTATTCTAGCAATGCAGAAATATGAGATTGAAAAGCATTTTAAAAGGATACAATAGGAGGTACTGAATTGAAAAAAAGACTATTGATTATTGTGGGACCTACTGCCGTTGGAAAAACAGATACATCGATCATTTTAGCTAAAGAATTGAATGGCGAAATTATTTCAGCAGATTCTATGCAAATTTATCGGTATATGGATATCGGCACCGCAAAGCCTAATGAGGAGGAGAAGAAGGGGATCCCACACCATTTGATTGATATCGTGAATCCGGATGAAGAATTTTCCGTAGCAGAGTTTCAAAAAATAGCAAAGAATCACATAAATAGATTAATCGAGGACGAAAAGCTACCCATTGTGGCAGGTGGGACGGGGCTCTATATCAACTCTTTGATCTATGATATGGATTTTACACAATCAATTTCCAACTGGGAACTAAGAGGGGCCTTAGAGGCTGAAGCGAGAGAGAAAGGCAATGAATATGTCTATAATAAACTAAAACAGATAGATCCTCATGCAGCAGCTAGAATTCATCCAAATAACTTAAAAAAGGTAATAAGGGCTATTGAAGTGTACGAAGAAACAGGAGAGAAAATTGGTGATTTTAGCACAGATTTAAATATTAACCAGGAGTATGATGTTTTTTTCGTAGGTTTAACTAGAGATCGAGAAGAATTATATGATAGAATCAATATGAGAGTAGACGCAATGATTGAACAAGGTCTTATAGAAGAAGTAAAAAACTTATTAAGCTTAGGATATGACAAGAATCTAATTGCCTTTAAAGGTTTAGGATATAAAGAAATCATTGGATACCTAGAGGGTGCATATAGTTTAGAGGAAGCCATGGATATTTTAAAGCGGGATACAAGGAGATATGCAAAAAGGCAATTGACATGGTTCAGAAGATATGAAAATATCCATTGGTACAATTTATCAAATTATGATTCTTGTGAAAATTTGGCAGAGTGTATTCTCAAAGATTTTAAAGGACATTTCAACTCATTGTAGAATAATAATATCAGTATAATTTAATAAGAGGAGAAGAGTTTATGAAAAATAATATTAATTTACAAGACGTGTTTTTGAACCAGGTAAGAAAAGAAAACATTGGTATCACAATATTTCTAGTGAATGGATTCCAGCTGAAAGGCTTTGTAAGAGGTTTTGATAACTATACAATCGTATTAGATAGCGATGGGAAGCAACAAATGATTTATAAGCACGCTGTTTCAACCATATCACCCAATTCGCCAGTTAATTTTAGTGCAGCTTTAAAAAAGATCAATGATTAATTGTAGTAAAACATTAAGACTTCTTATTCCTTTAATGAATAGGAAGTTTTTATTTGTAGAATTTATTTTGCGAGAGATGCTTAAAGCACTTGTGTTTACCTTATCAGAGAGGTATAATGCTATAGGATAGCTTATGATATTGCAATTGGAAGGAGATACATCAATGATACAGGAACTGTTAAAGGAATCTTTTGGTATACAAGAAAATTTAGTACAAAAGATTGCTAAGATTGAAGAATTGCTCATGGAAAGATTCCATGAGATAGATGAAATTAAACAGTATAATCAATATAAAGTATTAAAAGCGATGCAGGAATCTAGATTAAGTGATCAACACTTTAATTGGACCACTGGATACGGTTATAATGACATTGGTAGAGAAAAGATAGAAGAGATCTATGCTAAGGTTTTTAAGGCAGAGGATGCTATTGTTAGGCCTACTATTGCAAATGGAACCCATGCTTTAAGTTTATGTTTATCAGGATTACTTCACTCAGGTGACGAAATGGTTGCAGTTACTAGCAAACCCTATGACACATTAGATGAAGTCATAGGGATCAGAGGAACGTATAAAGGCAGCTTAAAAAACTTAGGTGTTACATATAAGCAAGTAGATTTTAAAGAAGATGGTAATGTGGATTTTGACAGAATCAATGAAGTTGTTACTGAGAAAACTACCTTAGTTTATGTACAGAGATCCACTGGATATAGCTTTAGACCTGCAGTAGATATTCAAACCATAGAGAAGATTGTTCAATTGGTGAAAGGAAAAAATAAAGATATTATCTGTATGGTGGACAATTGTTATGGAGAGTTTTTAGAGCATAGGGAGCCTACAGAGGTAGGGGTCGATGTATTAGCGGGTTCATTAATAAAAAATCCTGGTGGTGGCATCGTTTTGACAGGTGGGTATATCGTTGGTAAAAGTGACCTTATTGAACAAATATCTTATCGATTGACTTCGCCAGGCATCGGCAAAGAATGTGGCTTAACCTTTGGTTTATCCCGTCAGATGTTCCAAGGCTTATTTCTGGCACCACATATTGTAAGTGAAGCGATCAAAGGGGCTGTATTCTGTGCGAAATTATTCGAAGAAATGGGCTATGAAGTAAAGCCGAAATACAACGATATGAGAAGTGATATTATTCAACAAGTAAAACTTGGAAGTAAAGAGAAGGTAATTGCTTTCTGTAAGGGAATTCAAGCGGCGGCACCAGTGGATTCCTACGTTAGTCCAGAGCCTTGGGAGATGCCAGGTTATAACGATCCTGTAATCATGGCTGCAGGTGCGTTTATTCAAGGTTCTTCTATAGAACTCAGTGCTGATGCGCCTATTCGACCACCCTATATAGTTTATTATCAAGGTGGTTTAACGTATGAGCATGCCAAGCTAGGTGCTTTAATTGCTCTACAGAATATCAACAATCTATAAGAGATCGAACTACTTTATATGAAAAGAGGGCGTAAGGCCCTCTTTATTATTTTTATTCTATGATATTATAGCTTTCTAAATACCCCGATTACTTTCCCCAAAATAACAACATCTTTTAATAGGATAGGGTCCATTAAACTGTTTTCAGGTTGTAATCGGATATGATCACTTTCTTTAAAGAAGCGCTTTACCGTAGCCTCATCATCAATAAGAGCAACGACAATATCTCCATTGGATGCTGTGGATTGCTGCCTGATTACGACGTAATCGTTATCCAATATACCAGCTTCGATCATACTTTCGCCTTTAACATTTAAAATAAAGGTATTGCCATGATCGATAAAATTTAACGGAAGAGGAAACGTATCTTCAATATTTTCAGTAGCTAATATGGGCTGTCCAGCAGTAACTTTTCCTACAATAGGAACCTGAACCATTTCTTTATTATGAGAATAGTCGCTAAATGGATCATTGCTTAAAATTTCGATGGCTCTTGGCTTTGTAGGATCTCTCCGGATGTAACCCTTATCTTCTAATTTAGCTAAATGTCCATGAACCGTAGAGGTAGAACGAAGACCTACAGCTTCACATATTTCCCGTACTGATGGAGGATAGCCTCTTTTGTTAATTTCCATTTTCATATAGTTTAGTATTTCTAATTGCTTACCATTTAAGTCCTCGTACATTGGAAAACTCCTCTCTGTTATAATTTATATCTAAAGTATATCATAATTTAGGCAAAACATCAAACGTTCGTTCGAAAACAATGTTACTCCTCAATCCACTCAAAGTTTTTAACAATTTCTCTTTTTACATTTTTCTTATGGGCTGCGTATAACTGTGTTGTCGTAACATTATCGTGATCCAGTAAATTTTGAACATCATATATAGAGAACCCTTGTTGAATAAGAGAAGTAGCAGCTGTGGCTCTTAATTTATGTGGGCTATAACCATTTTCCTTTGTTGTTCCAAGGACAATGGCTGTATATTTCTTTACTAAATTTCGAATAGCCCGTGTGGTCATCCGCTTATTTTGTAAGGATAGAAATAAAGCATCTTTATTTTCATCGTCCAATAACTCACTGGATGTACGTTCATTTTCTACGTAATCCTTAATGACAATTTCGCAAGTTTTATTAATAGGCATTAAAACTTCTTTTCCTCGTTTTCTATAGATTCTAAATTCTCCCCGATTAAAGTTAAAGGAGGATAAATTTAATTGTTCCAACTCACTTAAACGTAATCCGTAGGTAACAAACAACACAAGGATTGCTTTATCCCTTAATTTAGTTTTTTCCCAGTACTTTTTTTCGCTTTCCGTAAAATGTTCTCCTGAATCAACAGCATCTAACATTAAAGCAACTTCATCAATTTCTAGTCTTTTGATGGCATCTGGTTCCTGTTTTGGGAGACGAATGGGGTTAAAGCCATCTGTAATATTTTCTTTAACGATTTCATCACGGTATAAGAATTTAAATAATACAGACAGAGATGATTTCTTTCGTCCTAAGGCTCTGTTGTCATTTTCCATGATTTTTACAACGTCATAACTTTCCACAGCGTATCTAGAGCAATAGTCACCGATAAAACGATTAATGGTTTTAGCGGTGATTTTATTAAAATCATCGACTGTAATATGAATTACTTCTTCGGCAGAAGTTATATCGGTTTCTTTAATTAGGTATTTGCAGAAGAATAAGACATCACTTAAATAAGCAAGTCTGGTGGAAAGTGCAACACCATTTTTTAAGTAAGTAAAAAAATCTCTCATGAAAGGTGGTAGTTGCTTTTCTATTTCTAAACATTTTTCAATGATATGATTCTGTTTAATAACAATGTTATCCGGTTTATCCGATTTGTTATGTACACTGATCTTCGTTTGTCTTGCCATGGTATCAGCTCCTTGTATATAAATTAAAAGCATAAAGTATAGAGAGGATATAATGTAAGTATAGCAGGGGTGAGAGCATAATGAAATAAGCAACATCAATTGCCCTAAAAAACTTTTTCTCTATACTATTCCCTAAATATACATTTAAAGAATAGTTGTTTAGTTTATTATAAATCACTTCCATCGGTCTGTCTAGCAATTTATTTTGTAAAAATAACTCCATCGTTTATATGTCTGTTACTGATATATTTTATAGTTTATCCTGATAACTTTTGTTTTTAATTATTGTGCAAACTAAGATGATTTTAGTAGTTTGATATTCAATTAGTCCAAACAAACTGATTAATAATTTTTTATATAAAATCCTTTCGTCGAATATTTTGTGAAGTCTACAAAATATATCTTGTTTTCATTGAATGAATTTGGTTTACGCTATTTATAGATTATCATTTATTGAGCCTTCAGAAATCTGTCAACGTACGACAAATTTTACTTCTTACATCAATTTTCGCTTCCATCCAACATTTTTTTCTTTATCTATTGATAATAATTATCATGTGATTATTTCCCAATGGCATTGACTACACACGAAATCGTGGATCCCCATATGATGGATCTACAACCAAATTTTATTGGATTGTTCCAATTACTCAACTTTGATACACTCATATATGAATACAAACATATGACATGAGGAGATATTATTAATGAATAAAAAAACGATAAGCTCTACCCTACTCTCTATAGTGATATTCGCTTCATTTTTATTTACAAATAGTTTATCTGCAGAAGGAATCAGCAGAGTCAATATGGGCTATCTGTATTTTGGAAGTCCCAAGGATTACACTACTATTGTAAACAATACAAACAATAGCCTTACTACGATTTCACCGAGCTATTTTGATCTTGATTCAAATGGAGATTTAGTCATTACGTCGAAGCTAGAGACTTCTTTTATCAATGAAATGCACAAGAAAGGCAAAAAAATCGTTCCATTTTTAAGCAATCATTGGGATCGAGCAATTGGACAAAAAGCACTGAAAAATAAGGATAAACTTGTTAAGGATATCGTAAAAGCCATCGACCAATATAATTTAGATGGCGTCAATATTGATATTGAGAATTTGTCCCATACGGATAAGGATAATCAAACTGCTTTTATTAAACTACTCAGAGAAAAGTTGCCGAAAGAAAAACAGTTGTCTATTGCTGTAGCAGCCAATTCAAAAGATTTAAAAGTTGGGTGGCATGGGTCCTATGATTATAAAGAAATAGCGAAATATGCGGATTATCTAATGTTGATGGCCTATGATGAAAGCTGGGAAGGAAGTAAAGCTGGCCCAATTGCAAGCATTAATTTTGTTGAAAAATCCATAGAGCATCTTCTATCAAAGGGAATTTCATCAAACAAAATAGTATTGGGTATCCCCTTCTATGGACGTATATGGAAATCAGATGGGATGTTTCAGGGAAGAGGAGTTTCTAATAACCAAATTGACATTTTAATCGATAAGTACAAAGGGAAAGTGGTATATAATTCAAATAGTCAATCGCCCATGGTGACGATTTCTATTCCCAAAAATGACAAAATTAAAGTAGGATATGATACCATTCTAAATGAAGGCACTTATACAATTTGGTTTGAAAACGAACAATCTATCAAGGAGAAATTAAAGTTGATTCCAAAATATGATCTTAGAGGTGCAGGTAGTTGGAGTATTGGACAGGAATCAAAAAATACTTGGGATTATTTTGATTTATGGTTAAACAGCAAATACTTTTCTGATATTAAAGATCATTGGGCTGAGGAATCCATACGATCTATGATTCAGAAATCTTGGATGGTTGGAACTTCGTCTAATAAATTTTCTCCAGACAGGTCACTTACCAGAGCTGAGGCAGCCACTATATTGGTACGATTTCTAGAATTGAACATGGAGACTCAACAATCTGATACAAGGATATCTTATAATGATGTTCCCGAATCTCATTGGGCGAAGGATTATATTCGAACTATTAGTCATCATGGTATTATGACAGGCTTAGAGGATAATAGATTCAGTCCAGACAAACCATTGAGCAGAGAGGAAATGGCTACAATACTATATCGAATCGTTAAAGACAAAGGCCTAGATAAAAAGGTAGGTTCAACATCTAAATTTAATGATATCCAACCTGAGCTATGGTCCTATGAATACATCAATTTTATAAGTAATTTAGGGATCTTTGGTGGATATGAAGATGGCACATTTAGACCAAGTAAGCAGAATACAAGAGCAGAGATGGCTACATTGATGGAGAGAATATCCCATCAATTGAAAACAAGGTAAGGTTTCATGATTATAATTTAAGATGTTCAAACAAAAAACAAAAGGATAGATTCTTTGAACTGAGCCCTACAATTAGACTTTTTGTCTTGTAAATGGGCAGCATTTCATTTTCATCTATCCTTTTATTTTAACAAGAATTACTTATTTAACAGATCGTCAATTCTATTCAGAGCTTCTTGAATATTTTCTAATGAAGTTGCATAGGAAAGACGTATGAACTCGTCTGTTCCGAAAGCAATACCTGGTACAACCGCAACATTTGCCTTATCAAGTAGCAATTCGGATAAATCCATGGAGTTATGGATGGTGACGCCTTGAATTGTAGTTCCAAGTAATTTTTGGATATTCATCATCACATAGAATGCACCTTTAGGCGCAATACAGGATAGTCCATCAATCTCATTAATTCTTTGCACCATGAATTTTCTTCTTTCATCAAAGGCTACTCTCATTTGTTCAATTGAAGACTGGTCTCCAGTCAATCCTTCAATACTAGCATGTTGTGCAATTGTGTTTGGATTCGATGTAGCATGACTTTGTATATTCCCCATTCCTTTAGCGAGGATGGCATGGCTAGCTGTATATCCGATTCTCCAACCAGTCATTGCATAACCCTTTGACATACCATTGACAACGATAGTCAAATCTTTAATCTTGTCATTTAAGGAGGCGATACTGATGTGCTCTTCTCCCTCATAAACTAATTTTTCATATATTTCATCAGATATAATAAATATGTTCCGTTCTACCGCAATTCTTGCAATTTCTTCTAACTCAGACTTTGTATAAACGGCTCCTGTTGGATTGGAAGGACTGTTTAGAATGATTGCCTTTGTTTTTGATGTGATTGCATTCAAAAGATCTTCTTTATTTAGTTTAAATTCATTTTCTTCTGTACAATGGACAAATACAGGAGTAGCATCGGCCATCGCAACCATATCAGGATAGCTTACCCAATATGGCACAGGAATAATAACCTCGTCACCAGGGTTACAGATCGCTTGGAAAATATTGTATAATGAGTGTTTTCCACCATTGGATACAACGATATTTTCAGGCTTATAATCTAAATTATTTTCAGCTTTCAATTTGTTACAAATTGCTTGTTTCAGTTGAGGAAGACCAGATGCTGGTGTATATGTAGTAAACCCTTTTTTAATCGCTTCTATAGCAGCATTTTTTATGTTCTCAGGTGTAGCAAAATCTGGTTCACCAACACCAAAACTAATAACATTAATTCCATCTGCCTTCATTTGCTTTGCTTTGGAATCTATGGCAAGTGTTATTGAAGGTGAAACTTGTTGCGCTTTTTTAGAAAGTTGTATATTCATCCACATTCCCTCCGTATATTTATAATATAATCATAATCATTGTAACAAATTTAACAAAAATATTCTATACATATCCCATTCATAATTAATAAAATTAAGTAATATATTTATGCTCTTCTAAATAATTTTTGTATACTATCCAATGATATTTTGATGCTTCCTAAATCTCCGTGATAACTTTCATCATTATCTGGTGGAAAGTGAAAATCAGATCCTGCAGTTACGAAAAGATTATGTTCTTCAGCCATCTCTAGAAATTTTCTTGAGAGAGACCCTGTATGCTCCGAATGGTATACTTCAATCCCATCGATACCCAGTGTAAGGATGTCTTCTATAATTTTATCTGATTGAATGAGCCCTGGATGTGCTAGGACGGATATCCCCCTTGCAGCTTTTATAAGACCAATCGCTTCTTGTGGCGACAGCTTAGCCCTGGGAACATAAGCTGCTGCATCTTGTGCTAGATATTTATTGAATGCTTCCTCTAGATTTTTTACGTATCCATGCTCAACCAGAGCTCTAGCGATATGAGGTCTCCCTACAACTCCATTTTGAACTGTTTGCATGATACTTTCATAATCCAGCTTCATTCCCATAGAATTCAATTTGCTTACAATTTTATAGGCCCGATCTCTTCGCTCCTTTTCTAAATATCGAAGCTTCTCTTTTAAACTACTATTTTTATAGTCAATCCCATAGCCTAAGATGTGAACCTCTTCACCATGATACTCAGCGCTCAATTCGATCCCTGGAATCACAATAAAATCTTTATAGATACTTGCGTGGTCAACCGCTTCTTCAATACCATCAATCGTGTCATGATCTGTTATTGCAATGCCCGATAACCCTTTCTCTAGGGCATATTCTACCAATTCCTTAGGTCTGTATACACCATCAGAAGCAGTCGAATGTGTGTGCATATCGATGAATTTCATTGAATACTCTCCTTTACAATTCCAATATAAGATGATTATACCCAATCATAAAATAAATAGAACCTAAAACGTAAAATTTACTTTTTATATGATACCTATAAAAAAGACCTGCCATACGTGAGCAGATCTTTTAAGGCCGTAATATTATCTTGGTTCTACAATCAATTTAATTGCAGTTCTTTCTTCGCCATCTATTAAAATATCGGTAAAGGCTGGTACACAGATTAAATCTAATCCACTAGGAGCTACGAATCCTCGTGCTATTGCAACTGCTTTAACTGCTTGATTTAGAGCACCTGCGCCAATCGCTTGAATTTCAGCGGTTCCTCGTTCTCTAAGAACTCCGGCTAATGCTCCAGCTACAGAATTTGGGTTTGATTTTGCTGATACTTTTAATACTTCCATCCTATTAAGTCCCCCTTTTAATATATTCGGCATATATATTGTTTTATCAAAGTATACTATTCTACCTAATTTTAAAAATACCTGCACGATTAATAAAATTTTCTAACATTTTTGATAATTAGAATATCCACCCATTCATTTTAATAAGTTATGGAAGGACTTTCTACAAAAAAAACTGCTTTCGCAGTTTTTTTATTTAGCATATTCAATTGCTCTTGTTTCTCTAATGACATTTACTTTAATCTGTCCTGGATACTCCAGCTCAAATTCAATTTTCTTTGTAATATTTCTAGCAAGCATAAAGATTTCTTCATCGTTATAAACTTCTGGTTTTACAATGATTCGAATCTCTCTACCAGCCTGAATCGCATAGGATTTTTCAACACCATCATGTCCATTTGCTATTTCTTCTAATTTTTCAAGACGTTTTATATAGGATTCTAATGTTTCTCTTCTAGCACCCGGTCTTGCTGCAGATATGGCATCTGCTGCTGTTACTAAGATAGCCTCGATTGACTCTGGCTCATAATCACCGTGATGTGTAGACATTGCATGGATAACATCTTTAGATTCTTTATATTTCTTTAGAAGTTCCATCCCTATCTCAACGTGAGTTCCTTCAATTTCATGATCCACAGCTTTACCGATATCATGTAGTAAGCCTGCTCTTTTAGCCAACTTAACATCTGCACCTAGCTCTGCTGCCATAATTCCAGCTAAATATGAAACTTCAATCGAATGGTTTAAAACATTTTGACCATAACTCGTTCTATATTTTAGCCTACCTAATAGTTTTACAAGTTCAGGATGCAAGCCATGAACTCCAGTTTCAAAAGTAGCCTGTTCACCAGCTTCTTTTATAATATTATCTACTTCTTTTCTAGCCTTCTCTACCATTTCTTCAATTCTAGCAGGATGGATTCTTCCATCTACAATCAATTTTTCTAGTGCAATACGTGCCACTTCTCTTCTAATTGGATCAAATCCAGATAAAATTACGGCTTCTGGCGTATCATCTATAATTAGATCAATACCAGTAAGTGTTTCAAGGGTACGAATATTTCTACCTTCTCTACCGATTATTCTGCCCTTCATTTCATCACTTGGAAGTTGTACTACAGATACTGTAGTTTCTGCAACATGATCTGCTGCACATTTTTGAATTGAATAGGCAATTACTTCTCTTGCCTTCTTTTCTGATTCCTCTTTCGCTTTAGATTCAATGTCTTTTATCATTAATGCTACTTCATATTTTGTTTGTTTTTCAACATCACTTAATATGAGTTCGCGCGCTTCTTCAGATGTTAAACCAGATAATTCTTCAAGCTTTTCAACTTCCTTCTGATAAAGGTTATTGATTTCTAATTCCTTGTTATCTAGTTCTTTAAGCTTCTTATTTAACTTTTCATCCTTAAGCTCTAAAGTTTCTGACTTCTTATCTAAGGCTTCTTCTTTTTGTATTAATCTTCTCTCTGTTCTTTGTAATTCATTGCGCCTTTCCCTATTTTCCCTCTCTAATTCATTACGAAGTTTATGAACCTCTTCTTTAGCTTCCAATAATAGCTCTTTTTTAGTAGTTTCAGCATCTTTTTCAGCATCTTCCACAATCTTTTTTGCTAAATCTTCAGCATTGCTAATTTTACCCTCCGCAATATTTTTTCGAAAAAAATAGCCGACAAGGCATCCGATTAAAATACCAACTAAGATTAAAAGTCCGTTTAAAACAAGTGTATTTGGAATATTTGGACACCTCCCTTATTAAATTTTAAAAATTCCAAGTTGCTCAATTCCATATAAATAGACCTTATCAATAGATAAACTCTTGATTTGTCTTTATTTTATATCTTTTTTATACAAGTGTCAAGTTGGAATATATGTACTGCCAGCTATGGATTAAAAAGCTTCAGGCTTTTCAATATATATCCAAAGTAGTCTTCTATAAAAGATAAAATAAAACTTGTTCGCTCAGGCTCACAAAATTTATACCGCGCTCAACTCTAGGTGGAGCTTAGCGTTTTAAGTCTCAAAAAAAGAACCTATTGGATTGTTATTATAGGCTCTTTCTAGAAAATATATTAGATATTATTTATTAATTTTATTCTTCATTTTCCTCTGTTGCATCGGGAACATCATTTTTAGCCTGGATTAGATCTGTATTTGTTCCAGATTGAATCGGAAGGTTGTAATATTCCCTTATTTTATTTTCAATTTCTAAAGAAATTTCAGGGTTTTCTTTTAAAAACTGCTTACCATTTTCACGTCCCTGCCCTAGCCTATGTTCACCATAGCTATACCAAGCACCAGATTTAGTAACGATATCCAAACTAGCTGCAACATCTAAGATATCTCCGGCTTTAGAAATTCCCTCACCATACATGATATCAAATTCAGCTTGTTTAAAAGGAGCAGCAACCTTATTTTTAACAACCTTTACTCTAGTTCTGTTTCCAACGACATCGTTGCCTTGCTTGATAGAGTCAACTTTTCTTACATCTAAACGTACAGATGCATAGAATTTAAGTGCACGACCACCAGTTGTTGTTTCTGGTGTACCAAACATTACCCCTATTTTCTCTCGAAGCTGGTTTATAAAAATAGCGATTGTATTAGATTTACTAATGGAGCCAGCTAGTTTTCTTAAGGCCTGTGACATCAGTCTAGCTTGTAATCCCATGTGGGAATCTCCCATTTCTCCCTCTATTTCTGCCTTTGGTACCAATGCAGCAACAGAGTCCACAACGATAATATCAACAGCACCGCTTCTTACAAGAGCCTCTGCAATTTCAAGAGCTTGTTCACCGGTATCCGGTTGTGAAACAATAAGATTCTCTATATCAACACCTAGATTTTTAGCATATGAAGGGTCAAGGGCATGTTCTGCATCTATAAATGCAGCGATTCCTCCCCTTTTTTGTGTTTCCGCAATTACATGAAGTGATACTGTTGTTTTACCAGAAGATTCGGGTCCATATATTTCAATAATTCTACCTTTAGGAATTCCACCAATTCCTAAAGCGACATCAAGGCCTATAGAGCCTGTGGATACACTCTCCAGGTTTAACTTAGCATCCTCTCCTAGCTTCATAATAGATCCTTTACCGAACTGTTTCTCTATTTGACTAAGTGCCATGTCCAAAGCTTTTTTCTTTTCCATAATACCGCCAGATAATCTCTGGCCACCTTCCTTTCATATATAGAATCTCGAACAAATGTTCTAATATCATTATATAGTATAATGCCTAGATGGTCAAACTATATTTTCATAAATAAGTAGGTCTACTAACATTATCCTTTAAAAACATGCTTATTTATGATGATATAATGAACCCCAGAAATTACCGTCAATAGTACGGAGATCCACATCATGATCATATCAAATGGAAAGTTGATATATCTAAATGGAAAGTTATTTAATAAGATTGCGATAATGGCAATAATTTGAGTAATTGTCTTTGCTTTTCCCCACCAGCTAGCAGCAATAACGATACCTTCTGCTGCAGCTACTGCCCTCAGTATACTGATTGTGAACTCTCTAGCAATGATTATTACTACAATCCAAGCTGAAATTTTTCCCATCTGAACAAGGGAAATTAATGCGGATGAAACTAAGAGTTTATCGGCCAAGGGATCCATAAATTTACCAAAGTTCGTAACTTCATTTCTCTTCCTCGCTACATATCCATCCAAGGAATCTGTAATTGCCGCAATGATAAATATACCAGCTGCTATTGAAACACTATAAGGTATTTTGTTTAAAAGAAAAATCATAAAGACAGGAACTAAAAAAATTCTAAAAATAGTAAGTTTATTCGCTAGATTCATTAATATCTTCCCCCTATTAACTCTACAGATATAAGTATAAATAAAGCCGAATCCCATTAGGATTTTTTTTCTAAGCAATGATAAAGATGAGCTATTTTATGAACAACTTCATTAATATCATCGTAATTAATTTCCATGGAATATTCATATTTGTTGATAGAATGCAAATACAAAGGATCGTAATATTCAATTATCAACTCTCTTGCAATTTTATCATAAGACTTCTCTTTAATCCAGTCAATATGTTGATTCACCTTTTCGGTACCAATGCGTTTTGTGAGACCAGTGATTGCATTTGCTAAAAATTCATCGTTGCCTTCAGTATTTGTCACATAATCATGTACAAGGCGCTCTACCCTAATCTCAATCGATGTATTAATTAAGACCTGATATCCACGGATAATGGCGTTATAAAGCCCTTGGGGAAAAGTAACACTACCCAATCGATGACCTTCACTTTCAACCACAATATATTCACTATTACTTTTTCTAAGGATTTCAAAAGCATTGGCTTCAAACTCCTTTTGTTTTACAGGTTTTGTACCTTTATATGCAAAATGTCCAAAAACAGAACCACTATTTCGCACTAGTTTCTCTAAATTGAGAATTGGAATATTTAACGCTTCTAATTTTTCAAGTATTTCAGTTTTACCAACACCGGTATAGCCATGAAGTACGATGCATTTGTGCTTAAACTTACCTTCAGCAAAATAGTCCATAACATATTTTCGATATTTCTTATAGCCACCTTCTAACTGATAGACATTGATACCTAAAGAGCTTAAAAAGCTGCAGACAGATCCGCTCCTAAGCCCACCTCTCCAGCAGAATACAATAACATTTTTTTGTTCTTTTATCAATTGATTGATTTCGTCATAAATATTCTGCAATTTATAAGAGGCAAATTGTATTCCTTGGATCTTAGCCTCATGTTGATTTTCTTGTTTATACAAGGTACCTACGATTGCTCTCTCGTCGTCATTTAATATGGGGATATTCTTAGCATTTGGTATGGAGCCTTCTTCAAATTCTACTGGTGATCTCACATCAATAAAAACAGAATTTTCCATGTAGAGAGCCTCTTCTACTGTTATTTTTCTATACAATTCTTTCACCTTCTAGTTTAATGTGTATGTTCATATGAGCAAATATTTTTATTCATTTGTATTGTGTTCAAAAAAACTCATATCTATGAGTACTTGTCTCGGCTTACTTCCTTCATGAGCGCCGACAAATCCTTTTGCTTCCATTTCGTCAATTAACCTTGCAGCTCTATTATATCCTATCCTTAATCGTCTCTGTAGCATAGAAATAGAGGCTTGCTGTCCTTCTACTACAATTTTTAAAGCTTCATTGAACAATTCATCAGAATTATTGGAAGTCTCTATATTGTTTTGATTAATTTGTTCTACAATTTCTGTTTCATAATGAACTTCATTAGTCTGTTCTTTAATAAAGGTTACAATTCGTTCTATTTCTTTTTCTGAAATAAAAGCGCCTTGAATCCGAACTGGTTTACTTGCACCAACAGGATAAAATAACATATCTCCTTTCCCCAGAAGTTTTTCAGCCCCTCCCATATCCAAAATTGTTCTAGAGTCTGCTTGGGACGCTACGGAAAAAGCTATTCTTGAAGGTATATTGGCTTTGATTACCCCTGTAATTACGTCTACAGAAGGACGTTGTGTAGCGATAATTAAGTGTAGTCCAGCTGCCCTAGCCATTTGAGCTAAACGGCAAATTGCATCCTCTACATCGTTAGGAGCCACCATCATTAAATCTGCCAATTCATCTATAATAATAACAATGTATGGTATTTTAGCATCCTGAAGTTTATTGTTATATCCATCAATATCTCTTACACCGTTTTCAGCAAACATCTTATATCGCTTCGTCATTTCTTGTAGAGCCCAATTCAGTGCGCTGGTTGCTTTTTTAGGATCCGTTACAACAGGGATCAGTAAATGAGGAATGCCATTATATTGATTTAATTCCACAACCTTTGGGTCAATCAGTACCAGTTTTACCATATCAGGACTAGCGTTATATAAGATGCTTAATATCAATGTATTAATACAAACACTTTTTCCAGAGCCCGTAGCACCGGCTACAAGCAGATGTGGCATTTTTGTTATGTCGGTAACGATCGGTGTACCGGATACGTCTTTACCCAATGCAAATGGCAAATTTAAATTAGAGTTTTTATAGGTAGGAGTATCAATAACCTCTCTCAGTGCAACAGTAGCGATATCTTCATTTGGTATTTCTATTCCAATTGCGGCTTTACCAGGGATTGGTGCTTCAATTCGAATGGCCTGAGCAGCTAAATTCAATGCGATATCATCACTTAAATTTACAATTTTACTTACTTTTACTCCCGCACTAGGCTGTAGCTCATATCGGGTAATCGTAGGACCTTTATTTACTTGCACTACCTTAGCCTCTACACCAAAGTTAAGCAATGTCTCCTCTAATATTTTTGCTTTGGCTTTTATTTTTTTTGTATCATCTTTCGTCGATTGAGAAACGACTTGATTCAATAATTCAATATCAGGAAATTGATATGCTATAGCTTGGGGCACATTATTATAGCTGATATTTATTTCTGAATCTCCAGATTTTAAAGCTTCTTTAGAAGCTGAGCTGACTTGATTCATAGAGGTGCTGATTTCTGGAGACGAATCAGAGATCACGATTGCTTGTGCTTCACTCCCCGAAAAATCTAGTATCTTAATTTTATCTTCTATGCTATCCTCTTTTTCAAAAGGTATCGACTCTTTCAGCCCATGAGGTGCTGAATTTTTTTTCTTCTCTACTTTTCTTTTAATGTTCTCATTATTATCCTTTACAGGAACAAATATAAAGTTTAGTATCCCCTTATAAATACGCTGTATGGTTTTTATAAGATAATCTTTTATATTGGCAAGTGTAGATACAAGTGAGATATTTGTATGCAAAATTAAAGAAATAAGTAATAAAGTGCTGATGATGATATAAGTAATGGTGACACCGAATAAACTAACCAGCAGTATACTGATACTGATGCCGATAATTCCGCCCCCGATTCCTTGTGTTCCGAGTGTAAAAGCTTCTTTTAACCACGCCATATTCGTATTTGCAGAAATACTATGAACCTTATCAATAGCAGCAAGAGATTTAAATATCGTAATTGAGATAAAAATCAACAAATAAAAGAATACCGTTTTCTTTTTCTTCATTAAGGATTTATTAATAAATATAAATACGCCGTATATTAGGAGTAAGTATGGAAGCACAGCGACAGAAGTAGAAAATAAGCCCATCAGAACAAATTTTATCAACTCCCCAATCCTTCCAATACTGTTGCCATATACGATTACGAATAGAATTAAACCTAATGCAATGGTGAAGATACCATATATTTCATTGTTAAATTGTTTAATTGTAGTGTTTATTGTAGTGTCTTGTTTTTTACGTTGTTTTCTGCTCACAATCATCACTCCATTATGATTTAATTAAAGTTAATATTTAAAATGATGGGATTTATAAATTAACTCAATAATATATTCTACACTAAATTAGTAAAACCTACAAACATTCTATAAAAGAATATGAAAATTTAAAATTTGAAGTACTGAAAATAAAAAAATAGGAAGAATAATGATACACTTCCTATTATAATTAAATTTTATTAAATTTCAAATTTTAATTGTTATTCATTCTCTCTAATTAAATCTTTTAATTTAGATATAGCGCTATTCAATCCACCAACTTCATCAATTAAGCCATGATGAACTGCCTCTTCTCCAATTAAAATGGTACCGACATCATTGGCTAATTCATCCGTTGCATTCATTAGGGAAGTGAAGGTTTCTCTTTCCACATTGGAGGTTCTTAATACAAAATTTATGATTCTCTCCTGCATCTTCAGAAAATATCGAAAAGTTTGAGGGATTCCAATAACCAATCCATTCATTCGGATGGGATGGATTGTCATCGTAGCTGTAGGTGCAATGAAAGAATAATCACCAGCTGTAGCTAGTGGTACCCCTATGCTATGTCCTCCGCCGATCACCAATGTCACTGTGGGCTTAGATAGACTACCGATTAGTTCCGCGATAGCTAAACCAGCCTCCACATCTCCTCCCATTGTATTTAAAATAACCAGTAAACCTTTAATCTTAGGATCTTCTTCTACAGCGACTAGCTGAGGGATGATATGCTCATATTTTGTAGATTTATTCTGTGGTGCTGCAATCATATGTCCCTCAATTTGTCCAATGATGTTCATGGTATAGATACTTTTATCAGATTGTGGTAAATCATTTACACCGAATTCACGAAGATTTTCCATTTGCCTAGAATTTTCCTCAGGCTCTTTAAGATTTGGATTGTTTTCATTGTTCATGGTAATTTTATCATGCTTCAGTTTTTCTTCAAATTTATCCATGGTTTCACTCCTATGCTGCTGATATATTTTGTTCCTCTTCTTATTTTTACCTGTTTCAATTCATATATTCTCTATTCTGACTAATACTTTGTTCGTTGTTCATTTTCAGACTCTATAATGATCATATCACTACCAATCTTTTTTATAGCATCCCAAGGAATTTCAGTCAAGGAATTACTCGCAAACAACCCTAAAAAGCCTCTGGGTCCCGGTATTAGCAAAGAATGTATTCTACCAGTCTTTTCATCAATCAGCAAATCAGATTCTGCTATGATTCCTAATCTACTCCCATCACATAAGTTTACGATTTCTTTTCCTCCGATCGTACTGAGTCGCATAATGATTCCCCCTAGTTTTTATAATAAATAAGTGCTTTTCATATCATTAAATATATATGGATATATTTATTTTTTATTCTATTAAAAAAAGTCCTGTAAGGACTTTTTTAGATGAAAACTAAATTTTTATAGGATTGTTTTTCCCTACAGCTGTGATGGACATTTCTGCAAAGTTAAATACTTTTTGAATGATACGCTCTATATCGGCTGATTTTACCGACTCAATTTTATCTAGTATTTCTTTTGGGCTGTATATTCTGTTCAATAATAATTCGGATTTTCCTATGGATGTCATTCTGCCACTGGTACTTTCTAAGCCAAGAATATAGTTTCCTTTAAGCTGTTCTTTAGATTTGTTGAGTTCTTCATCACTGATGGAATTCGTAACGATTTCGTTAATTTCCTCTCGAACAATACGGATGATCTCTTCAACTTGATTAGGGTTTGCTCCTGCATATATAACTAAATTACCACCATTTTTATAAACCGATGGATAAGAATAGATAGAGTAGGCCAATCCTCTTTCTTCCCGTATACTTTGAAATAATCTGGAGCTCATACTACCACCTAGGATATTATTTAGGACCAATAGAGGGTAAGTATTTTCATTATCTAGCTCAAAGCCTTTAAACGCCATACAAATATGGGTTTGCTCTATATCTTTATTTTTATAAATATTTTCAAAATTAAAATCAGCAGGCTTTTTTACCTTTTTTAACTGGTTGTTGGGGGTCCAAATACCAAATTGGCGTTGGATCTCTTCTAATAATGTAGTTTCATTGAAGTTCCCTGCAATGGATAGCACTGCATTATTCGATACATAGTATTCTTTGATATAATCTAAAATCATTTCTCTCGTAATATTATTAAGAGTCTCCTTTGTACCCAGAATGGGCATACCTAAAGGATCGTTTTTAAATAAAGTCTGCGATGCAATATCATGGACTAAATCTTCAGGAGAATCTTCATACATATTAATTTCTTCTAATATGACACTTCTTTCTTTTTCTATTTCAGTTGGGTCAAATTTAGAATGGAATACCATGTCTGCTAGGACATCTAGGGCCAGATTATAATGGCTATCTAAAACCTTTGTGTAGTAGCAGGTGCATTCTTTACTTGTGAAAGCATTCATTTGGCCTCCGATACTATCTATAACTTCAGCTATATCTTTAGCACTTCTCTTCTCAGTTCCTTTAAAGAGCATATGTTCTATAAAATGAGATATTCCATTATTTAAGGAACTTTCGTTTTGAGCTCCTGCTTCAATCCAAACGCCAATGGAAATTGATTTTACATAAGGGATATGTTCTGTTACAACTCTTAATCCATTTTCTAAAGTATATCGTTTATACATTTTTTCCTCCTAGAATTCCTTCTTTTTCATGTACATCATATCCATTATAATTGACCGAATAATACTATGCAAGCTTATTCAGCTAGAATATCACTTACTCTTCCTACTTCTAAATTATTATCTCGCATAGCTTGAATTAATTGAGGTAAAGCTTTTGCAGTCTCAGGCATTGGGTGCATCAATACAATTGCACCCTTAAAGTCATTTTTCTTAAGTACTCTGTCTACAATGACTTCCTTTGTGCTGCCAGCACGCCAATCGATGGTATCTATTGTCCAAAGTATGGTTTTATAACCTAGTTCATTTGCTGCAGTTAAAGTATGTTCATTATAAGCTCCAGAAGGAGGTGCAAATAAGGTGAGTTTTGTATCTATATATTTGTTCAATATTTCATCCGCTTTTTTTATCTGCTCTTTATTTTTCTCCAGTGATAGTGCACCATAGTCTAGATGCTCGTACCCGTGGCTTCCAATTTCGTGGCCTGCGTCCACTATTTTTTGCATTAAGTCGGGAAACTTACTGGCCCATCTTCCAGTTACAAAAAAGGTGATTTTGACATTTTCCTTATCCAGTATATCTAATATATCTGGTATAACTTCGTTCCCC
Source organism: Alkaliphilus oremlandii OhILAs (assembly GCF_000018325.1). GTDB lineage: Bacteria > Bacillota > Clostridia > Peptostreptococcales > Natronincolaceae > Alkaliphilus_B > Alkaliphilus_B oremlandii. The sequence continues at coordinate 1,640,752 of NC_009922.1, read as the reverse complement.
CAATCTACATTGCAGGCAAAAGATATGTATTTACTATTTATATTACCTCTATCGATGGCCTTTAATTCATTGGTATGTAAATTATTAAAAACTTCACGTTCTCTGCTGTTAAATAAGAATAAAGATATTGTGATGATCAATATGCTGATAATCACTGCAGATAATATCCTTGCAAACCTTTTATTTATAATAATTACCATAACCTACCTCCCCCAAATAATTAGATTTTGATAATATATTATTCCAAAATAAATTAGTTATGCAATGATTGTGTATAAAAAAATAAATAAAAAAACATAAACCGATTTAGGTTTATGCCTTTTGTGGGTCGTCTTGCTTTTTATCATTGTCCTTCGGTAGAAGTGCTTTTCTAGATAAGCTTACTTTACCTTGCTGATCAATCTCAATGACTTTAACATCGATCTCGTCCCCTACAGCTAGAACATCCTCTACTTTATTTACTCTTTCATGGGCTAAATTAGAAATGTGTACGAGACCTTCCTTACCAGGAAGTATTTCTACAAAAGCACCAAAATTCATAAGTTTGATAACTTTACCCTTAAATATATCGCCGATTTCAGGTTCACGAACAATATTATTAATAATGCTAAGAGCAAGTTCTCCAGCTTCTTGAGTTTGAGCAGCGATGAATATTGTACCATCATTTTCGATATCAATTTTAACACCGGTATCTTCAATGATTTTGTTGATAGTTTTTCCGCCAGAACCAATAACTTCTCTAATTTTATCTGGATGGATTTTCATTTTCAACATACGTGGTGCATATGGAGATAATTCTGGTCTAGGTGAGCTGATTGCTTCCTTCATTTTATCTAGGATATATAATCGGCCAACTCTAGCTTGTTCAAGAGCATCTTTTAAAATCGGCTCATCAATCCCTTTAATTTTGATATCCATTTGGATCGCAGTAATTCCTTTCGCTGTTCCAGCTACTTTAAAGTCCATGTCTCCAAGGTGATCTTCCATACCTTGTATATCCGATAGAATTGCTACAGCATCGCCTTCTTTAACCAATCCCATGGCAATCCCTGCAACCATATCTTTTAAAGGAACTCCGGCATCTAATAGGGATAATGTACTGCCACACACACTTGCTTGTGAAGAAGAACCATTGGAAGCTAAAACTTCTGAAACAACACGAATTGCATAAGGAAAGTCATCTTGAGAAGGAATCATTGGCTCTAGAGCCCTTTCTGCTAAAGCACCGTGACCAATTTCACGTCTTCCAGGACTTCTTAACATCTTTGTTTCTCCAACACTATAAGGTGGAAAATTATAATGATGCATGTATCGTTTAGATTCTTCCTTGCCAAGGCCATCTAAAATTTGCACATCACCGATTGCACCTAGTGTTACGATGGATAATACTTGGGTTTGTCCCCTTGTAAATAGACCCGAACCATGAGTTTTCGGTAATAGATCTACTTCGCAAGAAATCGGTCTGATTTCATCGTGCTGTCGATCATCCGGTCTTTTTTTATCGTATAGGATGAGGTTTCTAGTTTCTTCCTTTAAAATGGAATCTAAAATTGTATGTATTTGCTTTAAATTCAGTTCTTCTTGGTATTTCTCATAGAAATAGTTGATGGTTTCCTCATTAGCTAATTCAATTTTTGCATTACGTTCTAACTTCTCCACGGTTCGGATAGCTTCAGATATTCGAGTCTTAGCATAGGCTCTTACCTCAGTTTCAAAATCTTCATTGATTTCTAAAGTAACAACCTCCTGCTTTTCCTTACCAACCTCTGCTGCAATTTCTTCAATAAATGAGATGATATTCTTAATTTCTTCATGAGCAAATAGAATTGCTTCCAGCATCTGCGCCTCTGTTACTTCATTAGCACCTGCTTCAATCATCATGACAGCGTCTTTCGTACCAGAAACAACAAGATCTAAGCTACTATGTTCTCTCTCATCACTTGTAGGGTTGATCAGGAGTTTTCCATCTACCAATCCTACATGTACCGAAGCTGTCGGCCCTTGGAATGGAATATCAGAAATGGATAATGCAATAGAAGAACCCAGCATAGCAACAATGTCCGGTGTGCAATCAATATCTACAGATAGAACGGTTGCAATGATTTGTACATCGTTTCTATATCCATCTGGGAATAGCGGTCGAATAGGACGATCAATTAATCGAGATGTTAATATGGCATTTTCGCTAGGTCTACCTTCCCTTTTTATAAAACCTCCAGGGATCTTTCCAGCAGCATACATTTTTTCTTCATAATCAACGCTTAATGGAAAAAAATCGATTCCCTCTCTCGGTGATTTAGAAGCGCATGCATTTACTAAAACAGCAGTCTGTCCATATTTTAAAAGACAAGAACCATTAGAAAGCTGCGCCAATTTTCCGACTTCAACCTCTAAAACTCTTCCAGCGATTTCTTTTTTAAAAACTTTAAACATATTTTATTATCCTCCTCTCGTGTATGTATTCTTTTCTACAATAGTAATATTATTTCCTTCCAGAAATAAAAAATTCTTATGAAATTTGAAAAAAATGTGATAATACAAATAATAGAGCGGGAAATCCCGCTCTTTATTATTTTCTTAATCCTAATTTTGCAATAATTTCTCTGTATCTTTCGATATCTCTATCTTTAAGGTAGTTTAGAAGGTTTCTTCTTTTACCTACCATCTTTAAAAGCCCTCTTCTAGAGTGGAAGTCTTTTTTGTGAGATTTTAAATGCTCATTTAAATGATTGATTCTTTCAGTTAATAATGCGATTTGCACTTCTGGAGAACCTGTATCATTCTCGTGAGTTTTAAAAGTATCGATGATTGTTTTTTTGTTTTCTTGTATCATTCTTTTCACCTCCTCATGAATATCCCCTAATTCTAAGTAAATGTCGGTGAGTCAAATTACTGAGAATAGGTTGATTAGACAACTATCATTTTAGCATAATAAATTATAATTGTAAATATTTTTTTGCATTATTTGCATCTTCTTTAATTTGGGCAACTAAGTCATCGGTATTCTTGAATTTAATTTGATCTCTCAGTTTCTTTATAAATTGCACCTCTATGCATTCATTATAAATATCCTCATTAAAATCAAGGATAAATGTCTCCACGGTAGTTTGATTTACACCAAAAGTAGGGTTCGTTCCAACGCTTGTTGCACCTTTATAAAACTTTCCGTTCACTCTGATGTAGGTAGCATATACCCCCTCTATAGGAACTAAATGCGACGGCTCTATTCGAATATTTGCAGTAGGATACCCTAATTTGTTTCCGATGCCTTTTCCATTGATCACCATGCTATAGATGGCGTACGGTCTACCTAGAAATGTATTTGCCTTCTCAAAGTTGCCATCTTTGATATACTCTCTTATTATAGTGCTTCCTACCTTTATGTTATCAATAGTAACAGGACTGATTTCATAAACCGTAAATCCATACTTAAGGCCTAGTTCTTTTAAGACCTGTACATTCCCTTTGGCTTTATATCCAAAAGTATAATCAAATCCTACAACAACAATTTTACAATTTAATCGGTCCACTAAAATATCCTTTACAAAGCCCTCTGGCGTTAAAGACATAAATTCCTTATTAAAATTCTCAAGATATAGAAGTTCAACCTCTAAAGATTCTAAAAGTCTCTTTTTCATATCCATATTTGTTATCTGAGGATGCTCATTTTTTTCTGTAATAATCGATAAGGGATGATTTCCAAAGGTATATACGCATGACTCTAAATTTTTTTCCTTACATTCCCTTATTAAAGTTGATATTAACTTTTGATGTCCAATATGAACACCGTCAAAGTTTCCTAAAGCGACGCCTCTAAGTATACTTTTATCTAATTCATCACAAATCGTAACTGTATTCATAACTACTCCTTTTCGAACAAAAGCCTCAAAATTTTGATATATTTCTGATTATGATCTTCATTTCTAACAATGCCAAATCCAACAAACTCCTTTTCAAGGTAAACACAAACTTCCTGACCTATAGGTTCATGGATGGTATCTATGAGATAATTTGAATAGATTCGATTGCCATTGAGGACCTGCTTACTATAGGCTGACTTTACGATTGCCTTTGACATATGTTGTAATGGGTAGTCCATTGGCAATAAAATATCCTCTACATTTTCTAATGCCTGTAATTCTTCTATAGTAATGGCTGTATCTAAGGAAAAGTCACTGGACGCAGTCCTTAAAAGAAAGGACATAACACCGCCGCAACCTAAAACCTCACCAATATCTTTACATAGGGTTCTGATATAAGTTCCCTTGGAACAAAGAACATCAAAAATCACCTTTTCTTTAAAAATCTCTATGATTTCAATATGATATATTGTGACTGTTCTCTCGGCTCTTTCTATTTCTACGCCCTGCCTAGCTAATTCATATAGTTTTTTGCCCTTAATCTTAATTGCAGAATACATAGGTGGTATCTGCTTGTACTCCCCTATAAAACTAAGTACAGCTTCTCTGATTTCATCTGGAGACGATGTCACTTCTCTTTGACGCAGAATTTCTCCATCAATGTCTTCAGTGTTTGTTTCGATACCTAAAGTTAATTCAGCACGATATTTTTTCTTGCCATCCAATAAGAATTGAGATATTTTAGTAGCTTGTCCGATACAGATAGGAAGGACGCCTGCAGCATTTGGATCCAATGTTCCAGTATGTCCTACCTTCTTCATATTTAATTTTTTTCTAACTACAGAAACAACATCATGGGATGTCATGCCTGGAGGTTTTAAAATATTTAGAATCCCATTCAATTGCATCACCGTCTTATAAATTGTTTTGATTTTTCAATCACCAGCATTTTAGCTTCAGCTAAAGAAGTAGAAATCGTAGCGCCAGCGGCTTTCTTATGGCCACCACCATTAAATAATTCTGCTAAAGCTCTTACATCTACATCGTCGTCCTTGGAGCGAAAGCTCATTTTAACTTTATGATCTTTGTCTTCTCTTAAAGCAACGGATATCTTCACAGTTTCAATATCTCTTCCATAGTTCACAATGCCTTCTACATCACTATAGGGCACCATAAACTCCTTAAGAGAAGACGCAGTTATAGTGAAAATTGCAAGACTATTATCCAGTTCTAATTCCATATTGGATAAACAATGTCCTAAAAATTTTAAGCTATGGATGGACTTGCGTTGATAGAGATTATACATGATCTCTTGTTTGTCGATGTTATATTTAAGGAGTTCTGACGCGATTAAATGCGTTCGATCCGTAGCATTATCATATACAAAATTACCACTGTCTGTTACAATGCCTGTATAGATACAAGTAGCAATCGCTCGATCTATCCTGAAATTTAATTCGGATAAAAGTAAATAAACTATCTCACAAGTTGAAGAAGCATTCACATCCACAATATTAATATCTCCAAAGTGATTATTGCTAATATGATGATCCAGATTAACAACAGATTTGCTTTTTTCTAGACATTCCACACTGCTTCCTAGTCTATGTTCGTCCCCACAATCCAAGACAAATATCAAGTCAAAACTTTTATCCTGAATAGCGTCGTAACTTTTAATTAAAGAATACCCCGGCAGAAAATCATATTTATTGGACAACGTATCATTGACAAATATCTCTACATTTCCATTTTTTTGTTTCAGTGCAGTACCTAAGGCCAAGATGGAACCAATACTATCACCATCAGGATCTACATGAGAAGTAACAGCAATATGGTTGCTGTTACAAATCAACTCTATTAATTTATTCATCGGAATCATCCTCAGTATCATTGGAATCATCTTCTGACAGATGATTCTCCTCATTCACCTTTGTAATGACATTATACATATAGATCCCTTTTTCTATAGATTCATCTAACTTAAATATCACTTCAGGAGTATATCTGGCTTTTATTTTTTTCCCTATTTCTCGTCTGATAAAACCACTGGCCTTTGTAAGCCCCTCCATGGTATCCGCTTTTTCTTTTTCATTGCCTAGAACGCTGACATAAATATTAACATATCTTAAATCTCTTGTTACATCTACCTCAACAATACTAGTCATAGAAGAGATTCTAGGGTCTCTTAGTTCATTTCTGATGCTATCACTAACGATCTTTTTAATTTCTTCTGATAAACGTTTAACTCTAGGATATGACATATCCTCATCCCTTCCTGATTATCTTTCTATTTCTTTCATGTGGTATGCTTCAATAATATCGCCTTCTTTAAGGTCGTTAAATTGGCTAATACCGATACCACATTCATATCCGGTTGCTACTTCTTTTGCATCGTCTTTAAATCTCTTTAAAGAATCGATGGAGCCTTCATGGATTACAATATTATCTCTAACGAGTCTTATTTTAGCATTTCTTAGTATTTTACCTTCGATTACATAACAACCACCAATGGTGCCAGCTCCAGGAACTTTAAATGTGGCTCTTACTTCTGCTTTACCTAGTTCCTCCTCTACAAATTCAGGATCAAGCATACCCTTCATTGCGGCTTCAATATCTTCTATTGCCTTATAGATAATACGGTATGTTCTGATGTCAACATTTTCCTTCTTTGCGGCTGAAGCGGCGTTGGAAGTTGGTCGAACGTTAAACCCTATAATAATGGCATTGGAAGCTGTTGCCAACATTACATCACTTTCTGTAATACCGCCAACACCACCATGAATTGGATTGATAACAACTTCGTCATTAGATAATTTAACTAAAGATTGTTTTACTGCCTCAACAGAACCTTGAGTGTCCGCTTTTATAATTAAATTTAGATCTTTTAATTGGCCCTGCTCCATTTGACTGAATAAAGCATCCAGAGAAATTTTTTGACCGGCCTTCAACTGCTCTTCTTTGATTTTATTAATTCTTTTTTCAACAATGGCCTTTGCTGCCTTATCATCATCAACGGCAAATAGTTGGTCTCCTGCCTCCGGAACCTCAGATAAGCCTGTAATTTCAACTGCAGTAGAAGGGCCAGCTACCTTTACCCTCTTTCCACTGTCATTCATCATGGCTCTAATTCTACCGTAAGTGTTACCAATCACAACAGAGTCTCCAATAAACAAAGTTCCGTTTTGTACCAATACGGTAGCAACAGGGCCCTTACCAACATCGAGCTGGGCTTCAATTACCGTACCGATTGCTTTACGATTTGGATTTGCTTTTAGCTCGCTCATTTCAGAAACTAATAAAACCATTTCTAATAAAGCATCTATATTTTCTCCACTACGAGCAGACACTGGAACTGAAATTACATCGCCACCCCATTCTTCGATTAGAAGCCCTTGATCTGCCAATTCTTGCTTTACTCTGTCAGGATTTGCACTAGGCTTATCCATTTTATTAATTGCTACGATGATGGGTACTTCTGCCGCTTTGGCATGGCTGATTGCTTCGATTGTTTGGGGCATTACTCCATCATCAGCAGCAACAACTAAAATTGCCACATCTGTAACCTTTGCACCTCTAGCCCTCATAGAAGTAAATGCTTCGTGACCAGGTGTATCTAAAAAGACGATTTTCTTATCATTAACTTTAATTTCAGAAGCACCAATATGCTGTGTAATTCCACCAGCCTCACTGTTTGTTACCTTAGTCTTACGAATTGCATCTAATAGAGAGGTTTTTCCATGGTCAACATGACCCATAACAGTGACAACAGGCGATCTATGTTTTAAATCCTCAGGCTTATCCGGCTCTATAATAATATCAAAAACATCTTCTTCAGCATCAATATCTGTCATCGGTTCAACTTCAATACCGAATTCAGCAGCAATAATTGAAGCCGTATCGTAGTCCAATTCTTGATTGATTGTTGCCATGATACCTAGACCAATTAATTTTGTGATGATTTCACTGGCGCTTTTATTTAGAGTTTCAGATAATTCTTTTACAGTTAATTTATTTTTTAATTGTATCACTTGCTCACCTTTACTTTCTGCACTAACATCATTATTAGCTATATAATTTTTTCTCTTATCTTTTTTGTTTTTCTTCTTCTTATCTTTTTTGTTATTCCCATTCGGGGTCACATTTTTAGTTGAGTTTATTTCTTTTTTGAAATGTTTTTTATCTACATTTTGTATGCTTTCTGCACTTTCATTAACATTATCAGTCAGAGTATCTTGATTAGGTGGCTTTTCGTCTACATTAGGTTTTGTTTCTTCCTTATTTTGTTCTGTAAATAATTCAATTAATACATCTGCATTTTCATTGTCCACTGTACTCATATGGCTATTTACTTCTATAGAAAGTTCCTTTAACTTATCGATTAGCTCCTTATTGCTAATTCCTAATTTCTTTGCCAATTGGTATACCCTTATTTTTGACAAATAAATCACCCCCTAATTATTTGTTCTAAAACATGCTCAGTATTTTTTCAGCAAAGCCTGGATCAATAATACCGACAATGGTTCTAGAATCTTTTCCTATGATACTGCCTAATTCATTTTTATCTTTCCAAATTCGAATCGGTACATCTCTGTAGGATGCTTTATCCATAAATTTTTTCTTCGTATTTTCAGAAGCATCCTCTGCTAAAATCAATAGATGAATGGCACCATTTTTTAAGGAATTCATACAGGTTTCATCTCCAGATACAAGGTTTCCTGATTTAGCAGCTAAGGTTACTAAGTTTTTGATCTTATCATTCATCAACGCCTAACTCCTTTGATAAATTTTCATAGATATCTTGAGGAATATTTGCCTGAAATGCTCTATTAAAGGCACTGGTCTTTTTAGCTTTTTCAAAGCATTCCTTAGATTTGCATACATAAGCACCTCTGCCGTGAGCTCTGCCTGTGGTATCTAAGCTGGTTATACCTTCAGCATTATGTACAACGCGTATCAATTCTTTTTTAGGCTTCATTTCATTACAACCTAAACACTTTCTTAAAGGAACTTTTTTAACTTTCATCTACATCACCTCAATTACTCATTGATTTGACTTTCACTCTTTATATCAATTTTCCAACCTGTTAACTTTGCTGCAAGTCTAGCGTTCTGTCCTTCTTTACCGATCGCAAGGGAAAGCTGGTAGTCTGGCACTACAACCTTCGCCGTTTTAGCATCATTATTAATATCACATAATAAAACCTTTGCAGGGCTTAATGAGCTGGCAATGAATTCCTTTGCATCCTCACTATATTTAATAATGTCAATTTTTTCGCCCTTTAATTCATCAACAATGGTTTGGACCCGAGCACCTTTAGGTCCTACACAGGCACCAACGGCATCCACATTGGGATCTTTAGAATCGACTGCAATCTTAGCCCTAGAGCCTGCTTCCCTAGAAATGCTTTTTATTTCTACCGTACCATCATGTATTTCTGGTACTTCTAGTTCGAAAAGGCGCTTTACAAGGCCTGGATGAGTTCTAGATAAAAGTATTTGCGGACCCTTGGTGGTTTTCTTTACCTCCACTATATAGCATTTAATACGATCCCCATGTTCATATACTTCATTTGGAATTTGTTCACCAGGTCCAAGGATTGCTTCTGTTCTGCCTAAGCTAATATATACATTTCCTTTTGCAACCCTCGATACTTCGCCAGTAATAATTTCCGATTCACGGTTTATAAATTCGTCATAGACAATGCCACGTTCAGCTTCCCTAATTCTTTGAACCACTACCTGTTTGGCTGTCTGAGCAGCTATTCTTCCGAAATTTTTAGGCGTAACTTCACTTTCAAATGTATCTCCTACTGAATATTTTGGATTTACTATCTTAGCATCGTCAATATGAATTTCCAATAAATCATCGATTACATCATCTGTAATCTTTTTTTGTGCATATACATGAACTTCTCCATTATCACGATTTATTTCAACTCTTACATTTTGAGAAGAACCAAAGTTTCTTTTGTAACTAGAAATTAAAGCAGCTTCAACTGCATCAATTAAAATATCCTTTGAAATACCTTTATCCTTTTCAATTTGTTCAAGAGCTTCTGTAAACTCAGCATTCATTCCAATTTACCTCCCTAAAATTTAACCGCTAATCTTGTTAATGCTACCTTTTCCTTCGGTAACTCTAATAAACCTACATTAGCTACATTGATTTTAATCATATTCTCTTCTAAGCCTACAAGCTCACCTTCAATAACCTTGTTTCCATTCAGTGCTTCATAAAGTTTTACTTCCACAATTTCACCTGCAAAACGAATAAAATCACTATCCTTCTTTAAAGGTCTATCCAGTCCTGGAGAAGATACTTCTAAGAAATAATTTTCACTAATTGGATCTTCTCTGTCCAATTCTTCTCCTAGCTGCTCACTCACTTTTTGACAATCATCTAGAGTGATGCCACCTGGTTTGTCTATATATATTCTTAAATACCAATTGGATCCTTCTTTCTTGTACTCCAAATCTACTAATTCAAAGTTCTCATTTTGGATAATTGGCATTACTAATCTTTCTGTAATTTTTTCAACACGATTTTTCGCCATAATATTCCTCCTATATTCAGTTTTTATTTTAAGCAATCAAATTTAAAACATAGTCTTAAGTTTAATGCACTATAAAATTTGTGAACAGAAGTAAACAAATTTTATTTTAGTTTTTGTTTTTTTTACTACTTTATACAAGAACAGCACAATATATAATAGAAAGAGTGGGAAAAACCCACTCTTTCAATTGTATAGTATATTGTTTCCCCTAGTATAGCATATTTAACCAAATTATGCAAGTGAAAACAAAGAAAGTTGATTTGTCTCCGGCATATTATGAATACAGCCATGACTGACCAATGCCTCCACAACGGTTTTTGTAATCTTTGTTCTCTTTCTCAGGTCCTCAACAGAGATAAATTCTCCTTCTTCTCTGGCCTCTACAATACTTTTAGCAGCATTCTCACCCACACCCTGCAGTCCCTTCAGTGGAGGGAGTAACTTTCCATCCACTATCTTAAATCGGTCGGCATCTGAAGTGTATAAATCAACAGGCAGAAGTTCTATTCCTCTACAATACATCTCTAGAGCAACCTCTAACACCGTTAAAAAGTTTTTCTCTTTTGCAGTTAAATCATTGCCCATGGCCTCTAATTCCTTTATCTTTAAACGCACTGCCTCTTTGCCTTTAATAATAAAGTCGGCATCAAAATCTTCCGCCTTTGTAGTAAAATAAGTAGCATAGAATGCAGCGGGATAATGCACTTTAAAGTAAGCAGTTCTGAAAGACATTGTAACGTATGCGGCCGCATGTGCTTTTGGAAACATATATTTAATCTTATTGCAGGAATCAATGTACCATTCGGGAACATTATGTTCCTTCATTTCCTGCTCATTTTCAGGGGTTAGCCCTTTTCCTTTTCTTACATTTTCCATAATCTTAAAAGCTGTCTTTGGTGGCAATCCCTTTAAAATCAAGTAGTTCATAATGTCATCCCGAGTTGAAATTACATCTTTTAGCTCCGCAATATTATTTCTTACTAAGTCTTGGGCATTATTCACCCAAACGTCAGTACCGTGGGATAATCCACTAATACGAACCAATTCTGCAAAGGTAGTTGGTTGTGTATCGATAAGCATCTGTCGGACAAATTTCGTACCAAACTCTGGTATACCCAAGGTTCCAACCTCACAATGGATATCTTCGGGCGTAATACCTAGAGGCCTTGTACTTGTGAAAATTTCAATCGTCTCCTTATCATCTAAAGGAATCTCTAAAGCATTGACATGGGTCAGATCTTCAAGCATTTTTATGATTGAAGGACCGTCGTGTCCTAGAATATCCAACTTCAATAATCGCCCACTGATGGAATGATAATCAAAATGTGTTGTAATGACACCAGATTTAGGATCATTGGCAGGATATTGAATTGGACAAAATTTATGGATATCATAGTTTGCTGGTACAATCATAACACCGCCAGGATGTTGTCCTGAGGTTCTTTTAATTCCGGTACACCCTTGGGTCAAACGATTGATTTCGGACATGTTGTAGTTGAGTTGCTTTTCCTCTACATATTTTCTTACAAAACCATAGGCCGTTTTATCCGCAATGGTTCCTATAGTTCCAGCACGATATACTTTCCCTTTTCCGAACAATTCCTCTGTATATTTATGGGCCTCACTTTGATATTCGCCAGCAAAGTTTAAGTCAATATCCGGTTCTTTATCCCCTTCAAATCCAAGGAAAACCTCAAACGGAATATCATGTCCATCTTTCATTAAGCTTTCTCCGCACTGTGGACAATTCTTATCCGGTAAGTCTGCCCCTGAGCCAATGGAGCCGTCCAAAATAAAGTGTGAATATTTACACGTAGGACATATATAATGTGGTGGCAGTGGGTTTACCTCCGTAATATCACTCATAGTAGCTGCAAAGGAGGATCCTACCGAGCCCCTAGATCCTACCAAATATCCATCTTTTAAGGACTTTGTCACCAGTTTATGAGCAATGATATACATAACAGCATATCCATTGCTGATGATAGAGTTGAGCTCCTTGTCCAGCCTATTTTTAACCAACTCTGGAACATCTTCACCGTATATTCGTCGAACCTTTTCATAGCACATTCTTCTAAGTTCTTCTTCTGAACCTTCAATTTCTGGTGGAAATGTTCCGTCGGGAATTGGTATGATATCTTCAATTGCATCATTAATCCTATTGGTAGCATGGATTACAACTTCTTCAGCTTTTTCTTTTCCCAAATAAATAAACTCCTCCAACATCTCATCTGTGGTTCTGAAGTAAAGTGGAGCTTGATCTTCCGCATCGCTAAATCCTTGTCCTGTCATAAGAATCTTTCTAAATATACTGTCCTTATTCTCAAGAAAATGCACATCACATGTGGCTACTACAGGTATGTTGAGACGCTCACCTAAATCTACTATTTTTCGGTTGAGCTCCTTAAGGTCTTCTTCATTCTTTGCTAAGTTCTTCTCAATTAAAAATCGATTGTTTCCAATGGGTTGTATTTCTAAATAATCATAGTATTTAGCTATTTTCTCAATATGACTTTGAGGTTTGCTAGAAAGAATGCTTTGAAATAGCTCCCCTGCTTCACAAGCGGTTCCTAAAATAAGCCCTTCCCTAAATTTATTTAATAAACTTCTTGGTATTCTAGGCTTTTTATAAAAATAATTAATATGAGATTCAGAGACTAGGCGGTATAGATTTTCTAAACCAATATAATTTTTAGCTAAAATAATAATATGGTAACTCTTTAGAGTTTTATAATCTAGTTTTTTGCTTAATTTATCGTTAATATCCTTTAAAGTTCGGATGTCTTTTTTATTCATCATTTCAACGAACTTAATAAAAATCTCAGCTGTTGCCTTTGCATCATCTACGGCTCTATGATGATTTTCTAAGGAGATATTCAGTTCTTTAGCAATGACATTCAGTCGATGCTTTTTGAGATCTGGCAGAAGCGCTCGTGCTAGCTTTAAAGTATCAATTGCAATATTATCAAAGCTGAGTTCATATCGTTCGGCTTTATCTCGAATAAAACCAGTATCGAAATCTGAATTATGGGCAACAACAGGGCAATCTCCAATGAAATCTAAAAACTGTGGCAGTACTACTTCGATTGTAGGTTGATCTTTCACCATATCATCGGAAATACCCGTTAGCTCTACAATCTTCTCTGGAATTGATCTTTCAGGATTAATTAAAGTAGAAAAACTATCAATGATCCTGTTGTTCTTTATTTTAATAGCACCGATTTCTGTAATCTCATCATTTTTACTGGAAAGTCCTGTGGTCTCTATATCGAAAATAATAAATTCATCTTCTAAAGAATACTCTATGTCGGAATCGATCAGATTAACTTCATCATCTACTAAGTAACCTTCCATGCCATAGATCACTTTCACACCAAATTTTTTGCCAGCATCCATGGCCTCCGGAAAAGCTTGTACCACCCCATGATCTGTTACTGCGATGGCTTTATGTCCCCATTTAGCGGCCTTTTTAATGATGTTCGTGATACTGGATGTACCATCCATAGAGGACATTTGGGTATGTAAATGCAATTCGATCCTCTTATTTTCAGCCAAATCCATTTTCTCCACTCTTTCAATCTCCATAGCATCAGTTAGCATAATCACATTTTCTCGAATAAATGTATCATAAATCACATCGCCACGAAACCGAGCAAGCTTGCCCTTGGTAAAGATTTCTTCCAATTGTCCTGTTTGATTTTTTCGTTCAAAAACTTTTGCTGTAATAGAATTTGTATAATCTGTTATATTGATTATGGCAAGCTTTTTTCCACCATTTAATTCTTTGATTTCGACATCAAATATCTCACCTTCCACAATCACTCTTCCAGAATCATTTCGGATATCAATGAGTTTCGTGATTTCGCCAGAAAAATTTTTTCCTAAGAAGACGGAGGCTGAAGAGGTTTTCGAATAAAAACTTTTATCTTTTAATGTTGAAACATTTTCCGCCTTACCGTAATCCATTGGGTTTTGAATCTTGATTTGGCTGACTAGAGCTGAGTTTTCATGTTCTTTTTGTTTTTCATATTCTTCTAGGACAAATTTGCTCTTGGTATCCACATCGATATAACATTTGATCCCTACATTAAATTGCTCTACAAAATAACGTTCAATTTGTAAATCGATTTTTCTATCTTTCATCTTGTGGGCAACAATATTAGAGGTTAATATAATTTTTAACGTAGATCCTTCTATTACTTTATCAATATCACCTTCAATTGAATTAAAAGAAGGAATATTCTTTTGTAATATATAAAGTATATTACTCCAATTCATATTCATTAACTCTTCCAAAGAGGTATATTCTATATCATATGTAAAGTGTGTATCGACTTTTGATTTTAATTTTGCCTGAACCACGTTGGTTAATTGTTCTAGAGATCGTTCTATTTCCTTATGACTTAATATTTTTTTTGAAATAAAAGAAATAAAGATACGATTACTGTTTTTCATATATTGCAATTTTTCTACGAAACAAGATTCGTACAAATGATTTCCTTCTATTCCGAAGCAATCTAAAAAATAATTAAAGTTAAGACGTCCTAAAGGAGTCATGTAAAAATCCTCCCCCTTTTTATTAATGTAGCCAATGTTTTACGATGTCTTTATACATTTTCATCCGCCAAATTGAACCTTTCGATATGCCTACCTTTTCCTCTTTTGTCACATGGGATACATTCTCCCAAAAAACATGAGCTGTTCGAAGGTTCTTTTTCTTTATTAGCTTAGAGATGGCGACTTCTATACCATATCCTGAGACTTCTAAGTCTAAAATTTCATGGGCGATATAGGATTTCATCGCCCTTTGCCCTGACAGATTAGGCGCAATCATTTGTGCCAGATCTGTGGTGTGTCTTCCAGATTTAAATACTCCAATGGTCATATCAAACTCATTTTGCAAAACAGGAGAAATTAATTGATGGAGATGATGGGAAGTCAATCCCATTAAATCGCCATCTAAGAAAACTATGATGTCACTGGTATTTCCGCAATGTTGGATACCTTGTTTAATTGCATCAGCTTTGCCTACATTTTTAGGTAATTTTATTAATTCAATATTAAATTTTGAAGCAACCTCCGATGTCAAATCTTCAGACCCATCATCTATTACAATGATATTGGACAAAACTTCTGTTTCTAAAGCTGGTATAATTACATTTTCAATTCTGTTTTCTTCGTTATAAGCAGGTATGATTGCTGTAACCCTCATAGTTTTCCTCCTACTAAAGTTGGTCGATCTCTTCTATTAAAACATTTAGAATGTCTTCTTCTTTTACTTTGCGAATAATTTCTCCTTTTTTAAATAAAAGAGCAGAGCCATCGCCCCCAGCGATACCAATATCTGCATCCCTAGCCTCACCAGGACCGTTAACAGCGCACCCCATGACAGCGATTTTAATTGGTTTTTTTAATTTTCCTAATTTCTCTTCTACTTCATTTGCTATATTGATTAAATCAATTTTACATCTTCCACAAGTAGGGCAGGATATAATTGTTACCTCATTTTGAATGATGCCCAAGGATTTAAGCAGTTGTCTGCCAACCTTAATTTCTTCCACAGGATCGCCCGTTAAGGATACTCGGATGGTATCTCCAATCCCCATAAGCAATAAAGCACCGATGCCAGCGGAGGATTTAATCGTACCAGCCCATACAGTACCAGCTTCTGTAATTCCCAAATGAAGGGGATAATTGACTTTTTCGGAAATTAATCGATAAGCTTCCACAGTTAGAGGAACATTACTGGCTTTTAAAGATACTACGATGTCCGTAAAATCCATATCCTCCAAGATTGAAATATGTCTCAATGCACTTTCGACCATCCCTTCGGCAGTGGGATGACCATATTTTTCTAAAATTGATTTTTCTAAAGAACCTGCATTGACACCAATTCGAATTGGAATCTCTTTTTCTTTAACAGCTGCAACAACCTCTCGAACCCTGGTGGTGTCTCCAATATTTCCTGGATTCAATCTTAATCCGTCCACACCTTGTTTTACAGCTTCTAATGCTAATCGATAGTCAAAATGGATATCTGCTACAATTGGAAGATTCGTTTCAGCTTTGATCTTGCTGATGGATTTGGCAGCGTCCATACTAGGTACAGCGATTCGAACAATATCGCACCCAGCTTCTTCTAATCGATTGATTTGTTTGACGGTATTCATAATGTCACAAGGATCCGTAGTCGTCATAGATTGGACAGAAATCGGATGATTTCCACCAACATATATATTGCCACACTTCACAACCTTCGTTTCTTTTCTCATTTATCCACCTTCTATAGATTATTAATTTTCTTCATACAGCACTTACCCTTAAACTAGATTGCAATTCCATTAGCCAAATAATTTTTGAATATCCTGGAACGTAATGAACACCATAAAGGTCATTAAGATTCCAAATCCGATTAAGTGGATCATTCCCTCTTTATCTTGATCTACTGGTTTCCCTCTGAGCATCTCAATGATTAAGAATAAAATCCTGCTGCCATCTAAAGCTGGTATAGGCAATAAATTCATCAAACCCAGATTAACGCTTAGAACAGCAGTTAAACTTACAATATCCAATAATCCCGTTCTAGAAACTTCCCCAACGAGGTTTATAATACCAACAGGTCCCATAACTTCACCCGTGTTCACCTTTCTACCAACCAAGTTCCTTAGAAATTCCAAAATACCTCTCACAATAC
Source organism: Alkaliphilus oremlandii OhILAs (assembly GCF_000018325.1). Classification (GTDB taxonomy): domain Bacteria; phylum Bacillota; class Clostridia; order Peptostreptococcales; family Natronincolaceae; genus Alkaliphilus_B; species Alkaliphilus_B oremlandii. The sequence continues at coordinate 1,623,644 of NC_009922.1, read as the reverse complement.
TTTTTATTGCAAACAGGGCATTTTCTCCAGCACTAGATAAGGACTTTTTCATCGTTGTTGTAATCCCAATTAAGATTCTGTTAGAGGTTTCATCCTGCATTGGTATTACAGTTTTTTCAAGATGTTCACCATCTCTTATAATGGTAATTTCCATGGGGCTTCCTTCTGATTTGCTGATACGCTCTGTGACCTCTTCCCACGTGTGAATTTTCTGTCCGTTAATAGCGTAAATGCTATCACCTGCCTCTATTCCAGCAACCTGAGCTGGCGATTGATCTTGGACTTTAGATATGATAGTCGTAGGTGAACCTACGAAGTAGAAAAAAGTTAAAAACAATACGATCGCTAATATAAAATTCATAAATGGCCCTGCAAATATGACCGCAATTCGTGCTAGTACAGGTTTTTTATTAAAACTTCTTTCATCTTCAGATTTTTCATCTTCACCCTCCATTTTAACGTATCCACCCAAAGGTAATAGGCGAATAGAATATAACGTATCCCCTTTTGTTGTATATATCAACTTAGGGCCCATACCTAAGGCAAATTCATGTACCTTAATTCCAACTAGCTTTGCAACAGTAAAATGTCCTAATTCGTGAATAAAAACGAGTATACCAAAAACAATAATAGCTACAATCGCTGTTACCATAGATCACCTCTCCTATTCTATTTGCTCTTTAATCCAATTTCTAACCCAGCGATCAACCTCTAACAGTTCCTCTATATCCGTATAAACCCATGGTTTATGCGCAGACATAGCCTTCTCTATAAACTTCGGTATGTCATAAAAACCAATTCTGTCTTCTAAAAAATATTCAACCAATACTTCATTGGCGCCATTTAAGACGCAAGGCATTGTTTTCCCTATTTTTAGAGACTCATAGGCTAAAGATAAACATGGAAATTTATCCGTGTCTGGTGCCATAAAGGTTAATGCACTAATTTTTCTAAAATCCAATCGCTCAATGCTACTGTTTATTCTATTAGGATAGGATAATGCGTACTGTATCGGTCCTCTCATATCCGGTGCCCCAATTTGAGCAATGATAGAAAAATCATTATATTCCACCATGGAGTGAACTATACTTTGAGGATGGACTATAACATCTATTTTATCCAGTTCCACATTAAATAACCATCGGGCCTCCATGACCTCTAGACCTTTATTCATTAGACTAGCTGAATCTATGGTCACTTTGCTCCCCATATTCCATGTAGGGTGCTTTAATGCGTCCTGGGCTTTTGCATGTTGAATATCTTGTTTCTCCCAATTTCTAAATGCGCCACCGGACGCCGTTAGAATAATTCTAGATATATTATGGATATCTTCTCCCTGTAAACATTGAAATATAGCAGAATGTTCGCTATCTACAGGAATGATTTGAACCTTATGCTTTTCTGCCTCTTTTTTAATTAATTCACCTGCAACAACTAAGGTTTCTTTATTTGCTAGCGCTATGGTTTTACCGCATCGAATGGCTTCAACCGTAGGGATTAATCCGATGCTGCCTACTACGGATGTTACGACGATGTCGGCAGAGTCTAAAGTAGCCACCTCAATTAAGCCTTCAATACCTGAAACAACTTTAACCTTTTTTCCGATGCGCGCAGATAAAATCTCTGCTTTTTCCCGATGAAATACAGCGACAATCTCCGGATGAAATTCATGAATTTGATTTTCAATTGCATCAATATTACCAGATGCAGATAAGGCAACAATTTTAAACTTTTCCGGATGATTTCTTACAACATCCAATGTCTGAGTACCAATGGATCCTGTGGATCCTAATATTGAAATGTTTTTCAAAATATCACTCCTTATAATAACAAAATAAGCATGCTTCAATCATGCTCATTCATCCCCTGTTAATTAGTAAAGTTAAAACAAAATAAATTGTTGGTGCCGTAAAAAGAATACTATCAAATCGATCTAAGACTCCGCCGTGACCAGGCATAATGTTGCCAAAATCTTTAATTCCTGTGAATCTCTTAATACAGGAAGCTGTTAAATCTCCAGCTTGAGCAAGTAAGCTTCCTACGCATCCTATAATGATTGTAGAAACCATATGATTACTTAAAAATAGATACCCAAATATTGCAGAAATAATCATACTACCTAAGACACCACCTATGGCACCCTCTACTGTTTTCTTAGGGCTAATAGACGGACATAATTTTCTTTTACCAAAAAAGTATCCAGAAAAATAGGCAAAGGTATCTGTTCCCCATGCAGTGGTAAACACGAGCCAAACTACAATATTGTTGGGCTGTTTCGTAATTAATAAAATAGAACTTAATAAAAGCGGAACATATACTAAACTGTACAAGGTAATGCTAATATCTACAAAATTAAACTTATTCCATATTAACTGCACTATATTTAATGTAATCAGCAGAACAAAAAACAATAAGAATATATAGGATGAGTTCTCAGTAAAATTTATTATAGTAATCAAAGCAATTGCACCAACATACCCGACCCCTTTAATTGGAGATAAGGCTTTGTTTTTGCATGCATTGTAAAATTCTCTCAACCCAATTAAAGAAGTTACAAGAATCCCAATAAATAACGGCATGCCACCAAAATGTATCAATGTTAATAAAATAGGTAAACCAACCAGTGCACTAACGATTCTTTTGAGCATCATATCACCCCTATATTCCACCAAATCTTCTCTTTCGATTCTGGTAATCTGTTATTGCCATAATTAAATGCTCTCCAGTAAAATCTGGCCAATATACATCTGTAAACCATAGCTCCGAATAAGCACACTGCCATAATAAAAAATTACTGAGTCTAAGCTCACCGCTTGTTCTTATGAGCAGGTCTGGATCTGGTGTAGCTGCTGTATATAAAAATGAATGCACTAGAGATTCATCTATGTCATCACTTTGTATCTCTTGATTTTCTACCATCTTAGCAATCTTTTTTATGGCATCTGTAATTTCTGCTCGACTACCATAATTTAAAGCTATATTAACGCAGAGCCCCTGATTATTCATTGTTTTAATTGTAGCCTTTTCAATCTCTTTAATGACTTCCTTAGGAAGTCCTGCAACATCGCCTATGATTTGAATTTTAACATTGTTTTCATGTAATTCAGCGATTTCTTTTCTTAGATATTCAATTAAAAGTTTCATTAGAAATGAAACCTCAGACACTGGTCTTTTCCAATTTTCAGTAGAGAAAGCATACAATGTCAAATATTGAACCCCTATATTTGAAGCGGTCTTTATTACATCTCTAAGAGCCTCTACCCCTGCTTTATGTCCCAGATTTCTTGGCAGCATTCGCTCTGTACCCCATCTGCCATTTCCATCCATAATAATAGCAATATGCTGTGGCAATGATCCCATATTAATAGATGATATTTCTTTTTTATTGGAACTATTCCATAAATTATTAAGCATCTTTTCACTCCAATCACTTTTAAACCCCCTTGGAGGGGGCTTAAAAATATGCTATGATCAGTTGTAATTGATTATTTCCTAAAAGTTTCTGCCTGATGACTCTGACATCCTCTGTCTTTACAGACCTTTTACCATAGGTTTCTTCAATAATAACATCGTAACCTAATTTATTTAATAGATGCAGTGCACTTTCTAATTGATATCCTAAACAATCCGGTATATTCACCAAGATTATACCTCCATAATATCCTTTTCTTTCTTTTCTGTAAGTTCGTCAACCATTTTAATAAATTTATCTGTTATCTTTTGAACTTCATCTTGTGCAGTCTTTAGTTCATCTTCAGTAATTTCATTGTCTTTTTGCATCTTCTTTAGACGATCATTTGCATTACGTCTTTCATTTCGCAGAACAACTTTAGCATCCTCTGAAGTTTTCTTTGCCACCTTAGTCAGTTCTTTTCTTCTTTCTTCGGTCAGTTGTGGCACTATAATGCGTATTAATTTTCCATCGTTAGAAGGATTAACACCCAAATCTGATTGAAGAATTGCTTTTTCAATGCTACTAAGAGCGGAACCATCATAAGGTTGTATTGAAATAATTCTTGGCTCTGGCGCTGTGATAGCAGCAATTTGTTTTATAGGAGTTGGTGATCCATAATATTCTACAACAATTCTGTCTAACATCGCTGGATTCGCTCTTCCAGCCCTAATACTGGCTAATTCGTCTTTTAGAGCATTAATCGTCTTATTCATTTTTTCCTCAAGATTCTTATGAATTTCCATTTTCATTTTGTATCCTCCTTATAATTAATAAATACTAACTATAAATATATGTACCTATTTTATCTCCGTATATAACCTTTTTAATGTTCTCAGGATCTTCTAATCCAAAGACCTTAATCGGTATGGAATTGTCCATACATAAGGATATTGCTGTTGAATCCATAACCTTTAATCCCATTTTTAAGACATCTATATAGGTTAATTCATTAAATTTAGTAGCAGTTTTGTCAATAGATGGATCCGCTGAATATACACCATCTACATTTTTTGCTAATAAAATTACATCCGCTTCAATTTCAGCAGCTCTGAGAGCAGCAGTAGTATCTGTAGAAAAGTAAGGATTTCCTGTTCCGGCAGCAAATATAACAACTCTATTTTTTTCAAGATGCCTCACTGCACGTCTTCTTATATAAGGCTCTGCGATTTGTCTCATTTCTATGGCACTTTGAACTCTAGTTAATACATCCAGGTTTTCTAAGGAGTCTTGAAGAGCAAGAGCATTTATAACAGTAGCCAACATCCCCATATAATCAGCAGTGGTTCTATCCATACCTTCGCCAGTTCTGCCCCTCCAGTAGTTTCCACCACCAACAACAATAGCTACTTCAACCCCCATATTTACAATATCCTTTACCTGAGTTGCTATATTGGTGACCACATTGGGATCTAATCCAAAGCCCTTTTCTCCTGCTAAAGCTTCCCCGCTTAATTTCAATAGTACTCTTTTGTATTGAGGCTCTAACACATGCACTCCTCCTTCTCGTAATTATATTCTCCATATATAAGAAAAAACCTTCATTATAATTAAAAATATTGTATTTGTACTTATTAGTGTAAAAGAGAACACATTTGTGTTCTCTTTTATATAGAGTAATTAGTTTTGTGCCATTTGTTTCGCAACTTCTTCTGCGAAATTTTCTTCTTTCTTTTCAATACCTTCTCCAACTTCATATCTAGTAAACCTTCTAATTGAGATGTTCTCACCAATTTTAGAGATTTTTTCTGTTAATAGATCACCAACAGTAACATCAGGATCTTTAACGAATGGTTGCTCTAATAAACAAATTTCCTTGTAGAATTTATCAATTCTTCCTTCAACCATTTTTTCAACGATCTTCTCTGGTTTACCTTCATTTAATGCTTGCTTTGTTAAAATTTCTTTTTCTTTTTCAACAAGAGCTGGATCTACATCTTCACGTCTCACATATTGAGGATTTGAAGCTGCAATATGAAGCGCAACATCCTTAACGAAATCTTTAAATTCTTGGTTTTTAGCAACAAAGTCTGTTTCAGAGTTCACTTCAACGATTACACCAATTCTACCTCCGTGTATGTAAGACTCAACTAGACCTTCTGCAGCAATTCTACCAGATTTTTTTGCAACGGCAGCTAGTCCACGTTCTCTAAGAACTTCTACCGCTCTATCCATATTTCCTTCTGCTTCTGTAAGCGCTTTTTTACAATCCATCATACCAGCGCCTGTTTTTTCTCTTAACTCTTTAACCATTGATGCAGTTATATCCATTTTAAATTCCTCCTAGCATATTATTAAAGGTAAGGAGTAAGGGAAAATCCCTTGAACCCCTTACCTTTTCAACATTAGTAATTATATTTTATGCTTCTGTTTGAACGCCTTGCTTACCTTCAATTATAGCATTAGCCATAGTGGAAGCAATCAGCTTAACAGCTCTAATAGCATCATCATTTCCTGGAATTACATAGTCTACTTCATCTGGGTCACAGTTTGTATCTACAATAGAAATAACAGGAATTCCTAGAGTATGCGCCTCTTGAATAGCTATTCTTTCTTTTCTAGGGTCTACAACAAATAATGCATCTGGCATTTCAGTCATATCTTTAATACCACCTAAGAACTTTTCAAGCTTTTCTTGCTCATGACGAAGTTTAATAACTTCTTTCTTTGGTAGTACTTCGAATGTACCATCTTCTTCCATCTTCTCTAATTCACGAAGACGCTCGATTCTTTTTTTGATTGTTTTGAAGTTTGTTAGCATTCCACCTAACCATCTTTGGTTGACAAAGTACATTCCGCTTCTCTTTGCTTCTTCTTCAACAGCCTCTTGTGCTTGTTTTTTAGTACCTACAAATAAGATTGTACCACCCTCTGTAGCGATATCTTTCATCACACTGTAAGCTTCTTCTACTTTTTTCACAGTTTTTTGAAGATCTATAATATAGATTCCATTTCTTTCTGTAAAAATATACTCGCCCATTTTAGGGTTCCATCTTCTAGTCTGATGTCCAAAATGAACTCCAGCTTCTAATAATTGTTTCATTGAAATTACTGACATTTTATTACCTCCTTAGTTTTTCCTCCATCTTAATCATTTCCATTTAGAACCGAACGGCACTACTAAACAGATTATAAGATGTGTGTTATCTCACCTTAAACATTGTAACATAGAGACTGTAATGAAGCAATACTTTATTTTTAAAAAAGAATTACCTAATTAAGTTTATTACCATTTCTACTTCTCTTATACTTCGATTTAAGTTTTTTGCGATAGATTCTTTAGGAAATCCCTTGTCATATAGATCTAGAATATCCTTGTTTTTATCTTTAAAAATCTTATAGTTTAATATATTTTTAAATTCATTTTCGTCCATGTCCATTTCATCTGATAGAATTTCATCACTAAGGTTTTCCTTTATCACCCTACTATTGTTCCTTTTTAGTTCTATAATTTCATATTCCAATTGTTTAATTCTCTCAAGTAAAATTCTATTTTCGGCCATTTTATTTTCTCTATAGCTATATTCACTTTTCTGTCTATAGATTTGTTCTCTATTTTTTTCTCTGTACTTAAAGTCTTTAATTATATAAATCGTTATTAAAAGTAATAAAACCATGCATGCAATCAGTACAAAGAGAATTGCTTGACTTTCCATAATACACCTCTTTTATTGCTATTATAAATATCCTATAGAGTAAATATCACAGTAACAAATTTACTTTTCATAGGGTCCAAATGTAACTTCACCATCTTTGATATAAAATGTACATGTAGCTAATTCATCATAGATTTGTCTTGAAACATTACCAATGATTATTTTTACTCCCTGATAAACCACTTTAGCCGCATGGACCTTTCCGTTGTTAGATTCTTTGAATCTTTCTGACATCTCCGTCAACTCTTTTGCCATATCTGAATACTTTGTTTTTAGTACATTGTATGTTTTTAAGGACTTTACTAATAGTTCTTGCTTTCCAGAATTTAATTCTTGCTTTCTTGCCATTTTCTGCAATAGTTCCACAGCTTTTTGTGAGTTCTCCATATTTTTTTCAATTTCCATAAACTCTGATTTTAGGGATTCAAAACGAGATTTTTCGTCGGGATTAATTCCAACTTCAATTTTTGTTAAAGTTCCCATATGAGAGCCAATGATATTCGCCCGGACTTCCTTGCCTGCTTTGATATCACCACCCGCAATTAGTCCCTTTTTGCCTTGAACTACAACTTTTCCTTTTGTCGTTACATTGCTATGCAATATAGCATCTGCCGTAATGTCTTCTCCAGAAACAACATTAGCATTTTCGAGATATTTTACATGTAGACTCCCTTTACAGTAAATGTAAGCCTGATTATTTCCTTGCACACCTCTATGTATAATGATATTTCCATTGGATATTAGATGGGCACTTTCCACTACGCCAAAGATTTCTATATCTCCTTCAGCTTCTACTTTAAATCCAGATTTTACATTGCCTTTGATGTTAACTTTCCCATTGAATTGGATATTCCCAGTTTCATTATCTATATTTCCGTCGATATTTTTAACTTCGTCAACGTATATTCTTCCATCTACAAAATGAACTTCGCCATCTTTCGATGCAAATATCTTTAAACCATCTTCGCTTTCATAGATATTTTTTCCTTTTTTTATAGCGATATCTTTTCCTTTGGATGAAGGGATTTCTTTTCCATATACAGTCATCCCGTTGGTTCCTTCGGTAGCTGGTATGATTTCTAATAAAAGTGAACCCTCATTTACATTTCGTATATTGTTTAAGTTTTTATAATCAATTCTACCTTCATCCGTAATTACTGAAGTTGTAGATTCCTTTTCTTCCTCAAATAAATAGATGACACTTGCATTTTTGCCATGGACTGCTTTTTTGCCCTGTGCAATGGTAATCCATTTGTTAAAAATATGATGCGTACATATTTCATGAATTTTTTCTTCATCAATACCATACGTTATCCCTTTTTGAGTGAGTCCCTCTATGATCTCATCAACCGATAAATATTTCCCACCCAATGGCTCTGATAATAATATGCTGGCTTCAAGCTTGTCATCAGAAACCCTGATTTCTAGCATACTGTCAATAAAATTTTCTTCTTGATACGGTGCTATTTTTTCCATCCCTATTTTTTTACCTTCTACACATAGAGCGATCTTATCATATTCGTAGTTGGTAACCTTTTTAAGTATTAAAAAATCAATAATATCTTTAATGTCAATTTGTGAGTTGTCTATAATATTCAAATAAACTCCATCTGGAAGATAATTTAAGGCGAAATTATTTCGTTTTACCACTGGATCCCCTATATTTGATTTGGGTTCTCCTAAAGAATCACTTTGAATAGGGGTTATTTTTAGTTTAATAAACCCTCGTTTGAATAGAAAGCTCTTTTTTTCTTCTAGAACCTCGATTTGAACTTGTTCTTGTTTAAGATTCAGTTGCTCTAGACCATATTTTAAAGCTGCATCGTAGGATTCTCCCTCAGCAATAATATAGTTATTATAAATTGTCATAATTCCACCCCTTTAATTAGGACTATTCGAAGTTAATTTAGATTTCAGTCTCGAAATCGCTTTAGAATGAAGCTGTGATACTCTAGACTCAGATATATCTAAAACCTTTCCAATCTCTTTATAAGTTAAATTATTATAGTAATATAATGAAATAACCTGTCTTTCTCTTTCAGGTAGTTGTACTATAGTATCTTTCAGATTATTGTAAGTTTCACGCCTACAAATTAAATCCTCAGTTAATTGTTCTTCTGCTGTATTTCCTATTAAACCCACCTCAAAAATAACCTCTTCTAAGGAAATTACATTAAATGAAGCTGTATTTAGAAGTATCTCCTGTAGCTCTTTTACCGAAATATCCAACGCTTCAGATACTTCTACATCTGTAGCTGAACGACCCAGTTTGTTTTCTAAGCTGCTATACGCTTCTTCAATTTTCTTTGACTTTTGCCGAATAGACCTAGGTACCCAATCCAAGCTTCGTAAGCTATCAATAATGGCTCCTCTTATGCGTATTTGTGCATAGGTTTCAAATTTCACCTGTTTATTCAAATCAAATTTTTCAATTGCATCTATTAGTCCAAAAATACCATAACTAACCAAATCATCATATTCAATATTAGAGCCATAAGATATATATAATCTCCCAGCAATAAATTTTACTAATCTTATGTATTCTTCTATCAGTAATGCCTTCGCCTGAGAATCATTATTATTTTTGTAATTATGCCATAGAGTTTTTATATCTTCCATGTTTAAACCTCCTGGCCATATGAATAGTTCGTGCTATCTGTTTAAATTTCATGTACGCCATGGCCTATCGTCTTTATAAGTAGTTTACCGTTATTTGAATTGAATTCAATTGTTCTTCCGTAATTCCCTCCTGTATCCTGTGCAAGTAAAGGTATTTTCAATTGCTGTAAAATTTCTTTCGTAGCCACTACATTTCGTTCACCAATTTTCATCACATCATTATTTGTTTGAAATGAGAACATTTGACTTCCACCTGCGATCTTAGCGATGATTCTAGATTTGCTGCAGCCCTGCTCTATCATTTTTTGTAATAATAACTCTATCCCCGTATCTGCAAATTTAGCTTTATTCTCATTATTTTTGATTTGTTTACTATTGGGTAACATAATATGAACTAAACCAGCCACTTTCACAGCCTGATCGTATAGGACGATACCAACACAGGAGCCTAGTCCAAGTGTGGTTATAACGCCAGGATCTTTCGTTATATTCATATCAGCCATCCCTACTTTAGTAATCATCTGCATTTAGATATACACCCCTAGACTTTTTAATAGAGTTTCGAAAGACTTAGTTTCTGGGATAAGAAAAAAATTACCTTTTACTTTGTCGCCACCATCGTGTAATACTGTTTCTATAAACAAAACCTTATCTCCTATATATCCAAATTGGATTGCAGGCACACTGATGATAGCCCCGGCCATATCAATACATAGGGACGGTATGGATATTTTAATATTTAAATTGGTTAAAGATGAAAGAGAGGAGATATATGCTCCTGATAAGATATTCCCGATTTCCTGCAGCGCAGATCGATCCATATCGTCTAGTATGTCCGTTTCATCTTCCCTCCCCATTAAAATATTCGTTAGAATTTTAGCCGATTTTAGATCCAGCAAAAACATAATATTGCCTTCCATATCGCCTTCAATTTCAAAGTATACCCCTGAAACAACATTTTCTTCTCCACCTAAAACTGCACACACATCATTAAAATCTAATATTCGCACGGATGGGACACTCATATCTATTTTTTTATTGATCATTCCAGCTAAAGCTGTTGCAGCGTTACCTGCGCCGATATTCCCAATCTCCCTCAATGCATCCAGATGCAGGTTGTTTAAATCTTCTATCGATATATTCAAAACAATTCCTCCTTAACCGTTTACGCTGTTGATCAATAGTTTAGGAATATCTACGATAATAATCATTCTTTCATTAAACTTACCAATCCCTTGAATATACCCTTCCTCAAAAGAATTGATTAAATCATAAACTTCATCAATTTGATTATTATCCAAATTAACAACTTCTGAGCAAGAATCCACAAGAATTCCAACCTTCATTTCATCAAAGGCTAGAACGATAATTCGATTGTCTTCAAAGTCCCGATTGTTTTCCAGATGGAATCTTTTTCGAAGATCCACTACAGGAACTACGTCACCTCTCAGATTAATGACCCCACTTATGTAATCCGCCGTACCTGGCACCCTAGTTATTTCAGTTAATTTTTCAATGGTTTCCACATATTCTATAAGTAGACCATAGCTTTCATTATTTAATTTAAACACAACATATTGATTTACAGAACTCATGCTATTCACCTCTCACTAATAGTCAATTGCTAAAAATATTAAAAAAATGAATTCGTATCTACGATAAGTGCTACAGATCCATTACCCAAAATTGTAGCCCCTGCTATAGATTTTATTGTAGAAAGATATTTTCCTAAAGATTTAATTACAATTTCTTGCTGGCCTATTAACCGATCTACAATGATTCCAGCATCTCTATCTCCTTTTTTAACAATGACTACAGTTAAATCTTCTTCTTCTTCTTCAGCTGAACTGTTAGTAGAAGCTGGAACGTTCAGCAGCTCAGAAAGTCTTAATATTGGCAGCGTAGAATCTCTATACAAAACAACTTCCTTCTTCTGAACTTTTCTAATTTTATTTTTTTCTATGGTTGTAATCTCTTTTATCGAATTCAGTGGAATCGCATATTTCTCATCTCCCACAACAACTAACAACGCTTGGATGATAGCCAATGTAAGCGGTAAGCGGATGATAAACTTTGTTCCCTTTCCTAGTGTAGTGTCTGCTTCTACAACACCACCTAAAGCCTCAATTTTTGTTTTAACTACGTCTAATCCAACACCACGTCCAGATATATCTGTTATTTGCTCTGCTGTGCTAAATCCTGGTGCAAATAATAACTGTACAATGTCCTTATTATCCATCAACTGAGATTCTTGATAGCTAATCAGATCTCTACTGAGGGCCTTCTCTTTTACCTTTTCCACATTAATTCCGCTACCATCATCTTCTACTTCGATGACTACAGTATTACCATCAGGATATGCAGAAAGTTTAACTGTTCCAGTTCTTTGCTTTCCTAATTCAATTCTTTTTTCTATGGATTCTATTCCATGATCAATGGAATTACGGATTAAGTGAATTAGAGGATCTCCAATCTCATCGATAACTGTACGGTCAACTTCTGTTTCTTCCCCAGACATGATGAGGTTGATGTCTTTACCTAAATCCTTCGATAAATCTCTTACCATCCTCGGAAAACGATTAAAAACTCTTTCTATTGGAACCATTCTTACTTTCATTACTGCATCATGTAAATTTGTTGTAATTCTTTCAAGGTATTCAATTGCTTCATTTGAGTTTTGTTTTGTTCGATTCTCTCCAGAATCCTCTAGTCTTGTTTTAATAATAATCAATTCACTGACTAAATTCATTAAATTATCTAATCGATCTATATCCACTCGAACTGTTTTAGCCGTTTTTGTCTTTTTGTTTTTTGTATCTTCACTTTCTTTGTTTTTAGCCACATCCAGTGATTCTACGTTTCTATTATTTTCAAGCGTATTTAGAATTGGTTTGCTTTCTTCAGGAACCTCGCTCACACGATCTGTAGTTTCTATATTTTCCTTACCAATCGGATTAATTTCTATATTTGCAACCTCAGATATAGTGCTTAATTCACCTTTGATAAAGTTTGCATCATGCTTTGTTATTAATACAAATTCAAAAGATGTGCCAAACTTTTCATCTTCGATCTCTTCAATGCTAGGGTTTGAATGAACTAAGTCTGCAAATTTCTCAAGGGTGGTAATAATGATATAGGCTCTTGCAGATTTCAACATACAGCTTTCATCCAGTGTTATTTTGACCAAATGAACGTTAAGATCATCCTTGATCGCAGTTAAAACTACATTGTTTACATACTCGTTTAATTGTATATTTAAGTTTTGTCCATGATTGATCATAGGATCAGTAGAGTCAATTGTAACCGGGTCTTCTTCGCCTTCAGATACCTCACCATTTTTTAGAGCCTTTAATTTTTCAACAAGCTCTATAGAAGAATCATTACCTTCATTATTGTTAGTCTCAACACTCATAACGTAACTTTCAAGTTTATCAAAACACTCAAACAGTACATCAGTCACATCGGATGTAACCTTCATATTTCCTTTTCTAATAAAATCCAAAACGTTTTCCATTTCATGGGTTAAATGTGCTATATTGTTATATCCCATGGTTGCGGACATCCCTTTTAATGTATGAGCTACTCTAAAGATTTCATTTAACACATTAATATCTTCAGGGTTACCTTCTAGATATAGTAAACTTGAATTCATTTCCTGCAAATGTTCTTTCGACTCTTCTATAAAGATTTCTAGATATTGATTCATATCCATAGCACTTACACTCCCAACTTTCTTAATATATAGTTTGCAATTTCATTTAAAGGAACAATATCATCTACAGTACCTGTATTCACTGCACTTCTTGGCATACCATAAACTATACTGCTGGCTTCATCTTGAGCAATCACGTAGCACTCAGTATTATCTTTTAATTTTTTTACCCCTCGTGAACCGTCGGAACCCATTCCAGTCATAACCACAGCAATAATATTTTTATGAACATGCTTTGATACAGACTCAAAGAGAGCATCTACGGAAGGTCGATGTCCAGAAACAGGATCCTCTTTCGTTAGTTGTAGAAAGATATCATGACTCTGTTTCTCTTTAATCTTCAAATGGAAACTTCCTGGAGCAATATACGCATGGCCAGGTAAAATTTTTTCGCCATCTTCAGCTTCCTTTACAGTAATACTTGACATTGTATTTAATCGATCTGCTAAGGATTTCGTAAATCCTGGTGGCATATGTTGGACAATTAAAATACTAGCAGGCAAATCTTCAGGTAGTAATGGAATGACACTTTGTAAAGCCCTTGGTCCTCCAGTAGAAGTTCCGATAACGATCAAGTTATGTTTATTTCTATCCTTGCTGAAATGTAATTTATTGGAAGAATAACTAGTCTTAGAGTCTTTTTTTTGAATCGATTTATTTTTAAACTTCACGTCTATTCTTGAAGCAGTGGTAATTTTACTTATGAGTTCTTCCTTTAATTCATCAATATTGATTCTAAAAACGCTGGAAGGTTTTTGAATGAAATCTACAGCACCAATATCTAAACAAGTTAAAGTGGTATCTGCTCCGTCCGACGTTAAGCTACTTAACATAATAACAGGTACAGGCTGATCTTTCATAATTCTTTTTAACGCTTCTATGCCATTTAATATAGGCATTTCAATATCCATGGTGACAACATCAGGATTTAAAGAACGAACCTGGTTGATTGCTTCTGCCCCATTTTTAGCAACACCAATTACTTCTATTGTATCTGTACTGTTCACTATATCGGTCAGTATTTTTCGCATAAAGGCTGAATCATCTACGAGAAGTACTCTAACTTTTTTATTAAAACCCATTCTACATCAGTCCTTTTTTCCTCATTAGTCTTTGTTTTTCAAAAATAAAAGCAATGATTTGATCTAAGTGATTACCCTCAACATTTTTAAATTCAACACTTATTTCATAGCTGTTATCTTCAAATCCCTTAACTACGCGAATTACCTTACCTTTTATAGCAATCATTTGTTCTTCATGTATTTTAATAGTAACAACGATGTTTTCATCTAGATTAATCTCCTGCTTACAGATTAATTTAATTCCTCCACCGCTTAAATCCTTACTGACACAGCTATACTCAACAACTTTATCATTTTCTTGCTTTTTTAATACACAAGGTAGAACGATAGGTAACCTATAGTAGTTTCTTCTTTGAATCCTCTCTATACTGCTTGTTGGCTCAAGTACAAAAGTGACAAGCTCCTCGTTAATCTTTTTTACCACTTTTGCTTCAAAGGAATACACTCCACTTTTTCGATAAAAAAATAAATTAACCAATTGCCCCTCCATAAGAGAAAACTTTTTCCCCTTATAAGCAGGAGGTGAAATATATAAATAATAATCATCCATATCAATAAGCTGCGTAGTCAGCATACTACTTACATCTTGATTAATATACTTTTGTGTTATATCTAGACTCATTTTATCTCCAATTTTAAGCTCTGAAAATATATTCATAGGAACCCCCTATTTGAAAAATTTTACTAATTTTTTGAAAAAACCCTCTAAATTATTAGGCTCATTCGTATCTAAGTGGTAAATATCATTTAAAAGTTTTGCTGCGATTTGTCGAATATTTTTACTCGCTGTACTATTAGGATACTCCAAAGTAAATGGACTCTGTCTTTTTACAGACCTACTAACGTTACTATCATCAAAAACATATCCTAAAGATTGTAAGTTCAATGATAAAAACCGATTGGAAGCGTTATTTAGTTTTTCAAAAGTACTATCTCCTTCTGCTATATTCTCCACTCTATTGACGATTACCTTTAATTTTTTATTTTTTTCTTGCAAATTTATAGTTTTTATCATAGCATAGGCATCCGTTATGGATGTTGGTTCAGGGGTAGTCACAATAATGATATCCTGAGCAGCTAGTACAAAGGATATTACAGAGCTAGATAAGCCAGCACCTGTATCAATTAGGATAATATCTGCATAAGTATTAATTAAAGCAAATTTTTCAATTAACTGATGAATGGTATCCGAGGGCATATCGACTAATTCTAGAACTCCAGAACCACCAGAAATAAGCTGTATTCCATTGGGACCGGTGGCTATGACCTCCTCTATGGATCGATTGCCATGAATAATGTCCAATAAGGTGTATTTAGGAACCGTTCCGAGAATCACATCAATATTGGCTAATCCAAGATCAGCATCTATAATCAAAACTCGTTTTCCTAACTGAATAAGTTCCATGCCTAAGTTGATTGTAAAATTACTCTTACCAACGCCACCTTTTCCGCTGGTAACACATATAACTTTGGTATCATTACTGCTACTTTCTTCATTGCCAACCTCAATCTCTAAAGGAAAATTTCGTCTATTTTTGATTAGTTCGCGTAATTTAGCCGCTTGATCCATATTAAATCTCCCTCAGTAACATGTTTAAAATTGTATTTGATGTTATGGTCTCAATATCATCAGGAACACTTTGTCCTGTGGTTACATAAGAAATAGATTGTGGGTTTTTCATGGCAATGTTTAAGATAGAACCGTAAGTGCTTACTTCATCTAATTTTGTAAATATAATTTTATAATCATCAATAAAGTTGTATGTATGAAGAATATCTCTTAAGTCACTATTTTTTGTTGTTGCACTTACTACTAAACAAACCTCTTTTTCATGGATTTCTTTTAATAATTTAGACAGTTCTTCCACATGTTCATTGTTCTTATGACTTCTTCCTGCCGTATCAATCAGTATAACATCTCTATTTTCAAGTCTTTTAATGGCTCCATGGATTTCCTCTGGAGAATAAATTACTTCTAAAGGTATATTTAGAATATCGCTATAAATCTTTAGTTGTGCTACAGCAGCAATTCGATAAGTATCGGCACTGATTAAACCTACTTTAAGTCCTTTTTCTAAACTATAGTTTGCTGCAATTTTTGCAATCGTGGTTGTTTTTCCTACACCAGTCGACCCCACAAAAAACACGACCTTGGATTTAAAGTCTGCTTTATTGTTAATGGATTCTGGTACAAGTTGTAGTAGAATTTCTCTTAAGGTCTCTTTGTTTTCTATTTCCAATGCATTTACTTCTTCAAAATTGCCATTACTTAAGATTTCTTTAATCAACTCTTCATCCATTTCATTTTCCAGCATCATATTATATAGATAGGAATGATATGGATTACTTACTTGGTCCGTAGAATTTTGTGTATGAATATGTTGCATTTGATGAACAACTGTACCTAATAAGTTTTTAATGTCATCGATTTCTTTTTTTAAATCGCTATCAGTTTTTGAACCAACTGGTTGTATCCCATCTAGTTCTGTCGATTTAGTCGTGTTGATTCGATTCAATGTATCCGTTGTGGTAAATTTTTTATTTACCGTAGGAGTATCTGAAAACAAATGATTAAAATTTTCTTTAGAATCTGTAGCACTATTTTTGGATTTAAAGCTAGTTGTAGCAACTTCATCTTCTATCGCTGCTACAACTTCTATCATAGGCTTTTTAAAAATTCCCAAAACACCTTTTTGTTTAACTTTTCGCTGGTGCAGAATTACGGCATCTGTACCGAGTTCATTTTTTACTTTTGATATGACATCATAATTATCTACACCGTAAAATTTTTTAACCTTCATCTAAATCCTCACCATCCCTACGGATTGAATTTCAACAGATGGATCTACTTCATTGTAGGACAACACAATTAAATCGGATGTCAGCTGTTCTGTTAACCGCTTTAAATATAATCGAACGATGGGAGCCGTTATAATAATCGGTTGCTCCCCTAGATTAATTAACTTCTGTAGTTGATAGGAGAGATTATTTAAAATTGATTGTGTCAAGTCAGGTTCCATAGCGATATAGGTTCCTCTTTCAGTTTGCTGAATGGACTCCATAATTTTTTGTTCAAGCTGTTGATCCAAAGTAATTACTTTTGCTGGTTGATGCGATATAAATTGTTTCGTAATAGATCTACTCAATGATTGTCGAACGTATTCCGTTAACATATCTGTATCTCTGGTCATATTAGAATAGTCTGCAAGGGTTTCAAGAATTGTAACCATATCTCGAATAGAGACTCCTTCTTTTAATAAATTACAAAGAACCTTTTGAATCTCCCCTAAAGCCATTTGCGATGGAATTAATTCTTCTACCAATGCAGGGTGGCTCTCTTTAACATTATCAATCAGCTTCTTAACATCCTGTCTGCCTAATAGCTCATATGCGTGTTTCTTTACAACCTCAGTTAAATGGGTAGCAATGATAGAAGGTGGGTCTACTACTGTATAACCGAAAATTTCTGCTTTTTCTCTTTCTTGTTCATTGATCCACTTTGCTGGTAATCCAAAAGCTGGTTCCACAGTATCAATACCTTCTAACTCACCTTCTGCCATTCCTGGATTCATAGCTAAATAATGATCAAACATAATCTCTCCCGATGTAATTTCTACACCTTTAATCTTAATTACATAGTGGTTCGGCTCCAATTGTATATTATCTCTTAGTCTGAACATGGGAACTATAATCCCAAGTTCTAAAGCACATTGTCTTCGAATCATGACCAGTCGATCAAAAAGGTCTCCTCCTTGACTGGTATCTGCAAGTGGTATAATACCATATCCAAACTCTAGTTCTATTGGATCTACATTAAGTAACGGAAGAACATTTTCTGGTTTTCTTTTTTCATCAGCGGTTTCTGCAATTTCATCTGGAATAATATCAATTTCTTCCTTCGCTGATTTCTTTTTCATTTTATTACCTAAGTAAAAGAATCCCATCGCTAAGATAATAAATGGTATTCTCGGTAAACCTGCCAATGCAAATACTACAGATACTCCAGAAATAATAAACATCGTCTTATGGCTATTAAATAACTGATTTATTAAATCATTTCCTAAATTACCTTCAGAAGCTGCCCTAGTTACCAAAATACCAGTTGCTGTAGATATTAAAAGTGCAGGGATTTGACTAACGAGACCATCCCCTACTGTTAAAATCGTGTATTTAGAAAGGGCTTCTGTAAAGCTTAAGCCTTGAGTAACCATCCCCAATACAAAACCAGCAATAATGTTAATAATAGATATAATAATTCCTGCAATAGAATCCCCTTTTACAAACTTACTGGCTCCATCCATTGCACCGTAGAAGTCGGATTCTCTTTGAACCTTTTTTCTTCTTTCTTTAGCCTCTAAATCATTAATTAGACCCGCATTAAGATCTGCATCAATAGCCATTTGCTTTCCTGGCATAGCGTCCAGCGTGAATCTTGCCGCAACTTCAGAAACCCTTTCAGAACCTTTTGTAATAACCATAAATTGCACGACAGTTATTATTAAAAATATAATAAATCCAATAATAGCATTGCCTTGCATTACAAATTTACCAAAAGTATTAATTAATTCTCCCGCAGAACCTGTAGACAAAATATACCGTGTCGTGGTGATATTCATAGCCAATCTAAACAAAGTCATAATTAATAAAAGTGAAGGAAAAATTGAAAATTCCAATGCTTCTTCCGTATAAATCGATTTAACTAGAATCAACAATGACAGAGCAATGTTAAAGCTAAGCAAAAGGTCAACACCCGCCAATGGTATTGGCACAATAATGATTACAATAATACCTAATATTGCCAAGGTAACAATAATATCTCCAAATTTCATATGCTCACCCCTATTCAATCCTGTTATTAATACGATAAACATAGGCCAGTACCTCAGCGACAGCTTGGTACAAATCAGGAGGAACAAATTGCCCAACTTCTACGCTATCATATAGCGCTCTAGCCAACGGTTTATTTTCTACAACGGTAACATTATTTTCTAAAGCAATTTTTTTAATATTTTGTGCGATAAGATCTTGTCCTTTTGCTATTACTTTAGGTGCATCAAATTCATTGAGATCGTACTTAATCCCAATAGCAAAGTGTGTTGGATTCGTAATAATAACATCTGCACTTGGAACATCCTGCATCATTCGTCTCATTGCCATTTGCCGCTGTTTTTCTTTTATTTTAGACTTGATTTGAGGATTTCCTTCGGTTTGTTTGTATTCTTCTTTAATTTCTTGCTTAGACATCTTTAAATTTTTGTTATACTCATACCGTTGATAATAATAATCCAGTACGGCAAGGGCAATTAAAGCGATGCCTGCTTTGATACCAATATCTACGGTCATGCTCATAATTGCTTTTAGTATGGAGGAAATATCCATTCCAGTGGTCTCTAAAATGACCCCCACTTGTCCCTTTACGTAGTCATAAGAGATATACCCAATCACGCCTAACCGAATAAATGCTTTTAGAAGTTCTACTACTGATCTCATTGAAAACATTTTCTTAAATCCTTCAATGGGATTTATTTTATTTAAATCAAACATTAGAGGCTTACTAGTAAGGAGTACGCCTACCTGAGCATAGCTTGAAATTAATCCAACCACTAGACTCGTCAAGGCGATTGGACCCACTGCAATAAAGAAATAAATCATCAATTTAATAGACAATATTTGAAGGTTTTTAACTGAAAATGCAATATTTGCCGATAAAAACTCGGTATACACCGCCCTAGTCATATTTAATAAAGATACGCCTATAAAAGTTGCAAAGGCATTTATAATTATAAATATTGCCAAGAGAATTAAGGCAGAATTCACCTCTTTGCTCTGAAGAACATTTCCTTTTTCTCTGGCATCTTTTATTTTCTTGGGAGTTGCTTGCTCTGTTTTTTCCTCAGAAAAAAGCTGTAAGTTAATTCTAAAATCCATAGGATCATCCTCAAGATAAAATTTTCATAAATTCATAGATCGCTCTAAACATCTTATCAAATACTACTTCAGAATAAGATATAAAAAAGCTCAAAGATAAAAAAACTATAATAATACCAATAAAAATTTTAAGTGGCATTCCTACCATGAAAATATTCATCTGAGGCATGGTGCGTGCCAAAATACCAAGGATGACATTCACTAGAAAAATTGAAATTAAAATAGGTGCACTTAATTGAAGCGAAAGAGCAAACGTCTCTAGTAACATATGAGTAAGATGTGTTATTATATTTTGGTTTATGGATATCTGAAATCCTATCGGTAATACTTCATAACTATGAATAATGCTTTGTATGAGCATATGGTGACCATTTACAGTTAAAAATACTAAGGAAATAAGAATACTATATAAACCACTCATTATTGGCATTTGCGCGTTCGTCTGTGGATCCATAATATTAACCATTCCAAAACCCATTTGAATATCAATCACTGTACCAGCTAGATATACAACTGAAAAGTAGATAAAAGATATAAAACCAATAATAATCCCTATTAAAAATTCTGTAGTAGAAAAAAATATGAGTGCTCTAATATTATTAATATCTAAGTTCACATTATGGATACTCAGTGGAAGCAATATTAGAGACAAAGTGACAGCTAAACCTATTTTCATCGTCATAGGAACATTAGCTCTACTAAATATAGGGGATATCACGAATAATCCTGTTAATCTCGTAAGTATTAACAGAAACAACTGAAAATTTATTAATATAAACCCGATTACATTATCTGCCATGTTTATCACTCTTTATTGAATAAAATTGTTCATATTTGTAAATAATTTTAATGTAAAATTAATCATCATGGATAAAAGCCATGGTCCAAAAACAACTAAAGAACCTAAAATAGCAACAATTTTAGGAATAAAAGCCAAGGTAGCTTCTTGAATTTGGGTTGTTGCCTGAAAAATACTAACAGCTAAGCCTACTATCAAACCAATCAGCAATGTGGGCGCTGATAACAGTAAAATAGTAAACATAGCCTGTTGTCCTAATTCAATAACCATCGATTCACTCATTTCGTCACCCCTATTTAAAGCTTAATAATAACGATTTAATTAAAACGTTCCATCCATCTACCATTACAAATAGCATGAGCTTAAATGGCAGTGAAATCATTGCAGGGGGTAACATCATCATACCCATAGACATTAGAACGCTAGCAACTACCATATCCAATACTATGAACGGTATAAATAAAACGAATCCCATTTGAAACGCTGTCTTTAACTCACTGATTATAAAAGCAGGAATCAAAGTAGTCGTTTTGATATCTTCCACTTGAAAATTCTCTGATACTTCAGAGTTACTTGCTTCTATAAATAAAGCCAAATCCTTTTCTCTGGTTTGTCTAAACATAAACTCTCTTAAAGGGTCCATCGCTTCTTCTACTGCCTGCTGCTGAGTAATTTCTTGGTTTAAAAAAGGTTGCAGCGCATTTTGATTTATTTCAGAAGCTACAGGTGCCATGATAAAAAAGGTTAAAAACAAAGCCAATCCTATCAGTACTTGGGTTGGAGGTGTTTGCTGTGTTGCAAGTGCATTTCTCAGAAAAGATAATACGATGATAATTCTAGTAAAGCTTGTGACCATAATTAAAATAGCCGGCGCTAATGATAATATGGTCAATAGACTCAAGAGCTGCAATGAATTCACAGTTTCCTCTGGGCTGCTAGCCCCATCAATACTCAGTTGTAAGTTTGGCACAGTAATATTGGGCTGTGCAAATGCTTGATTTGACCCAAGTACGATAAAACAAATAATGATGAAGCATGCCATACGAATATATTTATTGCCATCAAGTAAAATTTGTATTAATTTTCCATTTGAATTCTTCATTATATTCACTACCATTCCAGCTACATTCTTTTATTAAATACAAACCATTAGGATTTCTTTGAGAACCTTTTCTTTAAATAGCTCGTTATATCTTCAGAGATATTTATAAAGCCATCCTCTTTCTCAGCTTTAAAATCCCATAGGGATTCATCAATCCTATCTAAAACCTCTATTGTTTTTCCTTGCATTGCTACAATATAAATCTTTTTATTTATTTTCAATATGGTAATATTAGTATTTAATCCAATCATCGTTCTTTCTAAAACCTGTGTGTATCGCCCATCCATTAGCTTTTTAGTTTTTTTGCCTACTATATTTGTTATATAATAGGCAAAAACAATAATCAATGTTGTTATTAAAATTAATAAAAGGCCACTTATAACGCTATCCATGTTATCCTAAAACTTTTTTAACAGCTTCTATAACACGATCCGCTTGGAAAGGCTTCACAATAAAATCTTTTGCTCCTGCTTGAATAGCCTCAATTACCATTGCTTGTTGTCCCATAGCAGAGCACATTATTATTTTAGCATTTGAGTCTAACTTCTTAATTTCTTTTACTGCCTGTATCCCATCCATTTCCGGCATTGTAATATCCATAATGGTTAGATTTGGCTGTAATTCCTTATATTTTTCAATTGCCTTTGCTCCATTTTCAGCCTCACCCAATACCTCAAATCCATTTTTAGTAAGTACATCCTTTATCATCATTCTCATAAATGCTGCATCATCAACGATTAAAATTCCGTTCGCCATTCCTTACTTCCTCCTCTTCATTTAAATAGCTATAAATACTAAATATTAAGTATATATTAGCAACAGAACACATTTTAGTCAATTTAAAATTAATATGTTTTGGATAGTCTTTTGGCTGGATTTACAATATCTGTAACACGGATACCATAATTCTCATCAATTACCACGACTTCACCATTTGCAACATATTGTCCATTCACTAAAATATCCAAAGGTTCTCCTACAAGTTTGTCTAGTTCAATAATAGTTCCAGGGCCAAATTCTAATATTTCACTGATCTTTTTAACCGTTCTTCCTAACTCCACCGTAATTTTTAGCGGAACGTCTTGAATCAATGAAATATTTTCAGGCATTACCCCTTTGACAGAATCATCATCAAAAGCTTGAAATTGTACAGGTCTAATATTTACTGGTTCATTTCTGGTTGCCGCAGCTTCATTACTGAAATTAGCTCTATGATCATAGTTTGGTGTATCATAAGACATTTCTCTTGGATGCATCGTATCCTTTTGAGCAGGTTTTACGTTAGAAGGTACTGTGTTATTTCTATCATTTACAGTTTTATCTTCCTGACCTTTTGCCATATTATCAAATAATCCACCGATAATTTCCTTAGCAAAATTAATCGGCATTAGTTGCATAATTTCGCTATCAATAAGCTCTCCAATAACCATACGGAATGAGATTTGAACTAGAGATTGTGAATTATCTTTAAAGAGCTCTAATAAATTATCCGTAGCTAAGTTCAATAAAAAAGCATCAGGAGGACTGATATCAATTTTTTTAGAGAATATTTCAGATAGTGATGTAGCCGATGAGCCTACCATTTGATTCATCGCCTCACCGATAGCACTGAGATGTAATTCCGTCAGTTCTACTGCCCCAACTTCACCATTACCACCCATCATCAAATCTGTAATAATACTCACATCATCCTCTTTTAATATCAGTAGATTTGTACCTTCTAGACCTTCCTTGTATTTAACATCAACGGCAACATAAGGTAATGGATATTTTTTTGATAATTCTTCTATGGTTAATACTTGAACCCTTGGTGTAGTAATCGTTACCTTCTGACCTAAAAGTGTGGATAAAGTAGTAGCAGCAGTACCCATGCTGATATTGCCAATTTCACCAATTGCATCTTTCTCTTCCATTGTAAAGTCAACAGTATTGTTGCTTTTATTAGATGTATCTGAACCACCTAGTAGCGCATCTATTTCTTCTTGAGATAGCATATCACTCATATAGTTCATCTCCTTTCTCATCTACTCTAGTAATTTTAACGGCAAGTTTGTTTTTAACAGTTCCAGGAGCTCCAAAATACTTTTTCTTTTCTCCTACCTTTATTTCTAACTCTCTATTTGGATTAGCATCTAGAGCAATGACATCTCCTATTTGTAATTCTAAGAAATCTTTTACAGTAATATAGGTATGACCAATTTCAACATTAATAGGAACCGAGCTGTTGGTTAATCTTTTCTCTAAGATATCTTTATCCTTATCGGTTGCCTGTTTATTAATTGAAGAAAACCAAAATTTAGTGCTTAATTTCGGAAGGATTGGCTCTATTACAATATGAGGAATACATATATTTAAGTAACCCTAGATATCACCGATTTTTAAATGGAGTGTTATTAATGCTGTGGTCTCATTTGGTGAAACAATCTGAGCAAACTGTGAGTTTGTCTCTATTTTATCCAATTTGGGGTCAATTTCAATTACATTTTCCCATGGGTCAATAAATAAATTGATGATCTGCTTAATAATTTTTTTAATTAGCGTTAACTCTATTTCTGTAAACGAACGATTCTCTGCAAGTGCCTTACCTTGCCCTCCTAGTATTCTATCAATTAGAGCAAAAGCTATGGTGGAAGACATATCGATTATGATTTGTCCTTCCAAAGGATAGAAATCCACAATTGATAAAACCGCTGGATTTACAATAGAATTACTAAACTCATAGTAGGACAGCTCTTCTACACTTATAACCTCTGTCTGAATATAGGTACGAAGATAGCCAGATAGAAATGTATTCAATGTTCTTGAGAAGTTGTCATGTATGATTTGTAAAGTCTTTAACTGATCCTTTGCCAATTTTTTAGGACTTTTAAAATCATATTTTTTTATATTTCTTTCAGTTTTACTTTCTTTTATTTCTTCAGCGTCAACCTCACCTGTATTTAATGCATTTAGTAATGCATCAATTTCGTTTTGTGATAGAATATCTGACATTTCTTCACCTCCTACTATTGAACGATATATTCCTTAAAGTATACATTCGTTACTCTATTCTCACCTGCAATTTTTGATAACATTTCGATGATTTCTTTCTTCAACTCTGACTGCCCTTCTGGTGAAAGTAGCTTATCCGATGTTCTTCCAATTAAAATGGAAATGACACCATCTCGAATTGCAGCATTTTTCTGTGGAAGCTTTTCTAATAAGGTTTCATCCAATACCTCGATTACAATATGACCTTTAAAAAAACTTCGGGTGCTGCCTAAGTTTGTAGAAAATTCACCTAGATCATATTCATAGGTCTGATATTTAATCGCTATTTCTTTACTTTGTTCTCCATTTTTGTTTTGAGTAAAGTAATACATTGCTCCAAATACAACTGCCGATGTCACAATACCTATTAAAACATATATTCCTATTTTTTTCTTGTCCATACCGATTTCCCCCATTTTTATATTATTGAGACTTAGGAACGATATATTCCGATCTCAATATTACAATATCAACTCTTCTATTTTTAGACTTATTTTCCACAGTATCATTCGGTGCAATAGGTTGATACTCTCCATATCCTGCTATTGAAAAACGTTCTGGGTCCATATCTATTTCTTCAATGAAATATCGAACAACATTCGATGCACGTCCAGTAGATAGCTCCCAGTTCGTTGGGTAAATAGAAGTGGGATTTACTTTAACCGTATCAGTATGACCTTCAACACGTATATCTTTGTCTTTTAGTTCTGGACTTCTTAAGAACTCAGCAATATCCTGTAGAATTTCTTTGGATCTTGGCTTCAATTCAGCTTTACCAGGATCAAAAAGTACATTGTCTTGGAAGCGTAACATCAATCCTCTGCTTTCTTGAGAAACTAATACCTCTGTTTCCAAATCGTATTCCTGTAAGTAAGATTCTAAAGTTTCTTGTAGTTCTCTAAAATTTTCCAATTCATTTCTTTGGCCAGCTGTTAAATCGCCCATTAAGGACTGATCGATAAAGTCATTGGGAAATAAGGTATTCCCACCATCTAAAATACCGGATGAACTTACACCAATTGCATTTTGGAGAGACTGCATCAATTGATCAAATTTTTGAGTTTCCACTGTAGAAAATGCGAATAGTAAAACGAAAAAACATAAAAGCAAGGTAACCATATCAGAGTAAGTCGTCATCCATAAGGGTGCACCTGCTGGTTGATCTTCCTGTTGTTTTTTTCTTGCCACTACGCACTCACACCTTCCTGTTTAGAGTTATAATTTTCACGCTCTTTTGGTGGTAAGAAGGCTTTCAGTTTTTCTTCAATGATTCTTGGATTTTCTCCAGCTTGAATGGAAAGCAAGCCTTCCACCATAATTTCTTTTCTTAGAATTTCCTCTCTACTTTTTAGTTTTAATTTAGTAGCCATAGGGAGGAAGATTAAGTTTGCAAATAAGGAGCCATAAAAAGTTGTAATTAGGGCGACAGCCATACTTGGACCGATGGCACTTGGATCGTCTAATTTTTTTAACATGTTTACAAGTCCAATCAATGTACCAACCATACCGAAAGCAGGTGCATTGGCTCCTAAAGCTTCAAAAATTGCTTGTCCATTCCGATGCCGCTCTTCAATAAAAGATAATTCTGTTTCTAAAAGGTTTCTTACAAGTTCAGGATCCGTTCCATCTACTATGAGCATGGCGCCTTTCTTTAAGAAAGGTTCATCAATTTGTCCTGAAGCTTCTTCTAGAGCTAGCAAGCCTTCTTTTCTGGCGATATTGGCTAAAGTGTTGATTTGTGCAATTATTGCTTTTGGGTCATCTGCTTTATTAAAAAAAGCTTTGCCGCCAATTTTAAAAGCTGCTAATACATTTTGAAGAGGGAATCCTACTAAAGTAGCTGCAATCATTCCGCCGAATGTAATATAGATAGATGACATATCTATAAAGTTCCAAATAGAACCTTCCTGCGTGATCCCTTGAATGACGAAAAACATTCCGATAAATATACCTAGTATGGTTGCTAAATCCATACATACACCTCATTTCATATTCGTTCTTATGCTTTATCTATTTTTTATATCTATATCATGAATAAATACTTTTCTTTTATACTGAATAACTCTATTTATTATTTCATCGGCACTTTCTATAACAATCATTTTATGACCATTGGTAAGGGTTATAACAGTGTCCGGTGTTTCCTCTATAATTTCTATCAAGTCAATATTTAAAATAAATTCCGTTTTATTCATCCTCGTTAAATAAATCATCTCATCCATCCTTTCCCTCCTTCACTAATTTTAGCGAAGGAGGTGGATTTTATTTCTTACATCAAATTATATTACCTTTTCATATTCACAATCTCTTGTAGCATTTCATCACTGGTTGTGATAATTCTTGAATTGGCTTGGAAGCCTCTCTGTGTGGTAATCATATCGGTGAATTCTCTTGATATATCGACGTTAGACATTTCAATTGCCCCTGGATTTAAGGCACCAAAACCTCCCGTACCCGCATACCCAAACATTACTTCACCAGAGTTGGATGTTTCTCTATACATATTGCCACCTGTCTTTAAAAGTCCAGCAGGGTTTTTAAAGTTAGCAAGCCCAACTCTGCCTAGAATTTGCCTACTACCATTAGTAAAGTTAGCTTCTATTTCTCCAGTGGTGGAAATAGTAAAATCATCGATCTTCCCACTTGCATAACCATTAATTTCAAGAGCTGCTGCGTCGGATTTCGCTCCTTTATCCGCTGCATAGCTTGTTAGTTTTGTAAAATCTAATTCAATAGACAATTGTTTGGCCCCATCCAAGCCATCAGTTGCATGCCCTAGTTTCAGTGTACCTTTAGTTAAAGCAGTCTTGTCTAATATCCCGGCGGAATCAAAGGTTAGCGGTGTTGCTGGTTCAAGGGGAATGGGAGCACCTAGTTTTACATTATCTAATTCTGTAATGGTAACAGCAAAGGTTCTTTTTGTGTCATTGCCTTGATCTGTCCTTTGAAACTGAACTTTTACAGTATGAGCATTTCCTAAGCTATCGTGCACTTTCATGACAGTTTCATGAATTCCACCGTCTCCTGCTGTACCTGTACTATCTGCTGATAAATTACTATCAATATTTCCTGTAAAGGTTGCTTTAGTCGTAGCAGCTGGAGGTGCTGTTTCATCTCGAGAAATTCTTAAGCCCGTTAAGTTTTCTTCGAAAATCGGTTGCCCTTTTTCATTCTTCTGAACTTGGCCATCTGCATCTCTTACAGCAGTGTAGCCTAGTACATAATATCCATCCGGTGTAATTAAATTTCCGTTAGCATCTAAACCAAAAGCTCCTGCTCTTGTGTAGCTTTTTTGTAATCCACCTTGTGTATCTGAAACGACAAAGAATCCTTCTCCATTGATCATAAGATCTGTATTATACCCTGTACTTTCTACAGAGCCTCTCGTATGAAAAGTATCCATGGAGTTTACATTGATTCCAAGCCCTACCTGTTGTGGATTGGTACCTCCTCTGCCACCTTCCTGTGCTCTACCTGCTCCCCTTAGGGTTTGGCTGAATACCTCTTGAAAGGTTACCCTGGTTCCTTTAAATCCTACGGTATTAACGTTGGCGATATTGTTACCAATTACGTCCATTTTTAATTGGTGCGCTTTTAAGCTGGATACTGCTGAATACATTGAACGCATCATAATATAACTTCCTCCTCTTCATCGGTGCTCCGCTTCTTCTATCCTTCGGAAACGGCAGGCTTCCCACCTCGGGGTCCAGCCTATGCGAATATAGCACCATCGATATTAGTAAATACATTGTCCTTCAGTTGTTGGTCTGTAGCGGCCGTTATTACGGTTCGATTGGGTACACTGGCGATAAAAGCTTTATTCTCCATAATGATTAAGGTTTCCTTAATCCCCTTGGAAGCTGCTTTTGTAATGGCATTGTTTATTTTAGTTACTTCTTGTGTGGTTAATTCTATATTTCTTTCCTGCAACCGATCTAAGGCATGCTTAGAAAACTTAACTTCTTGACTTCTATTGATTTCATTATGTAGCAATGCTTTAAAATCAAGATTTTGGCTATTTACAGGATTGATATTTTTACGTTGATTCTGATTGTGATTTTGATTCACTCGAATAGGGTTCATCTTAATTGGATACAATTGACTTCCCTCCTTTAGGAGCGTCTTCCCTACGGTTTTATTTTGTCAGTACCTTCTTCTACTTTGTCGCCCTCTTTTGGAACTTCAGGAACCTCTGGATTTTCTCCCGTTAGCTTACGAAGTCCTTCATTAATTTTGACCAGTTGATCCACGATATTGGTTTGACTCTTCACAAAGTTATTGTTCATCTGTGTAATATGTTCCATAATAGAAGATTGCGTATTTGTAAGTGTTGTGTTTAAATTTTGCATCTGCTCCAAAGAACTGAATTGAGCCATTTGAGCAATGAAATCTCTATCATCCATTGGATTTAAAGGGTCTTGATTTTTTAATTGTGTTACTAGAAGATTTAAAAACGCATCTTTCCCCAAAGCATCCGTTTGCTTCTTTTCCTGGTTTCCGCTGTAATCACGGTATTTATGGGTGGTATCATTTACTTTTGAAATATCCGACATTATATCCCTCCTAAGCTAGGCCATCGAACTGACCGGTTATTAAATATGGATTTACATCCTCTGTACCTTGCTCTAAAGCTGCAAGAGCAGTGCTTGATATCTCTCCAATACTCTTTGCTGTTTGCCTACTGCCCATTCTAGATTGGTATAGATTTCTTTCGAAGTTTTTAGAGTCATCACCAACATGCACCTCTAAGCCTGCAATATTTAGGCCTTGCTCTTCTAATGCGTTTTTCAATTGGTTTAAGTTTGCCTCAATAATCTCTTTTACCGAGAAGTTTTCTGCATAAATCTTTCCCGTAAGCGTTCCTTCGTTTAATCCTATTTTGATAGAAACTTTACCCAAATGTTCCGGCGCAAGCTGTATGTGCATTTCATTTTTATCTTTCGATAAGAAGGCACCTGCTTTGTGCCCGATCTCATTTATAAACTGCTTCGGTTCTAGAATTTCAGTTTTAGCAACAGGAACAGTTATTTTTGAATCCACTTTATCTTGCTGAATTTGTATCAAATTAGAACTAAACTCTATATCTTCTGTAGTAGATGGATTTAGAAAATCTTCACTTTCATCGCTATTTTCAGTAGTTAATTTCTCAAAATTCTTAGCTTTGGTATTGGAAGTATTTTCATTAATTTCTACGTTTTCCATCGTGATACTATCCTCAATTTTTAGTTCTTTATCAATGACACTTACCTTTGTCTCTACATTTGCTCTCTGATCCCAATGATTTTTCATAGAAGCTAATTCTTTTGGTAAAGCCTCTATAACGGATTGTATGTCTGCCATAATGTTCATAGCATCACGGACAGTTTCTTCGTTTAAAGGCGCACCTTCTTCTTTTAATAAATTGACTTCATTAATTAATTTGTCAAGCATTGTATGAACATCTTCAAAGATCGGCTCTATATTTTGATCAATTCCAGTACTTAAGGAACTTAAAATCATATTAAGCTCTTCTTTCAAATTGCTTAGATCTTCTATGCCCATGTTCTCTAGCTGGAATTTCAAGTCATCACCAATGCTTTCCTCAACTTCTTCAGAAACTATGGTTATTAAGCCTTGTAGCAATTCAAAAAGATGACTTAGATCACTTTTAACAGTTGTTAATTCTTCCATGTCTTCGTGTTCTAGATCCTCTTTATTGATTGCTTCACCACTCATTTCTTTTTTTCCTGCATTAAGAGAGGGTTCTTTCACTGCAACCTCAGTTGATGTTTTACTATTACTTGCAGAAGTATTCTTTGGATCTACAGCGTTAGCAATTGGTGTAGTTTCAGTATTTTTAGCAATAGATAGGTTGCTTGCATATTTTTTTTCTAAAGGATTTTGAGTTTTTAAACGCAGACTTTCCTGCTCCCTTTTAAAGGTTTCTGCAAATCCTAAAGTTCCTTTTTCCAGCTTCTGATCCTTCGTCGCTACATTTTTACCATTCAGTAAATGAGTTATGTTCATTACATTATTTATCATTTTCTCACCTCCTTTCAATTACAAATTTATTTTAATAACTTTTTTGAAAGTGTAATCCTTGTGTTCTCACTCATCATTTCTAAAATTTCGGCGACTTTAGTTGGCTTCAATTTTTTTAGAACATCAATGACGAGCTCTTCTTCGGTGAAAGTAATCTGTTCCTTTTCCGTTAAATCGTGCTTTTGATATGTTTCATTGCGCTTTAACATAATTTCAAGCATTTTTGCTAATTCTTCAACTGTAGTTTTATCGTATATTACGGATAATTCATTGATCTTATTATCATATTCCTTGTATACTGTGATCCCTTTCATAATTGAAGGCGATACACTCGGTTCTTCCTTTTGCAGATATTGAAGATGATTTATTTCGTCAAATAAGGTTAACATAAAATCTTTATCGTTAATTTTCGATAAAACTCTAGCGGATTTATTGATGGATAATCCTTTAAAAATTACTGCTAATTGCTCCATATTATATTGATTGGTATTTCCTAATTCCATCAATGTTTCTTCAATTTTTTTGTTTTCATATTCCAGGGATAGATCTAATAATTTTTTTTGATTACTTTTTAACTCTTGTTTTTTCTTTTCAATTCCTCTTAATACGTCTTTCGGAAGTTTATACTCAATTTGCTTTACGATGTCATCGTTCAAATAGAAAGCATACTTTGCTGCTTGTTCTGCTTTTAAGTTTTGAAATAGCCGGACGAGTTCATCTATGGATATTTCATTACTGGCATATGTTCTTTCAATTTCATCAATGGCTTGAGAAAGTTTCAAAGAGGTATAATATTTTTGAAGTGAATTAATTTTTTCTTCACTTTCTTTATCGATTTCATCTAAAATTCGATTGATGGGATCCTCTTTTATTTTTAAAACCTTTAACTGTTCCTTAACCTTCTTCATCTTATTTGGATTTTCTTTACTCATTAAAACCACTAAGTCACTATAGAGTTGTTCGTTCTCGCCCTTTACAATTAATAACTTATCCAAAATTCGATTTTCATCTAAGGTTATGTAATGTTTTGCGATATCCTTTTTGATGTCCTCACGCTCCATTTTTGTAGGAACAGACTGAAAATAAACACCTGCTTTTCCAGGCAACACCGATAAAACCTTGTTGGCATTGTCCTTGAAATCCTCATTTGAAAAATACATGATGGTTAGAATAATTAATGGCAGTGAGATAAAGGATATCACAATAATCAATATTGTTTTAAAAATAGAGTTTTTATTTAATTGCTCGTTAGAAACTGTCATCTGATCACCCTTTATCTGTTAGAAGCTTTATAGGAAACAAGTTCATCAACTAACTCATATTCTTTTTTAAGCTCAATATATTTGTATTCTTCAAAATCTTTTTCTCTTAATTTTTGAAACACCTTTTTTTCTTTGGAAGCTTCAATTAATTCTTTTCTTTTATTGAACGCATCCATCTCTGATAGTTCTACCACTTTATTTTGTTTATCTATAAAGTTCTGCATCAATTCTAAATTATTGGATAAAGCCCTAAGGTCTGAAATCTTCACTATATCACTTGATTTTGTCTGCCACTGTTCTATCAAATTATTTCTTTTATCTGCCAAGGCTTTTAATTCTTCTTTTTCTTGTGCTAATTTTTTCATAGATAGACCTAATTTATTTTTTCTATCATCTTCAATTTTTTCTTTTGTATTCAAGATTGTATTAAATCGAAAAACAAATTTCCCCAATATGCTCTCCTCCTACGTTACAATTTCTTCCATCATAGTAATTGCATCTTCTAGAGTAGTTTTATCATGTACATCCTGTCTCAAAAATGAATTGATACTATCTATTTTATTGATGGATTCATCAATCCTTCTATTGGTTCCCTTGATATAGGCCCCTATATTTATTAGATCCTCCGAACTATTATATGTAGATAATAGTTCCTTGATCTCATTTGCGATTAGTAGATGCTTCTTCTCTACGATATTCGGCATTACCCTACTAACACTTGCTAATACATCGATGGCAGGATAATGATTTCTGTTGGCAATTTTTCTAGATAGAACAATATGACCATCCAGTATTCCTCGAACGGTATCGGCAATGGGTTCATTCATATCATCACCGTCTACTAAAACCGTATATAACCCTGTAATCGAGCCTTTATCTGATGTACCCGACCTCTCTAGTAATTTAGGCAGCTCTGCAAATACAGAGGGGGTATAGCCCCTACTTACAGGAGGTTCACCGACGGCTAGCCCAACTTCCCTTTGAGCCATAGAGAACCTCGTTAAGGAGTCCATCATTAAGATTACATTTTTTCCTTGATCTCTAAAATACTCTGCAACAGCCGTTGCCAGTAAAGCCCCTTTTTTTCTGATGAGAGCTGGTTGATCGGAGGTTGCTACAATAACAACGGAACGTTTTAATCCTTCTTCTTGTAAATCATTTTCTATAAATTCCCGAACTTCTCTCCCCCGCTCTCCAATTAGGGCGATAACATTGATATCTGCCTGTGTATTTCTGGCGATCATGCCAAGGAGCGTACTTTTTCCAACCCCACTCCCTGCAAATATTCCGATTCTTTGACCATTGCCACAGGTCAGCAGTCCATCCAGAGTTTTCACTCCTAGGGCTAAGGGCTCGTTAATTTTAGTACGCTTCAATGGATTGGGAGGTGCAGCCATAACTGGGTATGTCTTATTGGTGTTTAACAGCTCCTTATCATCAATAGGGTTACCTAGCCCATCCAAAACACGTCCTAAAAGTTCCTCTCCAACGCTTACCTGCATTGTAATTCCTAAGGCTTCAACTTTACTGCCCGGACCGATGCCTTCCATTTCACCTAATGGCATTAATAATACTTTTTTTTCTTTAAAGCCAACAACCTCAGATAAAATAGGCTCCGTTCCCTTAAGGGAATATATCTTACACATTTCTCCAAGTTTTACCGCTGGTCCTACGGATTCTATGGTTAGTCCGATTACTTGTGAAACATATCCAGTATATTTGATTAGATCTAGCTTCGAAAGTGCTTCTTCATATTTTTTTAAAGAAATGGTTTCCATAGGATCACTCGCCTTTTAAAATATCATAGAACAAAGATTCAATCTGTGCGATTTGAGTTTGAATACTAGCCTCCACTGTTCCAGATACAGTCTCTATAATAATACTGCCACTTTGTAATGCTGGATCTTGCTTCACTTCTATATGGTCGATACCTTCCGTCATTAAATAGATTTTATTTTTAGAGGAGTTTACGACTTCATAATTCTCTGTGCTGACACGAATGATTAAACTATCTGTGTACACGCATTTTTCAATGCCTTTTCTAACTAGATTCAATAATAACTGATTTTCTTTCTCTACTTCATGATCGATAACTTTTCTGATACTAGAAATAACTAGTTCAACGATTTCGCCTTCTAAAGATTTTGCTACAGCTTTTTTCTCTAATAAAGTATTTTGCTTTATATCTATTGCCTCTTGTATGAGGGCATCTACTTGATCATATCCTTCTTCTCTTCCTTTTAAAAAACCTTCACTGTAACCCTTATTTCTTGCGTTTTCTTCTATTTCACCAGCTCTATTCTGTGCTTGTGCAATAAGATTTTGGCCTTCCTCATTGGCGCTATGAAGAATTCTTTCACTCTCTATCCTTGCGTTTGCTAAGATTAACTCCGCTTCTTCTTTTGCTTGAAGTAATAGTTCTTCCGAGCTTTCAGTGATTTCTTGTTCTGTATCAAATAATTGATCCGAGGAATCAGTTTCTCCTAAGTCTAAACTTTGGGTTTCTCTGTTTTTTATTACTGGCGTGATATTTAGCTCTATGATTTGTTCTTCGCCAATAACGATTTGCCTCTGCTTATAAACCCTAGACAATTATTTCATCTCCTCCACCTCGAGAAATGATGATTTCTCCCGCGTCTTCTAATCTTCTGATAATATTAACAATGTTTTGTTGTGCTTCTTCTACATCACGTAATCTAACAGGTCCCATGAAGTCCATATCCTCTTTGATCATCTCTGCCATACGTTTTGACATATTCGCATAGATAACATCTGCCACTTCCTTTGTTGCCCCTTTTAATGCAACCGCCAGTTCCTTATTATCAGTTTCTCTGATAAATCTTTGGATGGATGTACTATCTAAGCCCATAATATCTTCAAATACGAACATTCTCTTTCTGATTTCCTCTACTAACTCTATATCTTGTATTTCCAGTGTATCCATAATGTTCTTCTCAGTACCTCTATCAACGGAGTTCAGTATATCAACAATAGATTGTATACCGCCTGCACTTGTATAGTCTTGGTTTACTAAAGAAGATAGTTTTCGTTCTAATACGAGCTCAACCTCCCGGATAACTTCTGGTGAGGTTCTATCCATCGTTGCAATTCTCTGTGCCACTTCTGCCTGCTTTACCTGCGGTAATGCAGAAAGTATTTGCGCTGATTGGGAAGAAGATAGATAAGCAAGTATCAATGCAATGGTTTGTGGATGCTCATTTTGTATAAAGTTAAGTAATTGACTCGGGTCCGCTTTTCTAGCAAAATCGAAAGGCTTCACCTGCAGTGATGCTGTCAATTTGTTGATAATATCCATTGCTTTCTGAGAACCCAGTGCTTTCTCGAGAACATCCTTTGCGTAATTAATACCACCCTCAGAAATATATTCCTGTGCGATACAAATTTCATAAAACTCATCCAATACTTTATCTTTCTCTTCTGGAGATACCTTTCTCATATTAGCTATTTCCAACGTAAGTTCTTCGATTTCTTCATTATTTAAATGTTTAAAAATTTGAGCAGAATATTCAGGCCCTAAGCTAATTAATAAAATTGCAGCCTTTTCTCTTCCTGTAATTTCTCCCCTTGATACCTTCTTGGCCATATACTCACCTCTAATCTTCGTTCAACCAATTTTTTAAAAGTTGTGCAACAGCTTCTGGTTTTTTGCTGACAAGCTTTTCAATTTGCTGCTTCACTTGAGAACCAGATAGCTCTAAGTCTATTTCCGCTATGGTTTCTGGAATGATCATCTCTTCCAGTGGCTCCATTGCCTTGTTTTTATTCTTCGCCCTACTACTTGCTATTAAATAAGTTATACCAACTAAAGCAACTGCTATCATTCCAATTGCCCATAATGGTAATGATGAAGAGCTTGTACCTGCTAAACTATCCCCTGGTTCCATAGCTCCGTTATTAAATTGCTGAACGCCAACTTGAACCACTTTTGTATCCAATCCTGCTGCTGCAGAAATAATATTGGCTAAATCTGTTCTTTGTTCTGCAGTTAAATCTCCATCTGCTAATGCCGCACTATTCACAAATACTGCTACCGTAATATCCTTCACTTGCCCTTGTGCTTTTACTATTTTTTTGTAGAGCTCATTTATTTCGTAGTTTATGGTTCGGCTTGCTTCAGAATAAGTAGAGTATTCTTCATCTCCTACCACATATTGGGCAGGGTCTGTATCGTCATCTGCATTGGTAGGTGTACCTGGAGCTCCACCTGTGCCTCCATTGACCGATTCTTTGCTCAATTCCTGTAAGCTTCTTGGTATGCCTGTGGTTTCACCTTCTATTGGCGGTGCAAACTCTTTAATCTCTGTGACTTCACTATCGAAGTCTAGTTTTACATTTGCCATAACAACGATGTTGCCATATCCATAAACATTGGATAAAAAGTTCGTAATACTTTCCTCAAGTTTTTCTTTAACACTTTGTTGCAGTGCCAGATTATTATTGGATGCAAATACATCCGAGTCTTCATCGGAGTCTGTATTTAAAACTCGACCGTCACTACCATGGATGGTTACATTTTCCGGAGATAGTCCTTCAACTGCATTTGACACTAAAATAGCAATACCATTGATACTGTTTTTATCTAAAATGGCATTGCCTTGCAAATCAAGCCTTACAGATGCTTTTGCTAAATTATTGTTGTTTTTAAGTATAAAACCTGAATTTTCCGGAACAACTAAAGCTACATTTGCACTTTTTACACCATTAATTTCTTCGATGATGCTGGCTAAGTAGTTTTGAAGCGCATATACATATTGCTTGGATTTTTCTTCACTGGTCATCATAAATGAGTTGCCAGAGAATACGTCTTCAAAAGAGAATTTTGCTGATGGTAACCCCTCTGTAGCTACGACAACCTGCGCTCTTTTCTGGTCTTCCTTAGGCACCAAGATAATACCGCTGGTTTGACCAAACTTAGCCTTTATGTTGTTTTCCGTAAGTCTTTCTATAATTTCACCAGTTTGTTCTGGTCTAAGGTTGCTATACAGTTCAACATATTCAGGGCGAGAAAAATAATATATAATTCCAGTTAAAGCCAAAAGTATAAATATGGTTCCTGATGCCAGCATTATTTTCTTTTTTTTGTCCATTCCCTGAAAATACTCGTTTAATTGATTTCTAATCTGATTTATAGATTCCGACATTAACTCACCTCTCTTCTGCTACAATTAAATCTGCATCCTCATTATTTCTCTATAAGCATCCAGAACTTTGTTTCTAATTTGCATCGTTAACTGAAGTGCAATGTCAGCCTTCTCTGCTGCAATCATAACATCACTTAAATTATCGATTTCCCCTGTTACTAGTTTCATCGTATAATCTTGTGATTCTTTTTCTAATTCAACCACCTTATTTAAAGATTCATTTAAAAACGAAGAGAATGAGATCGTATCGTCAGATCTTTCTTTAGAAGTGCTTGTAGAATTTAATTTTATTGGGGTTAGTTGATTAATATTACTAATTTCCACTTGTTCTATCTCCTTTACTTACCAATTTCTAAAGTTTTGAGAAACATGCTCTTGGTGCCATTCATTGCTGTAATATTTGCTTCATAGGCTCTTGAAGCAGAAATCATATTCGCCATTTCTGTCATGATATCTACGTTGGGCATTTTTACATAGCCATTTTCATCAGCATCGGGATGACCTGGTTCATAAACGCTTTTATATGGAGCAGTATCATTTTGTATAGAGGAAACTTCAACACCATTCATTTTAGATGGACTTCCACCAGAACGCTTGAGGTGTTCTGAAAAAGGGGTTGGTGCATCTTTCGTTTTAAAAACAACAACCTGTCTCCTATAAGGGGTCCCATTTGAAGTTCTAGTGGTATTCGCATTTGCTATGTTTTTTGTTGCGATATCCATTCTTAATCTTTCAGCCGTTAACCCAGAGGCGCTTATATTCAATGAGTTAAATATTGACATAAAAACTACTTCCCTTCATTAATAACGTATTTTATTTTTTTAAATCCACTTTGAATTCTTGTTGTTAGTAAATTATACATAATTTCATTTTTAGCTCTTTCAGCCATTTCAACATCAATTTCTACATTATTGTTATCGATTCGGGCACTGTAGGTATGATCTGTTTTTATTTGAGGTTGAATATCTTTTAAATGTCCGCCATTAATCGGAATATGGTTCGCATTCGTAATTGTTCCTTTTAATTTGGATGCATTTAAATGTTCCCTTAAAACATCTTCAAATATAACATCCGATCTTTTGAAATTAGGAGTTTCAGCATTGGCAATGTTATTTGTAATAACCTCGTTTCTTCTCCAAGAAGCGTCTAGAGCTTTTGTTAAAATGTTAATATTATTATACATATTTACCTCCCATAATTTTTCAGATCTTTATAAGCTTGACACTTATCTTCTTTTATAAACATTATACAACATTTTTAGTCATAAATCTTTAATTTAATACAGGTTTAACATCAGCTTTATGATTTAATATATCTGTATAAAACAAACAACTATATAGTTTCTCTATAAGGCATCTACACTATATACAGCTATTTTAAACAGATTAAATATGCAAATGTATTTACTTCTATTTATAATTAATACCCCTTTTTTTATAATTACAAAAAAATACTTTGCATGAACAGTATATTATATTTGACAAGATAATCTTTTTCCCTTCTTTTTTTTACATATTTTTCACATTCAGGACCCAAGCACTAAAAAAGCTCAGCTAAATATAGTTCTTTAGTTGAGCTTTTTTAATAAAATCAAAAGGTTACAATGCTACGGTTTTAATTAAAGTTTATCGCTTTAATTTTTTCAATTCATCGAGAAGATGATCGTTTAATATTCTAATATGTGTTCCTTTCATACCAAGAGATCTTGATTCTATAACACCAGCACTTTCAAATTTTCTTAATGCATTGACAATAACAGAGCGTGTGATACCAACTCTATCTGCAATCTTGCTGGCAACAAGCAACCCTTCTTCCCCTTCTAGCTCACTAAAAATATGTTCTACAGCCTCTAGCTCTGAATAAGATAGTGTTCCTATTGCCATTTGAACAACTGCTTTTTTTCTAGCTTCCGCTTCTATGGCTTCTGATTCAGAGCGCATAATTTCCATTCCAACCACTGTTGAACTATATTCTGCCATAACCAAATCATCATCATTAAATTCACGTTCAAATCTAGCCAATACTAAAGTTCCTAGTCTTTGACCACTACCGTTGATCGGTACAATGGTCACTAATTTTTCATAGCTATCAATGTCGTATTTGAATATGGAAAGAAGTTCATCCTTAGTGATATTGGCTCTGGTTTCTGATACATGCAATAATTGTTCATTATACTCCTCTGGAAATCTTTTTTCTCCTGTTTTTTCATCCGTTACAATAGGACAATCTGAGGTATCCGTTAAACTAACTCCTAAAACCTTTCCTTTTGAACTTGCGACGTATGCATTTGCATCTAAAATTTCACTTAGAATTTTACAAACTTCATTAAATGAAATATTTGAATCGGCTGATTGTTGCAAAATTTTATTAATTTTTCTGGTTTTGCCTAAAAGTGTTTCGCACATTTTTTTTCCTCCTTAGATTTTAACTCACAATGTTAAGTCATTAGTTTTCCTTATATTCTATCTCAAAGTTCAAGGACAATATCTAACTAAATGTAATTTTGAAAACAATTACAATATAAACACTAATAAGAATGGTAGCATATTCATTATCTAATTTCAACATATTTTTTGTTAAATTTGAAAATTTTCAATTTTCAATTTCTTCCTCAAAACCACATTCTTTGTTGATACAAATATTTTTCTCGCTTTTTTTAGTCTTCTTGTATACCAATATATCACCACATGTAGGACATTTCTTACCCGTTGGCCTGTTCCAAGATACGAATCTACAGTCTGGAAAGGTACTACATCCATAAAATAGTCTGCCTTTTTTAGAACGCTTTTCTATGACATCACCAGATTCACATTTTGGGCAACTTACGCCTATCTTATATAGAAAAGGCTTTGTTTCTTCACATTCTGGATAATTTGAACAAGCGAGAAATTTGCCGTATCGGCCGTGCTTAATTAACATTACAGAATCACATTTAGAACATTTCTCGTCACTTTCTTCAACTAGGTTAATTTCTTCCATATGTTCTTCTGCATTCAACAGCATCACTTTAAAATCCTCGTAAAATTCAGAAATAAGTTTTTTCCAATCCTGTGTTCCTTCTTCAATATAGTCTAAGCTCTGTTCCAATTTCGCCGTGAAGTTCGTATCGATGATCTTAGAGAAATAATCTTCTAAAATTTCATTGATTATATATCCCAATTCTGTTGCGGTTAAACTTTTACCCTCTTTCTCTACATAACCTCTGGAAAGTATGGTGGATATTGTAGGTGAGTATGTACTAGGTCTTCCTATGCCTA
The DNA here is from genome assembly GCF_000018325.1 of Alkaliphilus oremlandii OhILAs. Classification (GTDB taxonomy): domain Bacteria; phylum Bacillota; class Clostridia; order Peptostreptococcales; family Natronincolaceae; genus Alkaliphilus_B; species Alkaliphilus_B oremlandii. Next base: position 1,582,563 of record NC_009922.1, on the reverse strand, counting down.
AATCTTCCATGGTTTTAACTAAAGTAGCTTCTGAATACCTTCCAGGAGGTTGGGTAAAATGCTGTTTCGGCATTTGCTCTAATACAGTAACAACTTCACCTTCCGCTAAATCTGGTATATTAATATTCTCAGAAACATTGGCATAGCTATACACCTTTAAAAAGCCCTCAAAACGAAGTATAGAGCCTGTGGCCTTAAATATAACTTTATTGATATCAAACTCTACATTCAAAGTATCGTACACAGCCGGTGCCATCTGGCTGGCTACGAACCGTTGCCAAATGAGTTTATATAAAGTGTATTGATCCTTGGATAGAAATCCTTTAATTAAGTCTGGATGCCGATATACATCGGTTGGCCTGATACCTTCATGGGCATCTTGAATATTTTTTTTGCCCTTATTTTCTTTTCTTTCCTTAGTTTCACTATGATAATAACTTTCGCCAATATTTTCATGGATGTAATTTTTGCAGGATTCGGATGATTCTTGAGATATTCTCGTAGAATCCGTTCTAATATAACTAATTAATCCCACCGTACCACTTTTCCCAATATCGATTCCCTCATAGAGCTGCTGAGCTAATGACATGGTTTTTTTTGTGGAAAAACCTAGTTTATTAGCAGCTTCCTGCTGTAAAGTACTGGTTGTAAACGGTAAATTAGGGTTTCTTTTTTTCTCACCTTTTTTAACACTTGTAACAATAGCCTCGTGGTTTTGTATATGATTTAGAATTCGATCAACTTCTGCTTCCGTATGTATTTCTTTATTCCCTAAATTATCGTTTTGAAACTTTATTTCAAAATTTTCATTATTTTTGGTCTTTATTTTTAAACTTAAAGTCCAATACTCCTCGGGTTTAAAATTCTTTATCTCTTCTTCACGATCGATAATTAATTTGGTAGCTACAGATTGAACTCTACCTGCACTCAATCCTTTTCTAACATTCTTCCAAAGCAAAGGGCTAATCTGGTACCCTACAAGTCTATCTAAGACTCTTCTTGCTTGTTGTGCATCTACGAGATCTTGATTAATCGGTCTTGGCTTTTTTATGGCACTTTTAATCGCATTTTTTGTGATTTCATTAAATTCAATTCTACAGTCATCGCTTGCTTCTATTCCTAAAGCTCTTGCAAGATGCCAAGAGATTGCTTCCCCTTCTCTATCGGGGTCCGTTGCTAGATATACATTCTTTGATTTCTTGGCCAGAGTTTTAATCTCTTTTAAAACTGGGCCCTTACCTCTTATGGTGATATATTGCGGTTCAAAGTTATTATCTATATCAACACCGAGCTTGCTTTTCGGCAGGTCAATAATATGTCCAACGGATGCTTTTACAACATAATTTTTCCCTAAAAATTTTTCTATGGTCTTTGCTTTTGCCGGCGACTCAACAATTACTAAAGATTTTGTCAATTCATACACCTCCATTATGCTGTGATTTCTCTATCGACATTAGACAAAATCAAGCTTATACATTATATCAATTTATTTGGGTACTGTAAATGTTTTACCAGATATTTGGATGATATACCCTTTGATTTCTAGTATCGTCAATATTGGGTTTAATTCCCAAGGATGCAATCTTGTTTCATTATAGAGCAAATCAATATGAATTGGATTTCTCCTGATGATTTCATATACCCTTTTTTCTAATGGGCTTAATTCTTCTTGAGTCGATTTTTCTATCTGTTTTTTGCTGATGGAATATCTATATTTTAAACTTTCAATGACATCTTCAATATCCAGTAATATTTTGGCACCGTCTCTTATCAATCGATTGGTCCCTTTGCTCTGTAGGCTATTGATGTTTCCAGGTAAAGCATATATGTCTTTTCCCTGATCTAGAGCATATTCTACAGTGATTAAAGCCCCGCTTTTTTCCGATGCTTCGATGACAATTACGCCGTCGGAAAGGGCGCTAATAATTCTATTTCTTGCCGGGAAGTGATGTTTTAAAGGTGGCATGCCCAGAGGATATTCCGAAAGAACACATCCATTTTCAATCATCGTACTCATTAATCGCTCATTAGACGCTGGATAGCATTGATCTAAGCCACAGCCTAGAACACCCACAGTATTTCCTGTACCGTCTAAAGCACCTTTATGGCTGTTGGTATCGATCCCTAGAGCTAATCCACTGATGGTTCCAATTCCCCACTGTGCTAGTTCCTTTGAAAATTGATAGGCAGCCCATTTTCCATAAGCAGTACACTTTCTCGCTCCCACAATGGCGATTAATGGTATGTTTAGATATTCCTTGTTTCCTTTCATATATATTACATAGGGAGGATCATATATGTTTCTTAATTTTTCCGGATAGTTTTCGTCATAAATTGTTAGGCATTCTATAACATATTTATCGATATTTTTGAAAACCTTGCTGAAAAATTCCCTATTCCTATTTTTTATTATTTTCTCAATAATTATCCCCCTATTACCTAAAGCATTTTTGATATGCCGAACATCAGCAGTCCATAATTCATCCAAAGTATTGAAGTATTTGATAAGCTTCTCAATATCCTTATTGCTAATTCCTTCGATATGACTCAGCCATATGAGGATATTTCTTTCCTTTAACTCCATCTAAATTCCCCCCGCTAAAATTTATGGAATCAATTCATTGATATTCCGATACTGCAATGCTTCTGCTAGGTGTTTCTCTTCAATTAAATCACTGCTGTCCAGATCTGCTATGGTTCTAGAAACCTTCAAAATTCTGCTATACCCTCTAGCGCTTAGGTTCATTTTATCATAAGCTAAGTTCATTAATTTTTTTGCTGTTGGCGTCAATACACAGTATTTTTTTATTGAAGCACCACCTAATTGAGAATTAAACAAGTATTTCGTCTTTTTATATCGCTCTATTTGTATATCTCTCGCCTTTTCCACTCTCGCTCTAATCTTTTCAGAGCACTCAGCCTCTTTACTTTCAGTTAATTCCTTGTACTCTACAGCAGATGTTTCTACAATGAGATCGATGCGGTCGAGCAATGGTCCCGATATTTTAGAAATATATCGCTTTACCTGCGAAGCTGTACAATTACAGCTATTGTTGCTACCATAATAACCACATGGACAGGGATTCATTGCCGCAATCAGCATAAAATCTGCAGGATAGGTAAAAGAACCATTTACCCTAGATAAATGAATCTGTCGTTCTTCTAAAGGCTGCCTTAGTGTTTCCAATAGAGCTCTACTAAATTCTGGTAACTCATCAAGGAACAGAACGCCATAATGGCTCAGGGATACTTCACCAGGTCTAGGTATTCTCCCACCTCCGGTTAATGAAACTAAGGAACTGGTATGATGTGGTGATCGAAAAGGTCGAACTTTAACAAGACCTTCTTCACTGCAAATCAGCCCTGCGATGCTGTATATTTTGGTTATCTCCAAGGCCTCGATAAAACTTAATTTGGGTAGTATAGATGGAACTCTTTTAGCTGCCATTGTTTTTCCAGAGCCTGGAGGACCTATCATTAGTAGATTATGATTGCCAGATGCCGCTATTTCTAATCCTCTTTTTAAATTTTCCTGACCATGTAAATCTTTAAAATCCTCCGTTGCTATAGAAGTCTCAGAGAAATAGTTTGATTCTCCTATATAAGAAGGTAGGGATTTTTCTTTCTTTAAATAGGATATAATATCCGATAGTCTTTCTATGGGTACAATTTCAATTCCATCCACAATTTTAGCTTCCTCTAAGTTATTACTTGGTAAAATGACCTTTCGAATGCCTTGCTCGTGCATGGCTAATAGCATCGGTAAAACGCCATTGATTTTATTCGTTTTTCCATCCAGTGATAGCTCTCCCAATACCAATGTATCCTCTAGTTCTTCCATTGGCAACTGATTAGAAGCACCTAAAATACCCAACGCAATGGGAAGATCAAAGTGACTCCCCTCTTTTTTTGTGTCCGCCGGCGATAAATTTATTGTGATTCTTTTTAATGGGAAGCCTAAATCACTATTCTTTATGGCAGCCCTTACTCTTTCTTTCGATTCCTTAATTGCCACATCTGGAAGTCCAACCACATTTACATTGGGTAAGCCATTGGATATATCTACTTCAACCTCTATCATGGTCACTGAAAGACCATGGATGGAGCAGGTCTTTATTTTAGATAACATATTTTCACTTCCTAATCTATTCACTAAAATTTATATAAACAGATTCTATAAATATGTTTTTTCTCCTTTAATTTTCTTAATTTTTCGTAAACTTATTTTAAATTTTTTAAAATAAATAAATAAAAAATAGCAGCAAGCTGCTATTTTTAAAATGCATTTTCCATATGATTTATTTTGTACTTCTTCTCTATAAGCTGTACTTCTATCACGTCAAATCGAAGATTCCAATCATCTTCTCCAATTCTATTACTGAGAAGGTACTGCTGAGAAACCCTTCTTATGGTCATCTGCTTTTTATAATTCACAGCCTCTGATGGGGTACCAAAGGCACCGGAACTCCTAGTCTTAACTTCAACAAACACAATCGTATCATTTAATATAGCGATGATATCGATTTCACCCAGTCTCGTACGGTAGTTACAATCCAAGATACGATACCCTTTATTTTTAAGGTAATGTACTGCCAATTGCTCGCCTATAGCCCCAATTTTTTTATTCATAGGAATACCCTCTTATTGGTTTTAAATTATAATATTTTATTTAGGAAAGATTTTCTATGCATAGGACTTGGGCCGTGTTCCTTTAACGCCTCTCTATGAGCCTTTGTACCGTATCCCTTGTTTTGTCCAATTCCGTAATTGGGATGCTCCTCTTCCCATCTCTGACACAATCTATCTCTTAAAACTTTGGCTACAATAGAAGCCGCAGCGATTCCATGACAGAGATCATCCCCTTTAATTACAGCACTTTGAGGAGTGGGCACATCAATTTCTTCTGCATCAATCAGGATATAATCTGGGGCAACAATATTCCCATCTTTATCTTTTAAAGATAATATAGCTTTTTTCATAGCCAATCTTGTGGCATTCTTAATATTAATCTTGTCTATAATTTCAGACGATACAGTTCCCACACCGATAGCCAGTGATTTTTCTTTAATGATTTCATACAGCTGTTCTCTTTTTTTATGAGATAGTTTTTTGGAGTCTTTCACACCGTCTATGATCACATCCTTCGGCATGATCACAGCCGCCGCTAGAACAGACCCAAATAAGCAGCCTCGTCCCACCTCATCGCAGCATGCGATATTTTCGTATCCACTGTTCCATATAGCGCTTTCAATGTCAATCGTCGGCATTCTATTCACTCCCCCAAGGATTCTTGTACTATGGGTATTCTAAAGAAATTTGTCCAATTCTTCCAGATCTAAACTCATCTAATATAATATTTGATATTCGTGAATAATCGATTTCATCACCTTTTAATATACATCCCCTATTTCTAGCGATATTATCCATGATCTCTATAATTGTGGTATATTCATCCTGAAGTTTATATCTCTCTACAATCTTTTCTTTATGATTTCCCCATAAAATTTCTAGTAGTTTATAAGCTAACGTTTCAGTATCCATGATTTCATCTTTAATAGCACCACTAAAAGCTAAATTTAAAGCAACTTCTTCGTCTTCAAACTTTGGCCACAAAATGCCTGGTGTATCTAGTAATTCCATATTTCCTTTTAATCGAATCCATTGCTTGCTCTTTGTAACACCCGGTCTATCTCCCGTCTGCGTGCTCTTTCTACCAGCTAATTTGTTAATCAGAGATGACTTCCCTACATTGGGAATTCCAACAATCATAATCCTGGCTGGTCTTGGTCTTCTACCTTTTTTAATGAGGGCATCCATCTTATCTTTTATAGCCCTTTCACTTTCCTCAGCCAATTGTCGGATACCTTCACCAGTTATAGTATTAATCGGTATTACAGTAATTGAATTTCTTTTAAAATATTCAACCCATTTAGCAGTAGCTCTAGGATCTGCTAAGTCAATTTTATTCAATATGATTACTTTCGGTTTATCTCCTATGATCTGATCGACGTCAGGATTTCTGCTACTGATAGGGATTCTAGCATCCAATAATTCATAAACGATATCTACAAGCTTTAGCTGTTCTCTTATTAACTCTTTCGTTTTCTTCATATGCCCTGGATACCAATTGATATTCATTATGACCACTCCTTTCTTCCTATAATATTATCTTCAAAACAATAAAGGGACTGAATATCAGTCCCCCACCATTATCTTCTTTTTTCTTTGATTTTGAATGCTGCTTTACCAACTCGATCACGTAGATAGTAAAGTTTAGCTCTTCTAACTTGACCTCTTCTTGTAACCTCAACTTTTTCAACTCTAGGTGAATGCACTGGGAATGTTCTCTCTACTCCTACACCAGAAGCTATTCTTCTAACTGTAAAAGTCTCAGCGATTCCTCCACCTTGTCTTTTAATTACAATACCTTCAAAAATCTGAATTCTTTCTCTACTACCCTCTTTAATCTTAACATGTACTTTAACAGTATCACCATTAGAAAATTCAGGAACATCTTTCTTTAACTGCTCACTTGCAAGTGTTCTTAATATATCCATAGTTGTACCTCCTTCCTTTCTAGACGTTCATACGCTCTGCCCTGTAGAGGAACGTCCATTGTACCTTATAGATTGTATCACAGTTGTTCAAAGAAGACAACAGGAATTTAAATTTATTTTTTACTTTTTATTTGTTCTAAAAACAACTGATCTTTTTTAGTAAGTATAAAATCCTTTAAAAGATCTGGCCTTCTATGGAACGTTAATTCTAAGGATTGATTTCTTCTCCACTCCTGAATCTTACTATGATTTCCAGAGGTAAGAACGTCTGGAACGCTCCTACCGCGAAACACTCTTGGTCTCGTGTATTGAGGGTACTCCAGCAATCCTGAATAAAAACTTTCTTCTTCAAAGGAAGCATCCTGAGACAGTACACCCGGAATTAATCGAGCCACCGCATCAATTAAAACCATAGCAGGTATTTCCCCACCAGTTAATACATAGTCCCCTATAGAGATTTCATCTGTTACAATTTCATCGATCACCCTTTGATCGATTCCTTCATAATGTCCACATAATAATATCAGCGCATTCTCCTCCGAAAGACGCTCAGCCATCTCTTGGTCAAATTTTTTCCCTTTAGGAGATAAATAAATCACCTTTGGCTGCTCTACATGATTTTTATCTTGAAATTCCTTGACGATACTCTCATAGCAGGAGACGATAGGTTGGGGCGTCATGACCATTCCAGGACCTCCACCAAAAGGATAGTCATCTACTTTTTTATGCTTGTTTTCTGCGTAGTCACGAATATTCACACATTGGATATGAAGGATACGGTTTTCTTGCGCTCGCTGAATGATGCTATTTCCTAAGGGTCCAGAAAACATCTCTGGGAACAAAGTCATAACTTTTATAATCATTCTATCATTCCTTCAATCGGATCAATGGTGATTCTTTTCTTTTCCAGAGAGATCTCCGGCATAAATTCTTTAACGGATGGTATCATAATCTCTTTCAGATTATTCATTCGAATAACATAAACCTCACTAGATCCTGTCTGTATAATATCCACTACTTTACCGATATATTCATCCTTTACCGTAAAGACATCTAAACCGATGATATCCGCAATATAATAAGTATCTTCTGGAAGAATTCTTCGTTGAGATTCATCAATCAATAAATATCGATCTTTAAATTTTTCAACTAAATTAATATCCCCATAACCTTCAAAGGACAGTATTACTAGCGTCGGTTTATACTTAATATTTTCTATATAGAACTTATCCTTAAATCCTTCAATATAAACCCACTCTAACTCTTCAAAGCGTTCAAAATAATCCGTCAGGGGAAGTACCTTTAAGTCTCCTTTAATTCCATGTGTATTCGTTATTTTGCCTACTCTTAACATTTTGGCCATCTATACGAACTCCTTTTTCAATAATCTCTCAATAGACTAACAAAGTTTTACTTTTTATTCGCTATAATAAAAGCTTTTTTTGATAATCCATTATAAGTAAAACTTTTTGCTTCCTCATAAAAATAACATTTAAACTGAACCAATATATATGTAATAAGGATTAGGTTTCCCTAATCCTTATTGAATAATTTCAACAATCACTTTTTTATTTTGTTTCATAGCGGCAGATTTGACAACCGTTCTGATTGCCTTCGCAATTCTACCTTGCTTACCTATTACCTTGCCCATGTCTTCTGGTGCAACCTTAAGCTCTATGATAATAGATTGATTTCCTTCAACTTCAGTAACAGTAACTTGCTCTGGGTTATCTACTAACCCTTTGGCGATAACTTCTACTAGATGACCCATTTATATACCTCCCAATAGGAATTACTCAATGATGCCATTCTTTTTGAATAAATCTTTTACTGTATCAGTTGGTTGAGCACCATTTTTTAACCACTTTTCTGCTTTTTCATTGTTTATCTTGATTTCTTTTGGTTCAGAAACTGGATTATAGTAACCAATCTCCTCGATGAATCTTCCATCTCTTGGAGATCTAGCATCAGCAACAACTATTCTGTAAAAAGGTTTTTTGTGTGCACCCATTCTCTTAAGTCTAATTTTAACTGCCATTTTTTCACCTCCTTTAAAAATAAATACCATTATTTATTACCTGCCAAGGAAAGGCATCTTAAATTTTCCACCTTTTTTTCCCGGCTTTGCCATATCTGCAAATTGCTTCATCATTTTTCTCGTCTGCTCAAATTGTTTCAATAATTTATTGACCTGTTGTACAGATGTCCCACTTCCTGAGGCAATTCTTTTTCTTCGACTTCCATTAATGATGCTCGGATCATGTCTTTCATTCTTTGTCATAGATTGGATAATGGCCTTAACATAAACGAGTTCCTTCTCATCTACATCCATTCCTTTTAATTGCTTTCCGCCCATACCAGGAATCATCTCTAATATTTGACTGAGAGAACCCATTTTCTGAACCTGCTCTAATTGATCTAAGAAGTCATCAAAAGTGAATTGTTGCGTTTTTATTTTATTTTCAAGTTCTTTTGCTTTTTTAGCATCGAAATTTGCTTGGGCTTTTTCTATGAGGCTAAGCATATCACCCATACCTAATATTCTAGACGCCATTCGATCTGGATAAAATGGCTCCAAATCATCTAGTTTTTCGCCGAGACCAGTGAATTTAATTGGCTTATTCGTAACAGCTCGAACAGATAGTGCCGCTCCACCTCGTGTATCACCGTCTAGTTTCGTCAGAATAACACCGTCTATACCCAGCTTTTCATTGAAGTGCTCGGCTACGTTCACAGCATCTTGCCCCGTCATGGAGTCTACTACCAGAAGAATTTCATGAGGCTTCACATCGTTTTTGATATCTTTCAACTCATCCATCAGTTCTTCATCAACGTGAAGTCGACCGGCTGTATCAATTAATATGACATCATTACCGTGGCTCATCCCATGATCTATCCCTGCTTTAGAAATATCCACTGGGCTCTGTTTATCCCCCATGGTAAATACAGGAACACCAACCTTTTCTCCAACGACTTGTAACTGTTTAATAGCTGCTGGTCGATAGATATCACAAGCGATTAAAAGCGGTCTTTTTCCTTGTTTCTTCAGCATCCCCGCTAGTTTACCTGTAGTGGTGGTTTTACCTGCTCCTTGTAAACCAACCAGCATAATGATCGTCGGTGGCTTAGAAGAAAAATTTATTTTACTTTGGGATGTTCCCATTAATTCCGTCAATTCTTCATTTACTATTTTTATAACTTGCTGGCCCGGAGTCAAGCTTTCTAAAACTTCAATGCCAACAGCTCTTTCTTTAACTTTATTTATAAAGTCTTTAACAACTTTAAAGTTAACATCAGCCTCTAAAAGTGCAAGTCTTACTTCTCTCATGGCTTCTGCTACATCTTTTTCAGTTAACTTTCCTTTGTTCTTTAGCTTTTTAAAAGTATCCTGAAGCTTTTCTGCTAAACCTTCAAAAACCATCCCTACACCTCCCTAGGCAGAATTAAGTATTTAGAAAATGATCCAATTCTCCTTTGATTTCACTGATCTTCTGTTGTAGTTCTTCATGAGAATCGAGATTTAGCTTATTTTCTAATTCAATGACTCTATCTAATATTCTTGAAATCTTTTGATTTTTTGTTTTCAGCAATTCTATAAAACCCAATTTTTCTTCGTACTGATATAATAACTTTTCTGTTCTCTTTAACATATCGTAAACAGCTTGTCTCGATATATTAAATTCCTCAGCAATTTCCCCAAGCGATAAATCCTGATTATAGTACAAATCGATGATATCACTCTGCTTTTCTGTTAATAATTGATTGTAATAGTCGTATAAAACCGATATTTCAATTGTTTTTTGTAACATATCAGCACTTCCTATTTTTTCTCTGTAAAGTAGATTCACTTTACAGGTGTAATTTTATACTAAAAATAATGGGATGTCAAGTATTTTATTACGCTTCCCCAAAGATTGCCTTTACGAAACTTTGTGGATTAAATTCCTGTAAATCCTCCATTTTTTCTCCAACACCGATTAGCTTCACAGGAACGTTTAACTCTCTGCTGATTCCTACAATAACGCCACCTTTCGCTGTTCCATCTAGCTTCGTTAAGATAAGTCCGCTGATATTAGCAACTTCCTTGAAGGTTTTCGCTTGCTGTACCGCATTTTGACCCGTCGTAGCATCTAAAACTAAGAGTACTTCTTTAGATGCATTTTCATATTCCCTATCCACAACCTTAAATATTTTACCTAACTCATTCATTAGATTCTTCTTATTATGAAGTCTACCTGCTGTATCACAAATAAGGACATCGGTATTACGAGCCTTTGCTGCTTGTATTGCATCATATATTACAGCTGCTGGATCAGATTCCTCTTGGTGCCTGATGACATCAACACCTACACGATCTCCCCAAATTTTTAATTGATCAATGGCCGCTGCCCTAAATGTATCCCCTGCTGCCAGTAAAACTTTCTTTCCCTCACTTTTAAAGCGATATGCCATTTTACCTATGGACGTAGTCTTTCCTACACCATTTACGCCGACAACTAAAATGATCGCTGGTGACGGCTCAATGTTTATTTTTGAATCAGGAAGTTCTTCTAATATTTCTGTGATCTTATCCATAAGGAGTTGTTTTACTTCAAGAGGATCCGATATTTTTTCTTTTCTAACACGTTCTTTTAAATCTTCAACGATTTCCATGGTGGTTTGTACCCCCATATCGGATGTTATTAAAATCTCTTCCAATTCTTCAAATAAATCTTCATCAATTTTTTTATAGGATTTTAATAAATGATCCACTCTATCCGTAATGCCACTTTTGGTTTTTAGTAAACCTTCTTTCAGTCTGCTAAATAGGTTAAATTTAGGTTTTGCTTCAACAACTTCCTCTTCTACGGTCTCGGCGACTTTAATTGGTTCGATCTCTTCTATTACTTCCTCCACCGTCTCTATTATGTCTTCTTCTATTTTCTCTTCTACTATTTCTTCTACTATTTCTTCCTCGACTTCTTCTGCTTCCGTTGAATCTTCTACAGAATCTACTTCTAGATCTTCAAAATACTTTTCCATCTCTTGTGAATCCATTTCTATATCCTCAGGGTCCATTTCTATAAAATCGACTTCTTCGAGAGAACTGTGTTCGTGGCCATCTACGGCTTCATCCACTTTTTCTTCATGATTTTTCTCTACGCTTTCTTCCTTATTTTTTCCTGTAAGTTTGTCAAAAAATTTCTTGAACATAATATTCCTCCTAGCTCGCTATTTCATCATTTTTATTGTCCGATAGTTTTACGGAAACCAAGCTTGAAATTCCACTTTCCTGCATGGTCACTCCATATAAAGCATCTGCACTTTCCATGGTTCCTTTTCTATGAGTTACCACAATAAACTGTGTATCTTTTGAAAGTTCTTTTAAAAATTGGGCATATCGATAAACGTTAGCGTCATCCAATGCTGCTTCAATTTCATCTAATATACAGAATGGACTTGGCTTTACAAGTAAAATAGCAAAGAGTAAAGATATGGCAGTCAGAGCTCTTTCACCACCAGAAAGTAAAGATAGATTCTGTAATTTCTTGCCTGGCGGCTGGGCAACAATATCAATCCCACACTCTAGTACATTTTCATTGTCCTCTAAAATTAAGTCTGCCTTACCCCCGCCAAAAAGCTTACTAAATACCGTATTAAAATTTTCTTTAATAATTTTAAATTGATCCATGAATTGTTTTTGCATCGTGATTTCCATGTCACCGATCACTTTAACTAAAGACTTTTGCGCTTCGTTTAAATCGTCCTGCTGTGCTTTTAAGAAATCGTATCGTTCTTTTACTTTCTCATATTCCTCTATGGAGTCTAGGTTGACAACACCCAAGGCCTTGAGTCGATCCTTTAATTCCTTGATCTCTTTATTGGTATTACTTGCATCGGCAATCTCCGATTTAAAGTTCATGGCTTCTGCATATGTTAATTCATATTCTTCCCAGAGCTTTGTATAGTAGCCTTGTTGCTGCATTTCCAGCCTCGTCCTTTTTACATCTAGCTTATGCATACTGTCCTGCAGCTCTAATAAAATGGTCTCTATCTGCTTTAGTAATTTCTTATACTCAGATTCCTTCAATTGATGAATCTCTTTCTCTTCTTTATACTTTTTAAGTTCATCTTCATATACACTAATACTGCGCCATAGATTATCAAATTCATCTTTCAGTTCATGAATCTCATTGGTCAGCAGAATATGAAAACCTTGTTCCTCTTTTAATTGATTTTTTTTATTTAAGATCATATCTTCATTATTTTTAATAGAATTCTGCAACCGTTGGATTTCCACTAAGGAAGATTTTTTTTGTTCCTCCGAAGTAGCTAATTTAACTTTATGTCCAGTAAGTATATTGCTGATTCGATCCAGTTCCTGTTTTTTATCAACGAGCTCCAGTTGATTGTCACTAATCTTGCCCTTAACATTTTCAACTTCTTGTTCCAGTTTTGCTACCTCATTTTCAAGTTGAAGATATCTAATATTGGTCTCTTCTTTCGTGTGACGGATCTGTTTGATCTCGTTCTCAGCGTTGTCATATAGGCTCTGTAGTCGATGAACTTCTTGAGTCACCTGTTCAATGGTGCTATTTAAAGTTGCAATTTGAATCCGATTTTCTTGTATGTTTGTATTTAAAGCTTCCACATTAGCTAATATAGATTGGATCTCTTGCTCTAGGTTGAGGTACACCTGTTTTTTTGATTCCCATTGATGTTGAAAATCATCAATTTCTACAATTAAATCCTCTAACTCTCTCTTTCGCCCTAGAATACTTGTGGTTTTACCAGATACACTTCCTCCTGTTAAAGAGCCGCCGATATTTAAGACATCGCCATCTAAGGTGACAATTTTAAATTTATGGTTTAATTTTCTTGCCAGTTCTATTCCTTGGTCTAGGCTTCTTACAACCAGAACTCTAGATAGCAAACTTGAAAAAATATTTTTAAAGGTGTTTTCATATTGAATGATATCGAAGGCGATCTGAGCATCATGAAAATTTTCTATAATCCCTATTTCTTCCTTTGTAATCGTTCGCCCTTGAATCGTTGTTAAAGGAAGCACTGTGATTCTTCCTAGGTTATACTTTTTCAGATATTGTATTAACCGTTTTCCATCATTTTCTTCCTTGCTGACAATATATTGAAGCGCAGGACCTAAGGCAGTTTCCAAGGCGACTTCATATCCTTTCGGTACCTGAATTAAATCGGCAATTGCTCCAAATACACCTTTCCCTAATTCTTTGTCTTTATTGCAAGCCACTAGGATATTTTTTACACTTTTATTATAGCCCTCATGCTCTCTTTCCATATCTTCTATTACAGTTCTTCTCGCTTCTTTATTTCTTAAATGATTTTGTAGCGTATTCATTTCGTTGGAAGCTTTATTTAACTGATTCATCAGATGCTCTTTATGATGATTTTGCTCCGCAATATTTGCTACAATGCGTTGATTATGCTTTTCCAACTCTGATAAATCCTGTTTTAAATCATTCAGTTGCTTTGCTCTTTCTGAAATTCTTTGTTCATATTCACTACGCTCATCACTGACCTGCCTGTTCCGCTCCTCCATTGTGGTCATCAAGGTTTTTAAACCTTTTATTTCACTTTTTAAATCAGATATTTCATTGATTGTATCAAGGATAAAGGTTTTATAATCCTCTACATCCTTTTCTTTTTGGGAATTTGTATGATGCAGTTGATCATAGGCCAATGCTTGACTTCTCAAATATTCTTGAATACTGTCGAGTTCTGAGCATATTTCATTAAAGTATTTTAGTTTTTCTTCTAGCTTTACAGATAAATGATCTTGTTCTTTCTGAATTTCTTTTATTTCTATTTCAATTCTTTTAATATTTGAATCCGTATTATTTGATTTTTCTTTCTTTAAATTGATCTGGCCTTCTATTTTTTCAATGGATTTCTGTATATTAAAATATTCATCCTGTTTGTTGGCTATTTTAATACTGCATTGATTGAGCAATGCTTCTAATTCTTGTAGATTATCATAATAAAAACTTTTTTCCTTCTGTTGTTCTTCAATAGATTGATTCAGTACATGAATTTGTTCATACATGAGTTTCAGTTCTGCATCTATTTTATCAATTTCTCGAATAAATAAATTAACCTCCAAATTTAATAGACGCTCTTTTAAAACGGTAAACTCCTTTGCTTTCATGCTCTGTTTTTTCAAAGGACTCAATTGTCCTTCTAATTCATTCAATATATCTAAAACTCTTAATAGATTTTCTTTTGTAGAGGTCAGCTTTTTTTCAGCTTCATCTTTTCTCGTCTTATATTTTACGATACCTGCTGCTTCTTCAAAAATTTGTCTGCGATCTTCAGATTTGTTACTTAAAATTTCGTCTATTTTTCCTTGTCCAATAATGGAATATCCATCTTTTCCTATACCTGTATCCATTAATAGTTCTCGTACATCCTTGAGACGACAGGAGGATTTATTTAAAAAATATTCACTATCTCCAGAGCGATATACTCGCCTTGTAATTCGGACTTCTGAATAATCAATGGGCAGTGTTTCAGAGCTATTATCTAAGGTTATGGAAACTTCTGCCATACCTAGAGGCTTTCGATCCGCCGCACCAGAAAAGATGACATCTTCCATTTTACTTCCACGGAGCGTCTTCGCACTTTGTTCTCCCAATACCCACCGTATGGAATCAGAAATATTACTTTTTCCACTGCCATTCGGTCCAACGACGCCCGTTATACCGGATTCAAAATTTATTTCTATTTTATTCGCAAAGGATTTAAATCCTTGAATTTCTAACTTTTTTAGTTGCAAATATACTCCCCCTCAAACACAGTCATCTACAGGAAATCTTTATATTTTCAATGCAGTATCATTCTATCATAATTACAGGAAGATCTCTATATCTACTTCTCCAGAAGGAATACGATCGACACCGAAAATTTTTATGCCCTTCAAATTAAATTTATCTTTGAAGTAGTTCTTATTTTTTTGGCTGTATCCAGCGACTTTAGAGCATTCAGTTGTATTGCAATATATTTTTAAGATTTTTCCTTCGATTCCTTTATATAGGCTCATCTTGTATTCTATTCTATCTTTATAGATTTCTGTTTCTACAAGCTCTCGAAATGCAGGATGATAGGGACCTGCAATAATGCTCTTACCGATGGTAATTTCCTCCGTTGCCTGTAACCCCAATCGAATAATCGGTATTTGGTATTGATCGAATTCTAAAACTAATTCTTTGCATAAGTAAACAGCCTCATCTAGACTGATCGGCTTATATTTACCTTCTCGATATAATTTTTCCAGCAAAGTATCCTGTATAATAATTGTTGGATAGATTCTAACGAAATCAGGTGTACAATCAATAATATCTCGTGCTGTCCGTAACATTTTTTCCTTGGTATCTCCATATAAACCTACCATCATTTGAAGCCCCAACTGGATGTTTTGCTTTTTTATTAAAGCTGCAGCTCGATATACATCTTCTTTGGAATGACCTCTATTATTTAATTCTAAGACAGTAGGATCCGTAGATTGCACACCTAATTCAATTATAGATACGCCATAGCTTCCTAGTAACTGGAGTATTTCTTCATTAATATAATCTGGTCTAGTAGAAATTCTAATATCTTGAATGAAATTCAGCTTCTTTTTCTCGTAGGCCATGGCTAAAAGCTGGCGCTGCTGTTCATAGGGTAATCCTGTAAAACTTCCACCATAAAAAGCGATTTCTTTGGGTCGGTTCACATCTTTCAAATGTTCCAACTGCGCTTCTATAATTTCTAAGACCTGTTCCGCTGTTACATCAGTCCCTATACCTGCTATCTTTTTTTGATTGCAAAAGCTACAATCATGGGGGCATCCCCTATGAGGAATAAATATAGGAATAATGATTTTACCTTTTTCCATGTTCTAATTCCACCTTCTTTAAAGCACTTTTAGCAGCCCTTTGCTCCGCTTCCTTTTTACTTTTGCCTTCTCCCATTCCAAGAGATTTCTCTCCTAATAAAATCTCCACCTCAAAGGTCTTGTTGTGGTCTGGACCAACTTCACTAACGACTTTATAACTGATCTTCTCATCGTACTTGCTTTGCAATATCTCTTGTAAGTCTGTTTTATAATCTCTAAAAAGATTCCCTTCAATAGCTAACTCTATACTGCGGGTCAGCATGTCCAATATAAACTTGCCAGCTACTGCAATTCCACCATCTAGATACAATGCTCCTATGACAGCTTCAAAAGCATCTGCCAATATAGATACTCTATCCCTTCCCCCCGTTGCCTCTTCGCCTTTGCCAAGTAGTAAATACTGACCAAGCTTAATTTCTTTTGCTTGATTCCCCAAGGAGGGTTCACATACAACATTGGCTCTAATTTTCGTTAATTCTCCTTCTGGGAGATCCTTATACTTTAAATAGATATACTCGCTCACTACAATTCCTAAAACTGAATCTCCTAAAAATTCAAGCCGCTCATTATTTTGAACTTGTTTTTTTCTATATTCATTGGTATAGGAACTATGGGTCAAGGCTTCGTTGATGATACTTAAATTCTTAAATTGATACCCTATTATTTTTTGAAACTCTTTGATCTGCTCCATGCGGTTATACTCTAGCTTCATATTTTCCCTCCGTATTCATCGATTTATTTTATTGTACTATGTTCTTCTCTTGTTTGCAAAAACATTTCGTAATCTCATTGCACAATTTCATTCTTCCTCCGGTCGATGAAATTGGCATTCGTTGCCTTTGACCTACCATCAATTTATTACTCCTTTCAGTCGCATAAATTGGGTTATTTCGCAGTCTCACAACTCAAATTTGTTCACTTCCTCCGGTCGTGCAAATTTGGTGTTCGTTGCGTTTGACCTACCATCAATTTATTACTCCTTTCAGTCGCATAAATTGGGTTAGGTCATAAAAAAATATAGGAAGATTGTTTTCTTCCTATATTGAGTACATACGCTTAAAACTATTCGTATTTTTTAAAAATAATCGTTGCATTATGCCCACCGAATCCCAATGAATTAGAAAGTGCATAGTCTATATTAAGTGTCCTTGCTTTATTTGGAACGTAATCTAAGTCACATTTTGGATCTGGCGTTTCATAATTGATGGTAGGATGGACCATACTCTTGTTAATCGATAGGATGCAAGCAATCGCTTCTACGGCTCCTGCAGCACCCAATAGGTGGCCTGTCATGGACTTTGTAGAGTTCATCACTAATTTATAGGCATGTTCTTTAAATACGTCTTTAATAGCTGCTGTTTCAAACTCATCGTTATAAGGTGTGCTGGTTCCATGGGCATTGATATAGTCTATTTTTTCATAGGTTATATCAGCATCCTGCAAAGCCTTTGACATAGCTCTTGCGCCACCTTCCCCATTTGGCGAAGGTGATGTAATATGATAAGCGTCGGAAGTCGTGCCGTATCCCACAATCTCTCCATAGATTCTAGCATCTCTTTTCAGCGCGTGACTCAGTTCTTCTATTAACAGTATCCCTGCACCCTCCCCCATTACGAAGCCATCTCTATTGGCATCAAATGGTCTACTGGCTTTTGTAGGATCTTCATTTCTTGTGGACATGGCTTTCATGGAACAAAATCCTGCAATGGAAAGCGGTGTGATAGAAGCCTCTGTACCACCTGTAATCATAATGTCCGCATCTGAGTTTTGAATGGTTCTAAAGGCTTCACCAATTGCATTGGTAGCAGAGGCACAAGCCGTAACGACCGTTTGATTCGGCCCTTTTGCTCCAAGAGCAATGGATATCTGGCTAGAGCCCATATTGGATATCATCATCGGAATGAAAAACGGACTAATTCTACCAGGACCCTTCTCTAGTAATTTCTTGCTCTGCTCCTCCATGGTTTCCATGCCGCCAATTCCAGAGCCCAGAATCACACCGAATCTATTTTTATCAATGGCATCCAGATCTAAATTTCCATCTGCAACTGCCATCTTTGAAGCAGCAACTGCAAATTGGCTAAATCTATCCATCCTTTTTACTTCTCTTTTTTCAATATATTCTTCTGGACAAAAATCTTTTACCTCACCTGCAATCTGCGTAGGGAAATCCGTTGTATCAAATCTGGTGATGTTGCTGATTCCTGAAACACCTTTGATTAAAGAATCCCAAAATTTATCTATACTACTGCCGATTGGGGTAATACATCCCATCCCTGTTATAACGACTCTTCTTTTCATATTTCACCTTCCCTATTGCAAATCAAAGCCATTGTTTGCTTTATTTGTTTGCCTCTACATAATCCACAATATCGCCTATGTTCTTAAACTTACTCGCTTCTTCATCTGGTACTTCTATTCCAAATTCATCTTCGATTCCCATGATGATTTCAACAGCATCTAAAGAATCTGCCTCTAAATCCTTCATCAAAGAGGTCTCTCTGCTAATTGCACTGCTATCTTCTACACCTAATTGATCCACAATAATGTTTACTACTTTTTCGAATGTCATATTCATTTCCTCCTAATTATTTATAATTTATTTTGAGTACTTGAAGCTTTATGCCCTACCTAAAGTTGAGTGCGACATAAAATTTGCGAGAATAACGAGCAAATTTTATTTTTGATTACATTGCCATGCCGCCATCTACATTGATCACCTGACCCGTAATATAGCTGGCATGGTCACTGCTCAAGAATACAGCCAAGTTCGCAATATCCTCTGGAAGTCCGTATCTTTTCATCGGAATTACCTCCAGCATGGTGTCCCTTACCTTCTCTGGAAGGGCCATGGTCATATCTGTATCTATAAATCCAGGCGCAATAGCATTAACCGTAATATTTTTGCCTGCGATTTCTTTTGCAATGGACTTTGTGAAGCCTATGATTCCAGCCTTAGAAGCACAGTAGTTTCCTTGTCCTGGATTTCCTACAATCCCTACAACAGATGCTAAATTGATAATCCTGCCATATTTCTGTTTGATCATCTTTCTAGCTACTGCTTTTGTGCAAAGGAATGCTCCCTTTAAATTGATGTCCATCACTTGGTCCCAATCTTCCTCTTTCATTTTGATGAGCAGATTATCCCTCGTAATTCCTGCATTGTTTACCAGGATGTGGATTTCAGTAAATACTTCTTCTATTTTGTTCATCATGAACTGAACTTCTTCTGCACTTGAAATATTAGCCTTCACTGCTAGTGCCTGAACATTAAATTTCTTTATTTCTTCTACAACCTCCAATGCGCTTTGTTCATTGCTGGTATAGTTGATAATCACATTGGCGCCTTGGCTTGCAAGTGCCAATGCTATGGAGCGACCGATACCTCTAGATCCTCCAGTTACTAAAGCTGTTTTACCTGATAAGTTCAAAATTACACCCCCATTTCTGTTTTTATTAATTCTTTAAAACCTTGAACATCTTCTATACTGAAAGCATTTACTTTTTTCCCTTTTATTTTGGCTATTTTCTTTATAAAGGAGCCTAAGGCTTTGCCAGGACCAATTTCTATGAAATTTTCTATTCCTTCATTGATCATCATGGAAATTGAGTCTTCCCATAGTACAGATTTACTAATCTGCTCTACTAAGGAAGGGATCACTTTGAATCTAGAGGTCAGAATTTTCGCCTCTACATTGGTCACAACAGGAACTTGTGGATCGTTAATTTTTAATAGTTCCAAATCCTTTTTCAGCTTCACGCCTGCACCCTTCAATAAGCTACAATGAAAAGGTGCACTGACAGGCAGTATCACCGCTTTTTTAGCACCAGCTTCGCGGGCTAAATCCACTGCCATTTCTACGGCCTTCACTTCTCCAGAAATAACGATCTGCCCTGGACTATTGTAGTTTGCTATCTCTACAATTCCATTTATCTTTGCTTTTTCTAAACAGCTTTCCAATGGCTCTCGATCCAATCCTAAAATTGCAGCCATCGTACCCACTCCCTCAGGAACTTCATCCTGCATATATTTCCCTCTTTTTTTTACTAATTGAACTGCGTCTTTAAATGTAATCACATTGGATTTTACTAAGGAGGTATACTCTCCTAAACTTAATCCAGCAGTCATGCTACAATCGAAACCTTCACTTTCTAATACCTTCAATATGGCAACAGAAGTGGTAAGGATGGCAGGCTGCGTATTTTCTGTTTTCATCAATTCGTTTTCGGGTCCTTCAAAGCATAGTTTTTCAACGTCTAAATGGATTGCATCGCTAGATTCTAGAAAAATCTCTTTTGAAATACGAAAATGTTCTACAAAATCTTTGCCCATTCCTA